>NZ_JACJOV010000163.1:0-87741 GCF_014695745.1 Leptolyngbya sp. FACHB-671 | reverse complement strand
TTTCCGGCAAAAAGTGCCGCCACTTAAACACAGCAGGAGTAGACATCGGAGGAGGAGAAGGCAAGGTTAGTCCTATCAACCTTATCACCCATCAGTTTTTGCGACACAACCGAGAATTAAAGGAAACAGTTTATTTGGGAATTGCTCCAAGTAGACTGCATCGTCACAGGGAATTCTCATGCTGGTCTAATGTAGCGGTTCTTGCTTGAGTGGAATACAAAGCACGGCATACAGCAATGAAGCGGTGCGTTGCCGTGCAATTGCAATTCTGATTCATTCAGCGGTTTGTCTACGAGCCAACTGAGCAAACAATCCTGGCTGATTTGCTAGTTCTTCAAATTTTCCCTGTTGTACAACTCGTCCGGCTTGCATAACATAAATGCGATCGGCATAACGAATGGTGCTGAGGCGATGAGCAATGACAACACGAGTAACTTTGAGTTGATCTAAGCTCTGACTCACGATCGCCTGTGTCTTATTATCCAAGGCGCTTGTGGCTTCGTCAAACAGTAAAATCTGAGGCTTTAAAGCTAATGCACGGGCAATCACCAGTCGTTGCCGTTGTCCACCGGAGAGGTTCGTTCCACCTTCACTCACAAGCGTATGCATCTGCATGGGCATGGCTCTTATATCCTCTGCAAATCCACTCATTTTCGCCGCAGTCCACGCTTCATCTAAGGTAATTAGGGCACCGCTGGCAATGTTTTCAAAGATTGAGCCTGCGTTAATTCGGCTATTTTGCAACACCACACCTAACTGACGGCGCACGGCCATCACATCCAGTCCCATCAAATCTTGTCCGTCATAGTAGATCGTGCCAGAGATAGGCGTTTCAAAGCCTAGCAACAGTCGCATGACGGTTGATTTGCCGCTGCCCGATGGTCCGACTAGTGCAATAAATTCACCTGGTTGGGCAGAGATACAGACACTATCAAGGTTGAGGGGACCATCTTCGCGATAGCGGAAGGATATATGGTCAATTTGAACGTTGCCAGATAGCCGTCCGGGGTTAGCTTTGTTGAGGTCAATTTCGGGTTCAGCAGTTAGGATAGATTGCGATCGCTGCCACAGGGGAATCACATCCAGCACTTCAATCAATGTATTGCTGAGACTGGTGACTCCTCCAATAAACGTGCCAAACGCGACGCTAAACGCCAGAAAAGATCCGGTTGATAGCCCACTATCGCTGCCAAAAGACTGAGTTGGATCAATCAACGTGCTGGCTAACCCAAATAGCATCACTGTCGTGAGAGTTGGCAACACCGTGTTGAACAACACAACCATGTCCTCTAAACGCTGTGTGCTGGCTACAAGCTGAAGCTGTTTTACATATTTTTGTCCCCAATGGGCAAAAGCGCGTTCTTCAACCCCGGCAATTCGCAGCTTAGGAACCGCATTGATCAGTTGCACCATCAACCCAAAAAGGTCACCTTCAAGCTCCATTAGAGGGCGATTTTTGCGAATGATTAGGGAACCAGAAATGGTGGTAAAAGTGACAATCACTGCGGCTAGCACCAGTGCCAGAGTTGCCAATCTAGAGCTGTAGTAAAACAACAGTCCCAAATTCAATAGTGAGAAAAACCCAGCAAAGATACTTTGTAGGGCAGTACCACTAAGCTTGCGCCGGATTGCACCAATGCCGGATACGCGCGAGTTTAAATCACCGATGGAATATTCTCGAAAAAAGGAGGTTTTTAGCTTGAGTAGACGATCCCAGACAGCAGCCTGTAGAGATGCATCGGATAACGTTTCAATTCGCATGGAGGCGATCGCCTGCGCCAGTTGAAAGCTTGCCCCACCAAAGGCGGCCGCTAGTAGCCCTAACCCAATCTGCACCAGTAAACCTGAGTTGCCGTAGGGAATCGCGTTATCAATCAAAACGGCTGTAGCCTGTGGCACCAGCATTCCTAACAACGTTGCAGCTACGCCCGTCAGCAGAATCGCAATCACATCGGACGTGCGCCCTTGCAACGTGAATTTGAGCAAACTAATGGCATTCAACACGCCATCAGGCAAGGGTCTGTAGAAAACAAACGCAACGGGATCGATAGTCTGTGCAACAGACTGATCGACTGGAACTCTAGCAGAGGCAGATTTAGAACCCTTCGTCGTTGAAACATCGGCTTCAGCTAAACCTGTCCATGCCGGATCAAACAGTTCGTACTGGGCATTTCCAACGGGCAACAGTGCGATAGGTCGTTTATCCTCAACGGTGTAAGCCAGAAGTGGGCCGCTATCCATCTTCCACCAGTTGTTTCGCAGCAAAACTCGCCGCAAACGTAAGCGAGAAGAACGGGCGATCGCCTCCAAAGGTTCCTTTAATCGCTTCAGATCTTCCGATCTAGCAGGTGGCTGAATAGTTACTCCCAGTGCCTTACCCACTGCTCCTGCTGCAATTAACAAAGGAGTATCTGCCTCAAAAAAACTCTCTGTCCTAGGATGTAACACTGACGCAAGCTGATGGATCGCTTGCTGCGTCAGTTGTCGGTTAAGCTGCTGCCTTGCCTCAAATCGAGCTAACGTTTGCTGAGTCTCGTGTTCTCCAATCAATTCAACAGAACAGAGAAAATAGTGATGCAGTTGAGCCAGCCCCTTTAGCAAAACATCCCAACTTTCAACCTCGGCTGTGCCTCTAGAAAACAGTTCAAGGTGATCGGCTGCTTCTAACCAGGCTCCATTTCCAATAGGAAAACAGCCTGTTTCTGGATCTAAAACCAGGTCTGAATGACCCAACCAGAGCATCTTTCCTTGCTGGACTCTCACCCACAGGACCTGGTCGGGAGAAGGCTGAAATATTTGCCCTTCCATCAGGGAAAGGTATTGCATATCAGGAGTAATTCCAGCGGCCTTTGGCTGAGTTAGTCCCTCCACTTGACCAAGTTTGTGAATCCAGTTGTCGAGGAGGAAGTGGGGATCGGGGATTGAAGACTGGGAGAGTACGGGAGTGGGAGGGTATGGAATTGGCAGAAGCTCTGTAGGTTCGAGCGGAACTGCGATCATGCCGAGTGAGTTACAGTCTGGACGAGATGCAATGCCAAAAAGAGCTTCACCGGGGTAAATGTTGAATAGGTAGTGGCGATCGCCCTCTGCCTCACCATTTTTGATTGGCACCGCAAACAGTGCCAAAGAGCCTGACTGAACCAGCCAAACCGTTTGAGGGTCATTTAATAACAGGGGTTGATTGCCTGTAATTTGGTGCAAACTTGTGTCAATCTGCTGTAGCTTCATGAAGCACCCTCCGCGTTGCGAATGAGTTGAGCATAATGTCCAGGTTGTTGCCACAGTTCTTCATGGGTACCGCGTTGCACAACCTTGCCGCGTTCTAAAACAATAATTTCGTCAGAGTCTCGAATGGTGCTTAGCCGATGCGCCACAATCAAACAAGTGCAGCCCCGCTGCCGCAATTTTTGGTCAATCATTTTCTCGGTTTCTGTATCCAGGGCACTGGTGGCTTCATCCATAATTAGAATCGACGGATTGTTGACCAGCGCTCTAGCAATCTCAAGCCGCTGTCGCTGTCCACCACTTAAATTCACCGCACCCTCCAACAGTTGAGCATCATAGCCACCGGGAATTGAGAGGATCACTTCATGAATTGCTGCATCCTGACAAGCCCGATGTAAGGCGCGATCGGGAACTGTGGTATCCCACAGGGTTAAGTTCTCGCGAATGGTGCCTGCAAATAGGAGAATATCCTGTTCTACAACTGCGATCGAATTGGTGAGTACAGAACGGGAAATATCATTTCTAGCAACTCCGTCAAACCGGATTTCTCCTGACCAAGCATCATAGAGTCCAGCAATTACTTTAGCGAGGGTTGACTTACCAGAGCCACTTCCTCCTACGAAAGCAATTCGCTGTCCCGGCTTAATAGAAAGGTTGAAATTTTCAATCAGCGGCGGTTCAAGCGGACTGTAGCCGAAGGTAAGGTCTTTTAGATCAATGTAACCGTGCAGACGAGGAGAAAAGGGTGAAGGATGAAGGATGAGGGATGAAGGGGGAGGGGGGGAATCTTGTTCTTGTAACTGGGGATCAACCTCGTTAGTTAATACGTCGTCCAGGCGCTGTAGGTTCCCCTGTAAGGTTTGCAGAGTGCTGCCAAATTGGACGAGACGATTGACGGGTTGCTGAAAGCTTTGCATCAGAAGTTGGAAGGCGACTAACATACCAATACTTAAACTGCCGTTGATCACGCGCCATCCACCGATCATCAGGAGTGAGGCTGCTGTGAGTGCCGAAAGGAGAGTAGGCAGTAATCCTAAAACGCGGTTGATTAAACCTAACTCTTGCTGAGCGTTGATTGCCTTAGTGTAATACCCCACCCAACGAGCAAAAAAGTCTGACTCTAAGCCAGAAGCTTTGAGCGTTTCCATGCTCTGTAAGCCTGCGATCGCAATTCCCGATGCTTTGCCGTATTCCTGCACCAGTCGCAGGTTTGCATCGACGCGCTGACGCGATACCCACTGTAAAGTGAGTACATTCACAACCGCAAAGAAAATCACAATCAGAGTTAACACAACGTCGTATTGGAACATGGCGATCGCAAAAAAGATCACCATGAAGGCGCTGATTACGGTGATGGTCAGACGACCCGACATTACATCCGCCACATCATCGTTGAGTCGAATCCGGTTGCTAATCTCTCCGGCAAACCGCTGGGCATAAAAGCTAACGGGTAAACGCAAAACGTGCCAGACAAACCGACTGGATAAACTCACCGATAGCTTAATCTTTAAGCCACGCAAATACCGTAGCTGCAACAGAGTAAGCAAGCCCTGAAGGCATATCGTGATCATCATGCCAAACAGTAAGTAGGGCAACCACTCGGGTCGGTTGCCCATCAGGACATTGTCCACAAAAATCTGGCTAAAGGCAGGAATCACTAGACTTGGCAGCACCAGTAAAAAGCTTGCCAGGATGCAGTAGAGCAATGCCCCAACTGAACTGCGGAGACGGCTTCCTAATGCCAAAGTGAGACTGGGTTTTTGTCCCCCTGGCTGAAATTCTTCGCTCGGCTCCATCACCAGAACGACCCCAGTGTATCCTTCATCAAATTCCTGATAGGAAACCCTTCTAGGTCCGACGGCTGGATCATTGAGATAAACTCGGTCTTTGTCAAACCCCTCAACCACTAAAAAGTGATTGAAATGCCAGAAAACAATAAAAGGAAAACGCAGTTGTGACAGGCTTTCTAGCGACTTCTTAAAGCCTTTGGCGACCATGCCATAGTTTCTGGCTGCCTTGAGGACGTTGGCGGCTGTCACCCCATCTCGCGAAACACCACAGGCTTGTCGTAGCTCTGCCAGCGGCACAATGCGGTTGTAATAGCCTAAGACAATTCCTAAAGCCGCAGCCCCGCACTCAACGGCTTCCATCTGTAAAACTGTGGGTGTTTTGACTCGGCTCTTTTGCCCCTTTAGTGACTGTTGCAGAGAGGCTAAAGGGTTGATAAACATCAGTGAGACACCTCAAGAAATGGAAATACAAAGGTGATGGGTGCTTTTTCTGCTAGGGTGATGCGGGCGATCGCACTCATTCCGGGAGCCAGCGTTAACCGTGTACCTCTTGCAGAAGACCACCGATAGCCGCTTGCAGTCGAAGGATCGGGTTCCAGTTCAGCAACGACTTCTACTAAATTTTCTTGATCCGTAATGCCGGACTGACGAGCCGCATCTAAAGTGGTGACAGATGGTTCTGAAACAGATTTAATCCGAGCAACCAAGCCGTCGGTTTGTTCAGAGCCGATGGTGTCAGGCACCAGCATAATCTCCATTCCAGGTTGAATCTGCTTCGCTTCATCGCTACCAAAATAGGTTAATCCCACTAGTTCATTAGAGGATTGGGTTGGGTGAACGAGGATTCCTTTACCCACTGCGGTAATTGGAATCCGTCCAAAGAAACCCCAAACCAGCGCCAACGCCATCAAGGAAGCCAGAGATGCCAGAGGTAGCCAACTCTTAGGGCTAACAACTTGCATCAGTTGATCCAACTGCTCTGGAGAAGATAATCGCTCCAGGGACTCTTTTCTAAAAATGCTGGTTTTTGACTGCTCACTCATGGCTTTATTTGATGGCTCCGTTCAGTGACTCGCTTTAAGTTACACCCAACCGTTTCAACATCCAGTTAAATCGAGCCGCCCCTTGAGAAACCTGTTGCAACGAATCAAGGTCTAGCTCATCCTCATATTCAACGTCTTCATCCATCTCCTGATGCTGACTGTAGTTGCTCTTATTGCAGCCCAGACGACTCATCACGGTTTGTAGACTGTTGGAAAGCTGAAGGGCAAGGACTCGGTAAAAGCGAGAGGCAAAACTCATGTCTTGCTGAAGTTTGACAGCAAGTACCTGACGAGGAATAGATAAAACAAGAGAGTGATTGACCGCTCTAACCGTAACCGCTGGGGGGCGAAAATCTACAAAAGAGCTAGCGCCACTAATTTCACCCCGAGTTAGGTTAGCGATCGCCTTCTCGCGAGGAGCCTTTCCCTGACTTTTAAAGCAAAGGGTGAGAGGGTTATAATCTCCTTCGGGAGAGGAAATCAATAGAAGACCATCCAGAATGAAATACAGCGCCTCAACGGGTCTACCTGCCTGGAGTAAGACTTCATTCGGGGAAAGGCTTTTGATTTCACCCACAGCAACCAACCAGTCTGCATCGCTGTCTCGAAGTTCTCCAAACACAAAGAGAGCTTCTTTCATCGGTTGTTCGGTGATGGCTTGCACCTGACCTGGCATCTCGAAGATTTGCCGCAGCCGTTCAGAGAGCATCAGGGCGATCGCCCGATAAAAATGGGTACTAAAGTTAATGTCCTGTTCTAGTTTGTCTATTAACCGTTGCCGAGGAATTGCCAGTACTAACGAATTCACATCTGCTTTAACAATTGCTGGCATAAAACATAGATCAAATAAGGATGTTTCACCCACAATCTCGCCGCGTGATAAACGAGTAATTTCTCGATCCTGACAATCACTCTCTGCAACAGTTAAAACATGATCGGTAGAAGTACTTTTAGCGTTGGGAATTACGATCGTTAACGCTCCATCTAGCAATAGGTAAATCACCTCTGGATCTCTGCAAAGCTGGACAAGCACAGTTCCGGCGTTGATCTGCTCTTGACGACCCGCAGCGATCATCCAGTTAATGTCGGCGTTGCTTAATTCGCTGAGTAAGACTTCTGCCATGAGGTGATTGGTGCGAGTTTGATAGCCACATTATTACGGATTAGAAGTGAGGAAACTAGAGGAGATAAAGCTGATCCAACGTTCTGCCAACATTTATCCAACATCTTGCCAACATTTGTCCAACACACAAGCCTTCAGTGTTTGAGGGTTTCGGGCTACTCTAGAGAAGTGATGAGAGAGCTTGAATTGATTGCAGCTCTCACCAGTCATTTCCCTAACTGGAGGACATATCCTAATGAGTCAGCAAGAACCCAAAAAAGAAGAGCAGCTTTCAGATACAGAACTAGAAGGTGTGTCCGGTGGACTGACACAGCGGTTTGAAGATGCTCGCCTAGAGAATCTGGACAAAGGACTTCAACCTGAAGGAGAACTGTCCGAAGATCAGTTGAAAACTGTTGCAGGTGGATTGAACGAGCGATTTGAAGATGCTCGTCAGGAAAACTTGGACAGCTAGTTTTGGTTTACTCGTAGGTTGAGAAGGTAGTTAGTGCCTAGCCCTTTTTAACCTACAAATCTTGATTTCGGCAGTTTGTACTGCTAGTAGACTTCAACTAGTTTCTGATTTCTACGGGTCTGTATGCCTGTCGGGGAACGGTGCAATGCCGTTCCCCACACTTTAACTTGTGTACTTTTTCTTAAGTTAGAGCTTAACTTTACTATCTTTGCTTCTTTTTCCCTCGTACTTGAGGTAGATTCTTGAGCAGTAATAGTCAGAGGTAAACCCTGATGACTGCTGAAGAAGCATTGGAGATAATAGAACAAATTTTGCCTCCAGGTAGTTTAACCGCTGCACAGGAGTTAGTATTTCGGCGATCTTGGCTGGGGGAAGAATATCCTGCGATCGCCCGTGAAGCTGGATATGACTATAGCTATATCCGAGATATTGGCGCACAACTGTGGCGATCGCTCTCCAAAGCCTTGAAAGAACCCGTTAAGAAGAAAAACTTTCGCGCCTTATTGCAACAGCGGTTCAATCTGCAACCGTTGCATTTGAAGCAGGCGATTGATCCTAATCTAACTGTGCTTTCTGATATTCCAGAGTTTCCTGGAGGTGCAGTACGACTTCACTCCCAGTTCTACATTGAGCATCCTGCTATTCAAGCAAAAGCTTATGCAGAAATCGGCAAATCAGGAAGCTTATTGCGAATCAAAGCCTCCCAGAGAATGGGAAAAAGTTCCCTTTTGCTTCGCATCATTAACCAGGCTAAAACCCTAAATTACAACACGGTTAACCTGGACTTTAAGCAAACCGATAGTGACATCTTTTCTAGCCTGGATCGGTTTCTTCGGTGGTTTTGTATCCATGTGAGTCAGCAATTAGGGATAGAGCCCCGGTTAAACCAATATTGGCAAAAGGAAGCGGGTAGCAAGGCGAGCTGTACGCTTTACTGGACACGATATCTTCTGAGTCAATTAAACACCCCTCTACTCCTGAGCTTTAACGACTTTGATTTTATCCTGACAGAGCATCCCAAACTCGCCTGGGAGTTTCTCATGCTGCTCCAATCCTGGCACGAAGAAGCTAGACAGTCCAATGTTTTGCAAAAGCTGCGACTGGTGATAGTTCACTCCACTGATATTCACATTTCTCCGCAGCTCAGCGTATCTTCGCTCAACATGATCGGGTATCCCATTGAGCTACCAGAGCTTAATTTATCACAAGTGCAAATCCTGGCTCAAAAGTATGGCTTAAACTGGGAAACCTCTAATTCAGCTCAAGAGCTAATTGATATGGTCGGAGGGCACCCTTACCTGCTGCAACTGGCGCTCTATCACCTCTGGACAGGAAGTGTAACTCTTGATCAGCTTTTGCAAGAAGCGCCTACGCTGACTGGCATATACAGCGATCATCTGCAAAGCCTTTTAGTTACCTTACAGTCTTGTCTGGACTTGTCCAAGGGACTTGACCAAATTATTAAGGATGGTCAGACTACACAAGTGAAGGTAGCCGCCAAACTAGAGAAGCTGGGACTGATTAAGCGGCAGGGTAATTTGCTTAAGCTCAGGTGCAAGCTCTATCACCTTTACTTTAGCGACCATTTGTCTCTCTTCTGCCTTTCTTGATTAACCGCCATCATCACAAAAATTGAGCCAATTCCAACCTCTTTATCCCTTCCCCTATTTCACCCTGCGAAGCTTGACGATTAAAGTCTAAGCGCGTTAGGTGCAGCGTTGGAAATCGACGCCCCCCCAGAACCTCGAAAACCGTATAATCTCGTTGACGTGTGTCGATCCCTCTCTCCATAAGGGTTTCGACGAATTTAAGCAGGCTTGATTCTCAATTAGATCTGCTTATTGACCATCAAATTGGGGGTGCGTCGATTTGACCGCTGAAACCCAGTCTGGGCAATGCTTCCTGGACGAGGGGTTTCAAACCCCATTCCCCGCAAGGGGACGGAAACTGTAGGACTGCACGTCGCTGGCAGTAGCTTGATCTATTGGGTTTCAAACCCCATTCCCCGCAAGGGGACGGAAACATTATCTCCCTTGACTTGAAGGCTCCCTTGCGCTCTAGTTTCAAACCTCATTCCCCGCAAGGGGGCGGAAGGTCTAGGTATAAGCGATCGCACTTATTTTCAAATCGTCTTCTCTACAGAAGGATAGAAACAACTTTTCAGGAAGCTTAGTTAATGTTTGGAGAATGCGTCACACGCACCCTAAAGTTTCTGCCTCCTTGCAAACGGTCGGCTACACTTGAGGGGTAAACTCGCCGCATCAACCCACCCCGTGATTTTGGTAAGTTTAGCTTTGAAGGTGCAAAGCGCTTAAAAACTGGACTTTTAGAATCGCCGCGATAGGTAATTCCTCTGTCGAACTTACGGAATCACCCCAGCGTGTTACGCATCGACCTATGACCAACTTAGAAAAACGTAAGCTATTGTCAGCCCTTAGTCATGGTGCTTTGGTCCTGAATGTCGCCGTTTTGCCAGTCTTAATTCCGATCGCCGTTTTGGTTCTCTCGGATGACTCAATCGTGCAACAAAATGCAAGAGAGGCAATTAACTTTTGCATCAACATTACTGTCTATATCTTCTTTTTTTTGCTGTTAACCTTTATTGGGATAGGCATACCGCTTATTGGGACAGGTATACCGCTGCTGTTTCTAACCTTGTTTGTGAGTTGGGTGATGCTGATTATTGTCGCCGTTCATGCGGCTACTCAACTAGATCGGGCTTATCGCTACCCGTTCATTTTGCGAGTGCTGTAATCGCGATAAACTTTTGAAATTTTTTATACTTGACTAACCCTACCGAGATAAGATTTAATTCTGCAATGCAGCTTTGCCAGCGTGAAACCCTGCAAGTTGCAGACCCAAAAATTTAGTCGCGCTACCGAAAGTTGTTGGAGCAACTCTCGATAGCTGACCCTTTCGACTGTTCGAGCCAGTCTGGGGGCTGAAGGTATTTTATCCCTATTTTCAGCCGCTCCAGCTTGTCATGACGTTTTGGGGTGGCTGAATTTTTGGGTTTTCCTCCCCGTCGTTTCAAAGGAAAACTCATGACCGTCAACTTAATCACCCGTGCCGCAGCACCTACCCTGCTGCAACAGACTCCTGTGCCCGTTTCCACGCCACAGCTCCAGCCCTTGCCCCTGCGCTATCCCAACCGGGAACCGATTCGCCACTTGCTGATCGGTTCACCCACGCTCGTACAAAACACGATTCACCAGTTACACCACCTGCGCTACGCCGAGGTCGGCTTGTGGAGTCCAGAGATTTTCCCCTCCGACTCAGAACTCCGGCTGACGCTCAACCCCGGTGAGGTCTTGCGAATCTTGCTGCGCTACGTGGCGATCGCAGACATCCAGTAACGTGAGTTTCTAAGCTCACAATAGAGATCTGCGGCTTCTCAAAGAAGTCGCAGTTATTACTCAACAATACTGGTTGGAGGGGTTAGACTCACTCAGATTATCCAAGCTGAAACTTGATACTAAACCCGTCTGTGGAGTAGCAGTATCGGTAGGGGCGAAGCATTCGGTCAGAATCCTTGCAACTGAAGCACAATTCTTTTGCCGAATGCTTCGCCCGTACACCTAATAGTGCTTTTTCACTTGACCGCAATTTGTGCCAGTTCTAATTCCGTTTCTTCCGGCAATCGCACCTCTTGCTCAACCGTGAGTCCAGCAAGAAACTGACGGTCTTCGGTAATGTGAGGCAGTTTCAGTTGCGAGTCTGTAATCCCGCGCTGCATCAGGCGTTGTCGCAGTGTGGCAAAGCTACCCGGCGCTAAAATTCGCAGTCGGGGAGCAGGAACCTGGTCAGGACGCTTGTTGGCATAGGAAAGATGAATCTCCTTTAGCCTGGAATCAAATCGCTCCAGAAACGCTTGCGGGTTGCTAAGGATATAATTCGGCGTGAGTTCGATGTTCACCAGGTAATGAGCTGGAATTTCATCCTCTGATAGCGTGATGCAAAAGTCTTCGAGCGACAGTTTGAAATCTTGCTGAAGCCGCTGCATGACCTGAATGGCATGAAATTCTGTTGTTTTTTCGGTTGTTGAGGAAAGCAACCCGCCTAATCGATGCCGAAAGGCGATCAGAGGCGCTTTTTCGTGGAAGCCTAAAACCTCAACCACATCGCCGATGTCGTACCGATATAGCCCGTTGTAGTTGGTCACCAAAACGCGGTAGCGCTCATGTGGCTTGACTTCTTCGGCTAAGAGTGTTTTTGGCTGGTCTACATGCCACTGGTCCTCAGGAATGAATTCGTAGAAGGCATTTTCGATCGCCAAAATTGCGTTGTCGTTGTTGAATTCGTAATAGGTGCCAAACGCGCTTTCTGAAGAGGCATAGATGCCGCCAAAGACGGGCGTATCACCAAAGTAACTGGGGAACCGCTCAAAATAGAAGTTGGATGTGCCGCCCCGTGCTGTGATGATAAACGAGAGATTTGGCCAGACCAATTCTGGAGTCAGGCGACCTTCAGTTTTAAGGATTTGTCGCAGCTCAGCGGCTCGTTCTGGAGTAGCTGAAAAGAGCTGTTCTAACTTGGCTCGTAATTCAGGTTCCAGGTTGAGCCACGGGGCGATCGCCCCTGTCTCCAAATCTCGAATTAAATCTTCAGCGTAGGATTCCAGATAGTCACATAGCCGCAGCGCCAGAATTGGAAACGTTGCCGCAATCACGCTAAGCTGCGGGTCTTGCAGCGAAAACAGCAGACACATATAGTGGCGCGCCAAACTGTCTACGATTTGCAGCGCATCGTAGGGCTGAGCAAACAGTTGACGATAGAGTGGGTTGCTTTGACGCACAGTACTCGCGCTGACCGGGCCGTAGTCAATGCCGCCTGTGGTCTGCCCAATCCCTTGAACTGAGCTGGTCAAAAGCATTTTGCCAATCGATACGCCATGTTTCTTGGCTTCCTCGACCGCAAAGCCAATGCTGACCTGGTTGATCCGCTGAGAAACTCGTTGCGATCGCCGCGTCACCGGGATCATCTTCTGTTTCCCTGTAGAACCGCTAGTCAAATTGAGGTAAACGACCGGATCGGGGGTCAAAATATTTTGCTCGCCCTGGGCAATCCGCTCAATGTAAGGCTCATAGGCGCTATAGGGAAAAATCGGCACCCGTTGACGAAACTGGTCAACCGTTTTAATGTCCCTCAGTCTGTACTTGCGCCCAACCTCTGTATTTTGATGTGCCCGTAGGAGCGATCGCAAAAACTGCTCCTGCACCTGAGCAGTCCGTTTAGTTTTACGCACAAAGCCTGCCTTTGCCTGTCTCGCAAAGACGGGCAAAAGCGACAGCACTAGATTTTTCATTCAGTCAAACCTCACACCACACAAACCCACTCTGGCTCTGATTAAAGCGGATTTGTTAAAGAACTTCAAATTGTTGGACTTTCGCCAACGTAACGAACAAAGCCATTTCTGTTTAATACACTGCCAATCTCCCAGAAATCTGAAGCTGATCCTCGAAGAATCGGACTGATGCACTTAACTTCAGAATAAGGGGAAACGGGGTTGCATAGATGTTCCTGAGAGACACAAGTGAGACCGACACACTAGGTGGGTCAGTTCGAGCTTGGCTGACCAACGTTGAACGCTACAGATAACCACAACTCGGTACGGGGCGATTTTGTAGACAAAGCCCTGTCAGAGCCGAAATTCAATGGCAAAACCTACCCCAGCATTGCTGATTTAGACGCATGAATTTCGTAGGGGCATGGCAATGCCATGCCCCCACAAAGGAGATTGAGATCCATGAATCGTAGCCGCATTCACCAATGCCGCCCACCCCTACCAGAATTGCGGTTAATTGAACAACCTGACCAACCACCCATTAACGGTAGGGGCGCAGCATTCGGCAGATAAACCCTAGAATGAGCCAAAGTTTCTGCCCAAATGCCACGCCCTACCGGGATATTCGCGACTGTTCAAACCAACTTGCAAAACCAAGCAGTACGTTAGTCAATTGCGCTAGTCAATAGATATCGACTGTGGCCCACCGTTGCTACTGCCGTTGCTGCTATTAGTCGTGGAATAGGACGAGGTACCCGATTGCTGATCAAGCCAGGTTTTAACCGGATCTTCAGCCAGGTTTAGCCGAAACAACCCTGAAAAGAAACCGCCCGCAAACGCTAAAGGTTGGGCTGTCAATTCTCTGAACAAGGGGGTAAGTTCATCAATAAACATGGCAGGACTTCTCGCTAGAACTTTTGATCATGCTAAGTAAACAAACGCTTATAAAGCCAGAGATTGCTCCAAGGGGGACTTTCCCGACTTTATAACGGTAATGCTGACCCGATCGTAACGCGAAATTCGGAGACTCAACCTTTCTGCTCTGGCATCATGCATTTGTCGCTGTCGCAGCCTGCGGGGCCTTCGACGCTGAGTTCACCGGAATCATAGCGTGTGAGAGCCGCATAGAAATCATCGGTTCTCTGGCGCGACTGCACCTCACGCTGAAGCTGGACGTAGGTAGCGCGATCGATTTTCTCAAACGGCAAACGTGGGAACGGCGCGTCAAATCGAGCTAGTAGTGCCGCACTGATGTAGCCCTCATCATGGGCGATCGCCCCATAAATCCGTTCTGCCAATAGCTCAATTTCGTCTTCCCGCAGCTCAATCGTGGCACTGGTGTTGTGAGCCGTGTAGTGCTGCTGCACCTGCATGTAGAAGTCAAACTGAGCCAGCGCTGAGAATTTCTCAATCTCAATTTCATCGGCTCCCGGCAGATTTGCCCAGGGCACCTCAACTGGAATTTCTACCAGCCATTCGGTGCAACGCGGATCAAATGGATCATCCAAAAGCTGACCATTTTCATCCTTATCGGACTGAGATGGCACAATCCTATAGCCATACTCTAGGCAAGCTAGGGCAACCGGATCGTTTTTGCGGAAGGTAATCCGCCGGATGAAGCGCTGTGCTTTGGGTGGGTGCCATCCGGGACTCGCACCTGTGAGCAATGATTTGGTTCCCGCAGGCTGAACGGTGGTGCAGCGGTTGGGACGCTTGATTTGGTGGCGATCGCAATATTCCCACACAACCCGATGCACAATCTCTTTCCAGTGGCTCAGATATTCCTGCTCTCGCTGCTTAAACTCCAGTCCTTTCATGGTGTCGGGACGACCCGCTTCCCACCAGCGCAGCCACTCCACACCAAACGCCCGCACAAAGAAGTCAAACAGCCCAGTAAAGGAAACGCCAACAATTGGGTCATCAGCACGCGACTCCTGATAGCGCGGCTCCATAAACCGATGCTGAAGTAATGCCGCTACCGATAGTGCCCCAGCAGTAAACGCTTCCTCCTGTTCGGCAAAATTTTCGGGATCAAGCTGATTGAGGTGGACTTCAGCCAAATTACAGTGAAAGTTTTGCCCCAAAATTTCGCCGCAGGGATTCAGACCATAGCGTCCTTCGCCTTCGGCTCGTCTCTCGGCTTCCCCAGCCCACTGAATCGCGCCCTCGCCGGAATAGTACTGTTTACGAACGGCTTCCGTGCATTCCTCTGAAGTGGGCTTGCGGTGAAACACCCGCGTGTGGTTTGCCATGCGTAGCACGTCGCGTTCGGGGTCAATCCGCCAGTTGCCCGCTTCGTCCTGCATCCAGAGATTTTCTTTTGCCGTTGCGGCAGACTGATCTTCGCTGTCAAACTGACGCATTCCAGCCGATCTGCGAATATTACCCGCTACCACACAGGCAGCGGCTTCATCGATCAGCAGGCAGCATTCGATCGAGCTAAGCTGCCGTCCTAGCGCTTTATTTAGAATTGCAGCACAGCGCTCATACAGTCCTGGTAAACGAATTGGGTTTGCAACGCCACCAAATCCCTTTAGCCTTTCCCCAGCAGGACGAACATTGCTGAGGTCGATCGCCACCTGCACGACACCCGAAAACTGCTCATCGGTGGAAAGCTCTAGCAGCGATTGGTAAGACTTAACCCAACCCTGGCGGCTATCGCCAACGCAAATCTGCACCTGATCTCCAGAGATTTCAACCGTTGTTTCATCTCGCCGCCGCTGGACCGGAGTAGACCCAATCGCCCCCTCCATGGTCACCACCAATCGATTGCGGATTGCGGGCAGTTGGTTGATGTACTTTGGCTCTAGCACGGCTCCTGTGCCGCATCCCATCATGGCTAAATCCATCATCAGCCCAAACGATCGCCAGTCTATGACATTGGTGCTAGTGCAGTTATAGGCTCCCGAAAAGTTTTCAGATCTCTCTACCCACTCTGTGCCACCAACCCACAGCCAACGACCAGAGGGCAGGCTTTTAAGCTGTCGCTGCATTCGACCGAGCAGATTGGCTTCGGTAGAGGTGAGCTTGCCTAACCGAATGATGCCGCTGAGCGTGCGATCGCACACTTCATCCCAGGTTTCGCGCAGGTTTTCTGCCTTTTCTCCCCGACGGCTGTATGTCCGATAAAACACCGGATTCGCAGCCGGAGCGGCTTCAGGAAACTGGCTACTTTGACGGGTACGTTCGATGTCTTGAACCATAGGTCAAATCTCGTTAGTGTTACAGGTAGGGTTGAGGCGATGTACCCCGTAGATGTAGTGTCTTACCCTTAAAATGAACACTATATACGCTAAAACCCAGAAAGATCTATCAAGATCTATCCAAATAAACACTTTGGCTGAAATAGGCGAAAATTGAATGCAAAGTTTCCTTGCCTGCTCAATCCAACCGGGCAAGATGCCCATTCCTAAAAAGGCTCGGAACAATGCCCTAGCCCCCAACCCCTAGCCCCTTCCTATGCCTTTAGCTCCGTGGCGATCGCCCCTTTCCCGTGCCCTGCACCGCAACCGCTCCCTGGTCTATGCCCGTTACCTTCAACTGGCGACCGTTCGGGCGGATGGTCGTCCTGCCAATCGCACTCTAGTGTTTCGCGGTTTTTTGGACGATAGCAATCAGCTTAAATTTGTCACCGATTCTCGTAGCGAAAAGGCAGACCAAATTCAGCATCAGACCTGGGGAGAAATCTGCTGGTACTTTCCCAGTACCCGCGAACAGTTTCGACTAGCGGGTGAATTAACTTTGGTAGGACAAGACTTTAACGACGGCACACTCACAAAAGCCCGTCAGACAATTTGGCAGGAGCTTTCTGATGTTGCCCGTCTGCAATTTGCCTGGGCGCATCCTGGGAAATCTCGATTAGAGGACGATGCTTTCTCACCGCCGTCCCCTGATCTGGCGTTTCCCTTGCCTAATTTTTGCCTGCTTCTGCTAAATCCTGAACAGGTAGACCATCTGGAGTTGCGAGGCGATCCCCAGAATCGCTACCTGTATCTGCGCGATCAGAACCAGGAATGGTCAAGCCAATCGGTGAATCCGTAGGCTGCTGTGTAGGGGCAAAGCATTAGGTCGCAAACTCTGCAATCCAACCACAATCTCTCTACCGAATGCTTTGCCCCTACAGATACCGCTATTCCACGAAGGATTTGGGACTATCTATTTACCAACTCTAGATCCCTGCGCCGTCTAGAAATTCTTCAATGACTTTGTCTCGAATTCGGCAGCTAGCCTGCGCTTCGGGCTGGCTACCATTTTTAGACATACCATTTTTGGGCAGGCTTCCATTCAAGCTGTTTCTATTTCTATTTAAGTCAACTGTATCTAGCGCTAAAACTAGTTCACGTGATTGACCTGCTGGAAGTGGGTTTTGCTGGAGGCTTTGCAACTGTTGCTCCAGGGATTCTAGGCGATCAACCAGTGCTCGAATCACTTGCGCTTCGGAGTCAGGCAGGCGTCCATGTTCTAACGGCTCGACCCGCTCACCCGAACGATAGACAATTCGACCCGGCACACCTACTACCGTGCAGTCTGAGGGCACATCCCGCAGCACTACAGAGCCAGCGCCGATTCGCACATTGTTGCCAATTTCCAGATTGCCTAATACTTTTGCTCCAGCACCGACAACAACATTTTCACCCAGAGTAGGGTGGCGCTTGCCGCTCTCTTTGCCTGTACCACCGAGGGTAACTCCCTGATAG
Source organism: Leptolyngbya sp. FACHB-671 (assembly GCF_014695745.1). Classification (NCBI taxonomy): domain Bacteria; kingdom Bacillati; phylum Cyanobacteriota; class Cyanophyceae; order Leptolyngbyales; family Leptolyngbyaceae; genus Leptolyngbya; species Leptolyngbya sp. FACHB-671. The sequence continues at coordinate 70,125 of NZ_JACJOV010000163.1, read as the reverse complement.
ATCAGCGCATAGTTGCCAATGATTGCTGTTTCGCCAATCACAACGCCCATGCCGTGGTCGATGAAAACGCCACAACCGATCGCAGCACCAGGGTGAATCTCAATTCCGGTGAGGAATCGGGCAATGTGGGAAATCAGCCGAGGCACAAACGGAAGCTTGAGCTTGTAAAGTCTGTGAGCAAAGCGATGCAGAATTAGGGCTTGTAAACCGGGGTAGCAAAACAGCACCTCTAGCCAGTTACGAGCCGCAGGGTCACGCTCAAAAATGATGCGGAAATCAGCAATCAGAGTGGTTAGCACGAGTAGTTACCCCGTTAGGTAAGACAAACCACTCTCTATCGTAGCGTCACATCGGGTCGAAGAGAGGGACGTTCTCCCAGCGGACTTATTTCATCGCTGAAACTGACGCAAACAAACGGGTTAGTTACCGGTTTAGGCACTATTCACGCACAGTTAGCGTGTATTCATGTCGACTCCCCGACTCAAAGGCACCGACCCAAACCTTGTAGGTTCCAGCTTGCCAGCTAGAATCTTGAATGCTGGCATCGGTGTTGGTGCGTCCGGTATCATCGCCGCAACGAACAGTACTATCGCTTGGACCTTGTACCAGTAAGGTGGTATCGCCGCCGCCACTATTAACTTGAAGCGTGAGTTGAGAAAAGTCTTGCTGAAGCACCAGAATATGGTCGGGCGTGGTGTCAGCGAACCCAACACAAAGGTTTTCGGAGCGATCGCGGTTAGCAATTGACGAAAGGGAAAACGAACCTTGGGTATATCCCTGCACGGTTCCATCGGCAGATGAGAAGCCGGGGGACAGCGTCAGGGAGTCGAAGTTAGCGCTTTGGGCTAACACAGGTGCAACTCCTAAGGTCGCTAACAAAGCCAGGAAGCCCGTCCACTTTAAGGACGGGAGGACAAACTTAGACATCGATAAAACTCCTCATCACAGGTGCAATGTAGTCTGACCCACATCGCTAGGGAAACACGAACTGACCAAACTGACAAATCTGATACACAATTCCAGTTTATCGTGTGCGCTAGAAGACTGGTTTGGACGCTGTGATGTTCCTCATCTACGGATGGGGCAAAAAAGGGTTACAGATGGAAAGGGGCACCCGCGTCGCGAATGCCCCTTCCCATCTGTTCTGTATTATCCACTAGCGGACATCTGGATAGCCAGGAAGGCGATCGCCCGGTGTCCATGCGGTGGGATCGTCGAAGACCTGAACGGACTCATTATTCTGGTCAAACGTGATTCTCAAGCGGTTTGTTCTACCAACCACGAGGTAGCCCGACTGCCAGGAATCATCGTTGAGAATAGGGCTAAATCGAACCCTATAGGCTCCTGGTGACAGATAAACCGTTTGCACTCCGTTGCCAGTGAAGGAGACTTCTTGAGCGGTATTAATCCCTTCAATCCAAACGGTTGTCCAGTTGTTATCGAGAGACGTGAGCTCAAGGATAGTTGCCTCAACTAGAGCAGGTCGATAGGTGCGCTGCCAGGTATCCCAGTGCCAGCGAAGCACATTCTGCTGTTCTTCCCAATCTCGCCAAACAGCAGCTTGATGTTCCTGGTTTCTGTAAGCAGCTTCGTCCTGCCGTTCCCGTTCTTCTCGCTCTCTCACATCCCAATCATCGTCAGCATTCTGGTACCAATCGTACTGGTTACGGCGTTCGTAGCGATCGCTCTGCCAGTCGTCATCACCATAGTCGTAGTCATCATCGTGGTCATCGTTATCGTAATAATCATCGTTATCGTAATAATCATCACGATCAAAGTAGTCGTCCCGGTCAGAGTCGCGGTCGCGATCATCCCGCCACTCTTCACGGGCTTCTTCTTGGCGATCGCGATCGCGATCCTCCTGCCATTCCCGCTCGGCTTCCTCTTCCCACTCTTCCTCCTGCCACTCTTGTTCTTGCTGTTGGCGGGCTTCTTCCTGCCGTTGTCGATCTTGTTCTTGCGCTTGCCGTCGTTGCTCCTGCTGTCGGCGGGCTTCAACCGGCCGCTGCCGCTGCTGTTCTTGCTGTTGACGAATTTCTTGGCGACGTTGTCGTTGGGCGTCCTGACCGGGGCGGGACTGTTTCGTGTTTGCTTCTGTTGACTGGGCTGAGTCGCAGATCAAGCAATCCTGCGAAGCGATCGCAGTTTGAATTTCAATTTCACTCTGTTGAGTTTCTGCATCAGGTGAGGCAAGAGGCAAAACAGAGACAGCTTTAGCGGGTGCGGCAAAGCTAGTAGCTGTAAGTAAAACCAGCGCAGCAATGGGGAGTTTCATAACGCCTTATACCTTAAGCAGGAGCAAAACCAAGTCAAGTATGATCTGATATTCCTTTTGACACTAGCCTGTTTTTTTGGCAACCGGATCGCTTCCTACAACTGGGTCACCCAGCTGGGTGAAGTTTGTACTTTTAGAGATGGATTGATCGATCGGTGACGCAGCTTCTTCTAAGAAGTTCCTTCGCAAAATAAAGCTACTTTAATTAAAGCTTTTTTGCGCCAAAGAAAGCCATTTTTGAAATAATTTGTGAGGGTAGCGATCGTCCCCATAGAGGTCTTTTAACTTCCTATTTTTATTGGGTTAGAGAGAAACTTACTAACCCTCTTCTTCGTCTTTGTAGCTAGTTCAAAATCACCTGGTTGGGCTAGTCGTCTGGATGAGGTGTCAACACTTGCACCCAGCCTAATCTGGTCAACAGAGACTCAAAAAACAAAAGCGTAAACCTATGGCAACCTACTACGGAAACTCCAGAGATAATGACTATATCGGCACCTTATCGAATGACTTGATTTACGGCTACGATGGTGACGATCGTCTAGACGGAAATAGCGGCAACGATCGAATTTATGGCGGTGATGATGAAGACATTTTGTTTGGCTATAGCGGAGCAGACCGGCTCGATGGTGGTGACGACGAAGATAGACTCTATGGCGAAAACGGCAACGACTATCTAGAAGGAGACAACGGCAACGATCGCCTCTATGGTGACAGAGGAGATGATCTGCTCTATGGCGGCAGAGACAGGGATTATCTGAGCGGCGGCACTGGCAACGACCGGCTCTATGGCGAGGATGATAGCGATCGCCTGGTTGGGAATGACGGTGACGACGACCTTTACGGTGGGGACGGCAACGACACCCTCTATGGCAGTGATGGCAAAGATTACCTCAGCGGTGGTGAGAACGACGACCGTCTTTATGGTGAAGAAGGCGAAAACTTCTTAGAAGGCGATAACGGTCAAGACCAGCTATTTGGTGGAGCTGATGAAGACCTGCTCTATGGCGAGGAGGGTAACGACCGTCTTTATGGCTATGCCGACGAAGACGCACTGGTTGGCGGCAACGGCAACGACTACCTCTACGGCAGCACTGGTAGGGACAGGCTAGACGGTGGCAGCGGCAACGACCGCCTCTACGGTGGCAGCGGCGGCGATCAATTACTTGGTAACTCCGGCAGAGATATCCTGGTGGGAGCCGATGAATTTGCGACGCGACCTGGCGCTGGTGAAATTGACAGTCTCACAGGTGGTGCAGACATCGACCGTTTCGTTTTAGGCACTACCCAGAAGGTCTTTTACGACGACAGAAGCAACAGCACCGGATCTGCAGACTATGCGCTGATTAAAGACTTCAATACTGCCGGAGACAAAATCCAATTGAAGGGGACAGCCGCCAACTACTTCTTGCGTCCCTCATCTTCTTCTGGTTCCTTGCCCGGAAGCACAATAATTTACTTCAACAAACCTGGCGGCGAACGAGATGAAATAATTGGTGTGATTCAAGGAGTTAGCAACCTCAGCGCAAACGGTCGCTATTTTTCCTATGTTTAGGCAAAACGAACAGTTTAGAGCAGTGGGTTGAATAATTTGCCTTCTGCCGAAGGCAAGAGGTGAAAGGCAAAGGGCAGAGAGCAGAAGCGGTTTTATCGGCTTAAGCTTCTGCTTTTTGTGCTTTGCCTGCTTCTGCGCCCAAAGATCTACTGGCATCTAAAACGCATGTACTAATGTGGCAAGTCGAGGTAATATAGGAGGCTAATAATCCTATGCCTTGCGTGGGTCTTTCCTGCGACTCCCCAAGAGTTAGCGGTAAGATTATTAAGAACTATTTCCATATTTTCGGTGGAAGCGCAAGAAGTTTGCCTCTATGCCTACTCGTGCCAAGGCTTCAAGGTCCCAGATTAAAGAACAGAATGGACATCCTGTGGATGGCGATCGCCCTAACCCTCCAGTCAATTTGCATAACCCGCAAAATACGATTCGGATTCGGGGAGCGCGACAGCACAACCTGAAAAATATTGACCTGGAACTGCCCCGCGATCGCCTCATCGTCTTCACGGGTGTTTCGGGTTCAGGCAAGTCCTCCTTAGCCTTTGACACAATTTTTGCTGAAGGGCAGCGTCGCTATGTCGAATCGCTCAGCGCCTACGCCAGACAGTTTCTAGGACAGGTCGATAAGCCTGATGTCGATGCGATCGAGGGTTTAAGTCCAGCAATCTCGATCGACCAGAAGTCTACCTCCCACAACCCCCGCTCGACCGTGGGCACGGTGACGGAAATCTACGACTATCTGCGGCTACTGTATGGGCGAGCCGGGGAACCGCACTGTCCCCATTGCGATCGCTCCATTGTGCCGCAAACGATCGATCAGATGAGCGATCGCGTTCTGGCATTGCCTGACCGGACTCGATTCCAGATTCTTGCGCCTGTCGTGCGCGGTAAAAAGGGAACGCACAAAAAACTGCTTTCAAGCCTCGCTTCAGAAGGATTTGTGCGAGTTCGAGTGGATGGCGAAGTGCGAGAACTGAGCGACTCAATTGAGCTGGACAAAAACCAGTTTCACAATATCGAAATTGTGGTCGATCGCCTGGTCAAGCGAGACAACATTCAGGAACGCCTGGTTGATTCGCTGGGCACCTGTCTGCGCCGCTCCGGTGGCATCGCCATTATTGACCTACTGAAGGAATCAAAGGGCGATCGCTCGGATAAATCTACAGCAAAATCGGGCGAAGGCTCGAACGTGATCCCGATCGCACCGGGACAGTTGGCGATCGCTGCTGAGCTAGGCGGCAAATACGGTGGCCCCGCACCTCAACCGGAAATTGACGACTCAGACGAGGACGATCAGCCCGTTGAGCTAGTCTTTTCCGAAAACTTTGCCTGCCCAGAACACGGAGCGGTAATGGAGGAACTGTCGCCCCGCCTATTCTCCTTTAACTCGCCCTACGGAGCTTGCCCCAACTGTCATGGCTTAGGCACGCTTCGCACCTTTTCTGCCGAACTGGTGGTGCCCGATCCCGCTTTGCCTGTGTATGCGGCGATCGCCCCCTGGTCTGACAAAGACAATACTTATTACTTTTCGCTGCTCTTTAGTGTCGGTAAAGCCTTTGGCTTCGAGATCCAATCCCCGTGGAATCAGCTTACGCCCGACCAGCAGCACGTAATCTTGCATGGTTCTGAGGAGAAGATTCATATTGAGTCCGATTCCCGCTACCAGGAAGGCAAAGGCTATCAGCGCCGCTATGAGGGCGTGTTGCCGATGCTAGAACGGCAGTATCGCGAATCTACTTCAGAGGTTTACAAGCAAAAGCTAGAGCAATATCTGGTTGAGCAACCCTGCGAAGTCTGTAAGGGCGATCGCCTCAAACCTGAAGCGCTGTCGGTGCGGTTGGGGCAATGCCGCATCAAAGACCTAACCAGCGTTGCTATTCGCGATTCCCTGAGTCGAATTAATGGACTGGAATTGAGCGATCGCCAAGCCCAAATCGGCGATCTGGTGCTGCGCGAGATCAAAGCCCGTCTGCAGTTCTTGCTGGATGTTGGACTTGATTACCTTACCCTCGACCGCACCGCCATGACCCTCTCTGGCGGAGAAGCGCAGCGAATTCGACTGGCAACCCAAATCGGCTCCGGTCTAACGGGAGTCCTCTATGTCCTTGATGAACCCAGCATTGGACTGCACCAGCGCGATAATGGTCGCTTGCTCCGCACCCTCACCCGTCTGCGCGACCTGGGTAACACGCTGATTGTGGTCGAACACGACGAGGAAACGATTCGTGCTGCCGATTACCTGGTAGACATTGGCCCCGGTGCAGGTGTGCATGGTGGCAGCATTGTCTCTGAGGGATCGCTAGAAGATTTGCTGAAAGCGCCAGATTCCCTCACGGGTGCTTATCTGTCGGGACGCAGCCTCATCCAAACACCAGCCGAACGACGGAAGGGAAATGGGCGATCGCTCAAAATCAGAAATGCTCACCGCAACAACCTGAAGACTGTCAGTGTTGAAATTCCGTTAGGTAAGCTAGTTTGCGTCACGGGTGTATCTGGCTCCGGCAAATCAACACTGATAAATGAGTTGCTGTATCCTGCAATTCAGCATCACTTTGGGCGCAAAATTCCCCAGCCCAAAGAGATGAAAGAACTAACGGGGTTGAGTTCTTTGGATAAGGCGATCGTGATTGACCAGTCCCCCATTGGTCGCACTCCTCGTTCTAACCCTGCCACTTACACAGGTGTGTTTGATGTAATTCGCGATCTGTATGCCGAAACGATTGAGGCAAAAGCCAGAGGTTACAAACCGGGGCAATTCTCCTTTAACGTCAAAGGTGGTCGCTGTGAAGCCTGCGGTGGTCAGGGTGTCAACGTGATCGAGATGAATTTCTTACCTGATGTGTATGTCCAGTGTGAAGTCTGCAAAGGCGCACGCTATAACCGGGAAACACTCCAGGTGAAGTACAAAGGCAAGTCCATCTCCGATGCGCTCAACATGACTGCCGACGAAGCCCTTGACTTTTTCCAAAACATCCCCAAAGCTGCGGCTCGTCTGCAAACAATGGTGGATGTTGGTCTAGGCTACGTCCGCCTTGGGCAAACTGCTCCTACCCTCTCAGGCGGTGAAGCACAGCGTCTCAAACTGGCAACCGAACTCTCCCGTCGCGCCACCGGAAAAACTCTTTACCTAATTGACGAACCGACCACCGGACTCTCTTTTTACGATGTCCACAAACTGCTAGACGTGTTGCAACGCCTGGTAGACAAAGGCAACTCTGTCCTGGTGATCGAACACAACTTAGATGTAATTCGTTGCTCCGACTGGGTAATTGATCTAGGTCCAGAAGGGGGCGATCGCGGCGGTGAAATTGTTGCAGTGGGAACTCCTGAAGCTGTGGCAGAGTGCGATCGCTCTTACACAGGTCAATATCTCAAACAAGTCCTGGCTCAACATCCACCCATGCCAGCAGAAGCAGAAGAATAGTGAGAGGATGCTCAAATAACCTATAACCGGCAACCCGCAGGGGCGCGGCATTCGGCAGACACCCTCGAAAATAAACAGAAAACTCCCGCCCGAATGCTACGCCCTAAAGATATTCGCCATCCTCCAAAAACTCAAATCAACTCTACAGATCTGAGACAATCGAACTAAAACTTCAACTCAATTAACATCCTGCTGTTCTATCTGTTCTATATGTGTTCTCTGCAAGGGCGTAGCATTCGGTAGGTAAACCCTAGACTAGACTGAGAATTCTTGTCCGAATGCTGCATCCCTACAGGCTGCCGGTCCACGTATTTAACGCAAGAAGAATAATCGAATCTGGTCGTGTTTTGATAACTGACGACGAATAATTGAACGCCAAGTGTAGAGATGTCAAGCTACAGAGCAGCTTGATAAATTGCATGTCGATATATGGGTTCAGGGATAGGTCTACCTTCTACTTATGCTTCTTGTAGCTGTTGGCACAATTTTAGGATTACTCGGTATCTACGCAACTGATTTATTTCAAGCCAAGGAGGAAGAGTAGAGAGCTTAGGCGATCGCCTCTCAAAAGAGCGATCGCCTAAGCTAGGCAGATCCCCTAAACCTAAAGATAATGCGAGACAGTCAGTTTCTGTCCAATTACAAATTTGGACATCAATGTACTCCGTACACCGCGTACTATCTGATTTGGAAAAACAATACTTCTGAATGCGATCGCTCTTAAAAAGATGCGTGGGTCCTGCTTTTTCTAAGTTTCCTATATAAAGAATCGTTCTTTGTGTCCACTCATTTACGGTGTGCGATCGCTCTAGGAGGCTGCATGACAATTTCTTTAGAATAAGGCGATCGCACTTTGAAAAGCTATGCTAATGTTTAAAGGTGGAATCGATGTATCCTTCCTTCAACTCTGTACTTAAACAATCAAGCTAACACTTAACTGAATTTATGGTGTGATTTATTGTCCTTTGATAGAGATTGAAGGAGAGAATTTCGTATCTTTTAATCATCACTAATATCAGTAATTGCAGGCGAATGAACAACCCTTTGTTGTGCGACTGCTGCAAGCTGTGGAAGGAGGAAGGCAGATGGAAGCGCGAGGGTTAAATGGCAACGACGACCCATTGATTTCAATTCTAAAGACGGTACGCAGAACTACTTGGGAAAAGTATCTGAAAATTTTGTTGATGGCTTCTGATTCCGATGGCACCACAATGAATCAAATATCGCTGGAATTAGGAGAAAAACCTCAGAGTATTCATCGCTTACTTAAAAGGATGATGGATCGTGAGGCTCTAACACGCAAAAAACGTGGCACTGAATTTTACTACCATTTGACTCCTGATATCTCACGAGAGGAAATAGAATCGCAGCTTAAAGTGATTACGGATGGGGATGCTATAAACGCAGTACCGCTATTGGATCTGGGCAATGGTGAAAACATTGAGCAAAGCCAGTTTGACGAGGATCAATTACAGGTATCACAAGTCATGAATGTACAAGAAGCTTCAAACAAAAAAGGTGATCGCCCTTCCAAAGAAGTTTCCATGAGTCAATCAATGGAATGGAAAGAAAAGATGCTCCGACTTCGGTTATCAAAACTTCCCGCACTTCCAGAATTCAATCCTGATTGGAGTGATGAGAAGCAAGGCAAGTGGTTCACTCTGTACGAAAAGATTATTGAACTTCAGGAAGGACAAAATAATGACTAATAAACCAAAGGCGGATAGACCGCCGCCTATCCGCCTTTGAAGTTATGGTTTTCGTGACTGGTTCTGGCGTAATTGGTAGCCGCACCTTACTCGCAATAAGGGGGAAATGGAGCTGTCACTCCTGCCGTAAGGGTTCAAGTCCCTTGATCCAGACGATAAATGGAGGGATGATTTCCATTCCTCCATTATAACTCGTTCTGTACGACTAAATGTTTTTGCAGTTCCCTTGGAGGTTTAAATACATGGTACAACGCTTAATGACTGTTGATAAATCCGCAGCTAGTTCAGTCATTCGTTATTTAGATGCTGACATTACTCTGGCTAGTAGCATTGCAGAGAGAACTAATGATAAGAAGGGTTTAGAGCGGTTAGAAGCTTGAATCAAAGGGAAGAAAATCCGCAATGAGCATACAAGAATTCTCAAAGTTCGCGGCATTCAATCTGGGCTTGAGTCTGCAATCTACAGTAACCGAACCTACCAAGGGCTTTATGAGACAACCGCCAAGCGATCGCTCTGCCATGGTTTCACCACAAACATTGCGTTCATTCTAGCGATCTCAGATCAAACGAATACTGAACGTAAACCAAACTTGCAGCACTCACAAACCTTCCTCAGACTGAACTTCAGACTTCTGATCTCTAGGATTGAGACATTCTCTTCAAGGTAGTAACCATCATGAACCCTTTCAAAATTACGCCCGCATTTCAGCAAGTCTTCTTCACAGTCGTCTGCTTCACGCTTCTCTCTGGTGGAGCCTCCATCTGGTTATCTACCAAAGATAACTTGTCACCTCAGCAAACCCGCGTATTTGAAAACTGCAACACCACCTGGAACATGGGTATCGGCGCGATTTTTGGATTACTCGGCAGCAAAGCAACTGATTTATTTCAGGCTGAAGAGGACGAGTAAGGGTGAGGGGCGATCGCCCCTCACAAAAAGCAATCGCTCCAACCAAGCGGTAAACTAACAGCCGCATGTTCAAGCACAGCATAGGTAAAGGGCGATCGAGTACTAATCGAGTAGTTCAAAACATTTGCTGAGCACTCTTAGACATTCGCCGAACACTCTTAAGTACTACTTGAGTAACCCAAAGCATTCACGGAGTAAGTTCGAACACTCGTTGAACAGTCTTAAGTACTAGTCGAGTAGTTCAAAACACTCGTTGAACCGTCTCAAACATTAGTCGAGCACTCTCAAATACTAGTCAAATAGTTCAAAACACTCGCGGAGTAGGTTCAAACACTAGTCGAGTAGGTTCTAAGCTTGCTTCAGTAATCTTAGAGATTCGTGGAGTAGTTCAAAAGACTACTCGGGTAAGTTTGAACACAGTAGATTAACTTTCCAATATTCTAAAAATTCTAATCACATTTCTCTTGTCTAAATTTTGGCATGAACGGGAAGGAGTGTGATTAGGTTGGAAGGGCGATCGCGGTGGTGAAATCGTTGCTGTAGGAACTCCTGAAACTGTGGCTTCAAAACCTTTCGCATCTTTGCAAGACGTTATCGCAACCGCAGAAAACAGTTTGGCTTGCGCGTGAACCTGGTTGCTGCCTTACTCAACGATGAATTGGCATATACCTCTTGATTCATGCAGGAGCCGTTTGTCTCCACAAATTATTTGCGACACAACCCCCACGGCTGTTGCATCTTCCGCTTGCTCTCCCATGTAGCTTTTTTACATCAAATGCCTCAAAAGCTTACGTTTCTGTTGCTAAAGTGCTGAGAAATAATCATAAAAATTGCCCCTGAACCTTAAAACCGTCCTGCTACAGGTGCAAATCAAAAACCCCCCAATAGGTAGAATTTCCTTCGATAAATGTGTAGTAAGATACACCGTAGTCCTAAAGTCGTGTGACCTAAGGACGTGTGAAGTTTTATGAGTGGCGGTAGTGAGGTCTAACTGCTGTCTCTTCACACTCAAAAGAGCAACCTTGAAGAAGGAGAACGACATGCTAAATTCAGCTTTGATCGGTCTTTCTGCTTGTAGTCTATTGCTTGTAGCTAGTTTATCTGTCCGAGCAGAAGCCCCACAGGTTGAGCCACAGTTGCTCATGCAAGCGGGTCATCCCTTAAGCAACTACGCTGCAACAGATGCAGCACCTGTGCTACGGCGTGGTGAAACAGGACAGCCTGTTGCTGATGTCCAGCGCTTCCTGAAACAGACTGGACTTTATAATGGAGCTATTGACGGCATCTTTGGTAGTGAAACAGATGCAGCTGTTGAGCAGTTTCAAAAGCAGGCAAACCTTCCAGCAGATGGAATTGTCGGCTTTCAGACCTGGAAAGCAATGATTAATTTGTAGTTTCGCTCTGCGAGACAAGAAAAAATTGCTGACGCGTAGTAACGATATTTTGCCACAACAAGTATACACAGCCAACCCGCTGCACCAGACTCAAGTCCCAGAGCAATACTGGGGTCGAGAGCGTATGTGCAGAGTGAGAAAGCGCACCGAGCGCATTGTAGATCCATCGCGACAGAGGTGTCACCCGCGATCGCGCCGCTATCGTCGAACTGCCACAACAGCGCGCTTTAAAAGGATTAGAGCACTAATTGGTGCAGCGACTCTGGTGATACTGGCAGTTGCTTACAAGCTAACTTTTCAAGACGTGACACCCCACGTTCAAAGTGACAGCAGCCATTCTGTTTCCTCGGTTCCAATTCCTGACCTCAGAGCAGAAGCTCATGAACTGTTTGCCCATGCTGATAGTGTTGGAGCGATCGCCATAGGTGTCGCTGAAGGAACTCGAACCATAGAGGGTGAGCAAACTGAAAGTTGGAGCAGCCATATTGATTCAGGCAATGGAGTAATCAATCAAGGCACCTTTGCCTGGCAGATGGAAGCAGCATCACCAGAGGCAGCCGACCAAGCCGCAATTCACCACATCCAGAACGAAGTCATTCCTCACATTCTTCAAGATGCTCAACGAGAAGGCATAACGTTAGAGCCTGAAATCCTGGTACAAGCAGTCGATCTATGGAACCAGGCACCCCAAGCCGGAGCTGACTTTGTAGAAAACTTCAAGCAATGTCAGCGAGGCAGTCAGCTAGAGGAGGCACTGTTATGCGCTCGGATTTACTCCTACCATGACCCTGTGACTGGAGAACTCGAAGCGCCTGGATTTGACAACGACATCGCGTGGCTAGAGCAGGATCAAAGACGGCGACTTAACACGATTCAGCAGGTATTACGCTTCAACCAGTAAAATGGACAACTTATGGAGGGTAGCCGAGTTTTACATCAAAGGCACCGTATCCTCTATGGAACTGCTTTCAGTAGAAACTTGAATGTCTAAACTAGGTCGAAATGCAGCGATCGCAATCTTAGTAGTCATGGGTGTGATTACAGCTTCTCCAGCCATTACTGCATTAAATCCAACTGGAATTACATCTTTGTACAATGTTACTTTTGAAGATGATGCCACCTTGCTGCTAGTCAGGCATCGTCAGGTCATGCTGGGGGTACTCGGTGCTGCCTTAGTTTACGGAGCATTCCTCCATCATTTGCGAATGATGGTTATTACTGCTGCTGTAGTCAGCAAACTTGCTTTCATTGGACTATGTATCACTACACCAGAGTTAACGCAGGGAATTCAACGGATCATTTACTTTGATGCAGTGTCGATAGTTCTCTTGCTCATTGCTGGTGTTATCTTTTGGCGAAACCCTTCAGTGTGAGACAAATTTCTAACTATCTGCGCGGCTAAGTACTCACCTCAATCCTACGGTGCTGCGTGAATTGAAAACTATTGTCCATGTGATCTCTTCTTGTGAATGACTCTATAAGTGATAGAACTGTTTAGCAGTTAAGTTGACAGTATTAACAGAACCCTTAATCGGCTTCTTTGATAGGCTCATTTGCTTTGAGCTGAGATGCGATAAAAGGAATGCGAGGAGCCAGGAAAAAACCAACCATGCTAGCAAAGAGAATTGGCGTGAGCGTGCTGAAGCCTGTCAACTTTGAGAGCAGTAGCGTCGTACTGATTGGAGTACGAGTGACTGTTACATTGAGAGACGCCATGAGACAAATCATGGCTAGAGCGGCGTTAGATTCAGGATAAACAAGAGCGATCGCCTTTCCTAAACAAGCTCCCGTGAAAAATAGGGGAATAATAATTCCGCCCCGCCAGCCTCCGGTGACTGTAATGCAAATCGCCAGTATTTTGGCTGCTGCTAATTGTAAAAGAAATGTCGTGGTAAAGGTTCCTTCGACAATTTCTTCGAGTTGGTATTCACCAAAATAGCGAGTTAACGGAAACCCCATTGCTAGGATGCCAAGCCCTAACCCTGCCAGAGTAGTGCGTAAGTAGATAGGCCCACGCAGTCTCTCAAACAAGTACTCACATTTGCGAAACACAATGATAAAGAACCAGCCTACGACTGCTCCCACAATTCCATACAGCATTGCTTGAGCAAAATCGTCGATGTTGTCAATGTTGTATTGAGGAAAGTGCCAGATTGGACCGATGCCAAGCTGAGTGATGGCTGCAAAGATTGTATAGCTGGCACAACTGGCAACGATTGCAGGCAAAATTGCTTCGTAATACTCGACAACATGATGATGATGCAGGATTTCTAAGGCAAAAAACGTTCCGCCCAAGGGCGCACCAAATAAGACCGTGAAGCCAGATGCCATACCCGCAATACTGAGGCTTCTAAGTGCCTCTCCCTTAAGCTGAAAGCGATCGGCGAGCCATGTCCCAACCGAACCTGTCACTTGCACCATCGGTGATTCTGGCCCTGCGCTTCCGCCGCTGGCAATGCTGATCAGGGAGGATAAAATCATGGAAGGATTTTCGCGGGTTGCCAGTCGTCCTTTGTTCAGGTGAATGTTGTCAATGATGAGTCCAATTTCACCTGGGTTTCCTAATCGAGCAATCACCAAGCCAATCAGCAAGCCCGCTAATGGCATTACAAACAATAGAGACAGCCCATTGATTGGGGCAAAGAATTGAATCATTCCCGACAAGATAATCCAATAGATAGAGGCAAATAAGCCGCAAATGATGCCAAGGCTTGCCCATAATAATACTGATCGAGTGAAAACCAGCGGATTTTGTTTCATCACCTATTTTTGGTTTATGTTGCTAAACCTACAAAACTAATCAATAGGATACTGTCAACTTAACCAGAAAAGGCTATACAGAAACGCAAGGAAGCCCAGAACTACGGCAGGCGATCGCACAAACTTATCAAACAATTGGAATTGAAACATGCGATCGCTTCTTGGCGAAGCATGCCGACTTTTTCAATTGGGCAGCACCCAAGGGAAAATCGACCGCCTTTCCAAGTTTGAAGCGAGCAGAGGATGTGGAAGAGTTTTGCGTTGATTTAGTTAATCAGCAAAGAGTTCTACTTTTACCCAGTCCCTATTTTGATTATGGGAGGCAAAACTTTCGGATTGGATTAGGACGTAGAAATTTGCCAGAGTGCATTGAGAAATTAGATGATTACTTGGCGACAAACTAACTTGATGCAAGTCTGCGGATAAAAGCGATCGCCAAAAATGGTAGAGGGGATTTGCTTGATGATACGCTCTATCAAGATGGCTCTTGCCCAAACCCTAATTCCTATTTTGGTTCTATGTTGACTATTGCAATGCCCAAAGGTGGGCTGTTGGGAGACAGCGTTCGGTTGTTGAAAGAAGTGGGATTGGATTTTAGCATTCTGCTAGATTCTTCCAATCGCCAGCTAGAGGTCTGGGATGCCAGCCACACGGCTAAAGCGCTGCTAGTACGAAACTATGACGTACCCGTCTATGTGGAATATGGTCAGGCGCAGTTGGGAATTGTAGGCTATGACATTTTGCGTGAAAAGCAGCCTCAAGTGGCCCATCTGGCAGATTTAAGATTTGGGCTGTGCCGGATGTCGGTTGCGGTAAATGCTGCCAGTTCCTATCGTTCGGCGTTGGATCTGCCGCCCCACAGTCGGGTCGCGTCTAAGTTTGTCCGCTGTGCCTACGAATATTTTCAAAGCCTGGACTTGCCCGTAGAAATTGTGCCACTTTATGGCTCGGTCGAGCTGGGTCCAATTACCGGAATGTCAGAGGCGATCGTTGATTTGGTTGCAACTGGGCGAACGCTGAAGGAGAATAACCTGACTGAAATCGATCGCCTATTTGACAGTACAGCCCGTCTGATTGCCCATCCCCTCAGCTATCGGCTCAATCAGGATGGCTTACAGGAGCGAATCGAGCAGATTAGAGCTGCCACGCTGGCTCCAGCTTAGCCAGTCTGAGAAGAAGCGCGCGTCCCTGTAAGGGCGTAGATTTTGGCTGAGTCAGTAGAACGCCAGTATCAAATAAAAAGTCTCCTGCGTTACAGTTGGGATGCGTGGCTTTGAGCAACGCGGTTGACGTTCAGGGGTTGGCATGACCAGCACAACAACAGAGGCTCGGGGCAGACGAATTCAAGAAACAGACTGGCGGCTATTGCTGCGGCTAGTTCCCTATGCGTTGCAAAATAAGCGGCTGTTGGCGCTCGCCCTCACCTTCCTCGTACCACTTTCCTTAGCAGAAGCCGTTCAGCCCATTCTGGTGGGGCAGGCGATTTCTCTGCTGCGCGAAGAACCTGTGACCTGGTTTCTAGAAGGGCGATCGCTCTCTCAGGGACTTAACATTCTGGTCGTTTTGCTGATGCTGACGATCGCCGTTCGGTTAACGTTAGACGGCGTGCAGGGCTACCTGATCCAGAAGGTGGGACAGCGGATCACAGCAGCGATTCGAGATGACTTGTTTTATCACGTCACCTCCCTTGCAGCCCGATTTTTTGACCGCACCCCCGTAGGTCGCCTGATTACACGCCTCACCAGTGACGTAGATGCGCTAGGAGATGTGTTTTCGACTGGGGCGGTCGGCATCATCAGCGATCTGTTCTCGATGCTGGTGATCAGCGTCATCATGTTTACCTTGCAGTGGCAGCTTGCTCTGATGCTGGTGTTGATGCTGATCCCAGTGACAGGTTTGATGATTTTCTTTCAGCATCAGTTTCGTGTTGCCAATTACAAAGCGCGAGAAGAACTATCTGCGCTCAACTCTACCCTGCAAGAAAACATTGTCGGCATTGGGGTGGTTCAGCTTTTTCGGCGAGAGCAGTTTAACTCCGAACTGTTTCGCACCGTCAACCAACGCTACATCACCGAAGTTGACAAAACTATTTTCTATGACTCTGCCGTCTCAGCCACACTAGAGTGGATTGCGCTGGTGGCGATCGGGGGAGTGCTCTGGCTGGGCAGCTTACTCGTCCTGCAAGACAACCTATCTCTGGGCGCTCTAGCAACCTTCATCTTGTTTGCCCAACGCCTATTTAACCCGCTGCGTCAGTTTGCCGAACGGTTTACCGCTATCCAGGCAGGCTTCACTGCCCTAGAGCGAGTTAGCGACATCCTCAACGAACCGATCGAAATTCGTGATCCCGAAACCCCTACCCTTTCCACTGACTCATCCCCTCGCTCCCCTCGCACCAAAATCGCTCCCGAAGACCTTTCCCTTCGTCCCTCATCCCTGATCCTTCCTCCTTCTTCGACCGTTCCTGGCGAAATCTGCTTTAACCACGTTTGGTTTGGCTACAAGCCAGATGAATATGTCTTGCGAGACTTAGACTTCGTCATTCGTCCTGGTGAAAAAGTAGCGCTGGTCGGACCAACAGGAGCAGGAAAAAGCTCAATCATTCGCCTGCTTTGCCGTCTCTATGAAATCAAT
This sequence comes from Leptolyngbya sp. FACHB-671, assembly GCF_014695745.1. NCBI lineage: Bacteria > Bacillati > Cyanobacteriota > Cyanophyceae > Leptolyngbyales > Leptolyngbyaceae > Leptolyngbya > Leptolyngbya sp. FACHB-671. The sequence continues at coordinate 53,470 of NZ_JACJOV010000163.1, read as the reverse complement.
CGAGGACAAATTTTACTCGACAATGTTGATGTGCGAGACATGCCTCAGGGAGAGTTGCGTCGCCGCATGGCTGTGATTTTGCAGGATGGTTTTCTATTTGCGGGTGATGTTAAGGGCAACATTGCTTTGGGAGAAACCTACTCGATCAAGCAAATCAAAGCCGCAGCGGAGCAGACTAACGTCGCCAGCTTCATCGAGCAACTACCTGAGGGGTACGATACGTTGCTGCGGGAGCGGGGTACAAACCTGTCGGGCGGACAAAAGCAGCTTTTAGCATTTGCGCGGGCGGCAATCCGTAATCCTCCCATCCTGGTGTTAGACGAAGCGACAGCTAACCTGGATGTAGGGACAGAAGCGATGATTCAGCAGGCTTTAGATAAACTGTTGATTGGGCGAACTGCAATCATTATTGCTCACCGCCTCTCAACGATTCGCAAGGTCGATCGCATCTTAGTTCTGAAGCAAGGGCGACTGGTGGAATCGGGCAGCCATGAAGAATTGCTGGAACAAGGCGGACTCTATGCCAGCCTGTATCGCCTGCAAATGTTGGAGACTTAGGTTCTCTTTAAGAGTTAGCTTTTCGCGCTTTGCGCGAAAAGCTAACTCTAGGCACACTCCAGAAGACGTTGGAATTGGGGATGAGGAGGCTTAAATGAATTTACAAATAGAAGGCGATCGCCTCAAAATAAACCTAACCTTTCTAGAAAAACTGTTAGCGCTACAGTTTAACTACGCCTTTGAGATTCCTCTTGCTCACATCGAGCAAGTTTCAACCGAGAAACCCTCTTCTCGGTTGCAGTATAGAATGCCTGGAACTGCAATTCCTGGTTTATTTGCGGCAGGCACCTATTACAGCGATCGCGGCAGAGAGTTTTGGTATGTGACGGGCGATCGCCACTACCTCGTCCTCGATCTCAAAGATGAGTTTTACCAAAGGGTCGTTCTATCCTTAGATCAAAACGAAACTTGGGCAGAACGCTTAGCTGGAACACGGGTTTGAGCCATCTCGATTGTCCAAAGGTTACTAATGAAACAATGTTTTAGGGTATTCAGTGAAATAATCGTCCTATACCAAATCTGTCTGTAGAGTAGCGGCATCGGTAGGGGCGGAGCATTCGGTCACAGTCCCTACCACTAAAGCACAATTCTTTTGCCGAATGCTTCGCCCGTACACCAAATATTGCTTCTTTACGAAACGGATTCCGTATTGTAGAAATATCTGGGAAAACCAGCACTATGTTGGTGAATCTGCCCCATTCCTAGCAAGGTAGAGAGCAAAGATGAGTATCACTAGAATATTCAACAGTTCTCAGTTTCTTCAACCAGCAGATGGGGAACCGATCCGCTCAGTGATCACAGAATCTCAGGATGCGGTTGTGGTTGCCTGGTACGTTAAACCAGGACAGGAAATTTCTCCACACCTTCATCCTAACGGGCAGGATACCTGGACTATTTTAGAGGGAAGCGGCAAATATTATCTGGACAAGGCGGGAACGATGAAGGCGATCGCCGCTGGAGATGTTGTTGTTGCTCCAGTGGGCTGCGTACATGGTGTGTTCAACGATGGAGATGAACCACTCGTTTTTATCTCTGTGGTGTCGCCGGGAGATGCAGGATATCAACCGATTTCGATAGAAACGGCTGTCACGCTACATTTTTGAACACTCATTTGCCAGATTGGGAAGCTAGAAAAGTGCTGAAGAGATATGAAAGGGCTAATTCAGTATTTCTATAAGATCAAGTTAAATAAAGCTATTCTTTGGTGCTACTTGATTTGGTATGTTGCCATTGTTTATTTCTACTTTGATCCCTCACCTAAGATCTGGATTAACGCAATTGGCATCAGCGCTGTGATTGGAACGGCTCTATTGTTAAGCGTCTCATCTGGAAAGCCGAGTCATGGTAAATGGGATTACTGGCAAACGTTCAGGCTCTATCTGATGCCGTTTTGCGTTTCAAGTTTTTCAGCGTTAATTAAAGATCAAGGATTTATCATTATCTTCTCGTCAAGAATAGGAGAAAACCTAGTTGCGGCACTGTGCTGTGGGTTATTTCTGCTGGTCGTGTCAGCAATCAAACTGATCAAACATAAAGTTATCTTCTAATTCTTAACCGCTAACCAGGCTCGCAAAGTTTCTGCGACTGTCCAGGCTTGGGCAATGCAGCCTTTCGCAGTCATGGGAGCATCACCATCAAAAATTTCGCTGAGGTTTCCTAGTCCGTGTGTGGTAAGGTGATTTGCCATCGGTTCTAGGAGCTTTTGCGCCTGTGTAGGATTGTTGTAGACTCGCAGATGTGCCAGGGCAAAGGCACCGAGTAGCCAACCCCAAACGGTTCCCTGATGGTAAATGTGATCGCGTTCGGCTCCATTCCCAACGTAGCGTCCTGCATAGTCAGGATGATCAGGAGAGAGCGATCGCAACCCATGAGAAGTGAGCAGCTTTTGCCCACAGACATCCACCACTCGCTGCTGCTGAAATGGTGTGAGTGGGCTTTGAGGTAACGATACGGCAAAGATTTGATTCGGTCGCAGAGAGTCATCATCTCCATCGGGCGTATCAATTACGTCGTAACAATAACCCTTTGCTTCATTCCAAAAACGAGAGAATTGGGCTAGGGTGCGATCGGCGATCGCCTCATACTCCTGATGGGGTTTACCAATCTGTCGCGCAAACTTTGCCATAGTACGAAGAGCATTATACCAGAGCGCGTTGATCTCAATCGGTTTGCCAATCCGAGGGGTAATCACCTGATCGCCAACTTTGGCATCCATCCAGGTTAACTGCACGCCTGCTGTTCCGGCATAGAGCAAGCCATCTACCGCATCCAGGTGAATGTTGTAACGAGTGCCGCGACAGTGCCAGTCGATTACGTCTGCCAACACAGGAAACAGGTCGCGCAACAAGTCATCGTCTTCCGTTGCACCATAGTATTGGCGAATGGCTTCAAAGTACCAGAGCGTCGCGTCAACCGCGTTGTATTCGGGGGTTTCTCCGGCATCAGGAAAGCGATTAGGCAACATTCCCTGATCGACATACTGGGCAAAGGTGTGAAGAATCGACCGGGCGATTGCTGGGCGACCTGTAGACAACGTCAGTCCCGGTAAACTAATCATCGTGTCGCGTCCCCAGTCTCCAAACCAGTGATAGCCAGCAATAATAGTTTTGCCCACAGGATCATTGGGTGAAGGGCGAGAGTGCTCTGCATACGCTTGGCGATCAACAATAAACTGATCGGCAGCTAACACCAGTCGATGAATCCAGGCTGGAGTTTTCTCCGCGTGAATCGGACGGCTAATTTCAAACAGTTGAATTAACTTTTGCTCATGAGCTGTTCTTAATTTAACAGCGCTCTCACCCTCCAAACTGGGTTCGGACTCAGTGCTGGCAACGATTGTGACGGATGCCCCTAGATCGAGAGTGACAGCAAAGGTTGCAGCATGGAGATGGTCTTCTCGATCGCTTAATCCGCGATCGCGTTCTGCCGCTAGATCAAAGTTGTAATACCATTCATGAGCCGGAGTGACGCTGGCGGAATTGCTGAGTAAATAAACTGGAGCTGCACCCGGAAAAGCAGTGATTTGGATGCCTTGGGCGATCGCCGCAACGCCCATTTGCCAGCTATTGCCTTGAGTACTGCCATGATAATCACGGTAGTTAACAAATGCTTGTAGGGTCAGTTGTAGCGGTTGCGTGGCGCGGTTCAGCGTGTATTGCACATAGGTGGTATTGCTTCCGGGCTGCATCCAGACTCGCTTTTCAAGTTGGACATCGCTAAAGGCAAACTGCCAAACGGGAGTCGTCCCATCTAGAAAAAATCGCTCGATGTGATAATATCCCACCGGACTGACCGCACCGCCTACCCAACGATTCGTAAAAAGCGAATAAGACTGTTCGTTGTAGTAAACAGTCTCATCCAGTTTGGTGACGAGTAGGGTGCGTCCTAATGGCGGATTCAATGCCGCCATGAGTAAGCCATGATAGCGACGGGTCAACAGTCCTGCGACTGTACCAGAGGCATATCCGCCAATACCGTTGGTGACTAGCCATTCTCGCGATTCGGCTGTTGGCAGCGTACCGCAAATTTCTCGCCCAAATTCAATATTCATGTGTAAAAGTCTTATTGCTCCACAATTCGGATCAAGTGACCATCAGGATCGCGCACTAAAAAGCCTTCGCGAAATCCTAGCTGATCATCCGGCAACCGAATTACACTTGATGAGACGAAATCATAGCCACCTGATCGCACTCGCTGTGCCGTTGCATCTACATCTTCAACTACCAATGTAGTTTGCCAGCCTATCAGGTCATTTGCCTGAGCATCCTTCGGTAGCGATCGCCCATCAGAAGGCGTGAGATATTCCAAAAATTCAACGCCCATGCCCAAAGGTGCCCGCAGTCCAGTGATTTGCAAATGTGCCCCAAATACTTGATTGAGATGGGCTTGTTCCATGCCGTAGTTCTCACTTTCGCCTGCAACTGTTAGTCCTAGCAGATCACGGTAGAATGCGAGACTGGCTGATGTGTTGGAGATGGCGATCGCCGTATGGTCAATTCCTAAAAACAACTCATTACCAGATTCTTGCCAGCGAGGATTGCCCTTGCCCTCTGGATAGTAAATAATTTCTAAATTGTGTCCTTCTGGATCGCGAAAATAAAACGCCTCAATCCCTGCGGCGGCGGGAATGTAATCGGGTAGCCGTTGTGGAGCAGTAGAAACGTGCTGAATGTTGTGTTGTCGCAGATGTTGATATGCTTCATTCATATCGCTCACGACAATCGCAATATGTTGAAACCAATGGTCGTTGCTGCGCGAGTCGGTTGGAATCGGTCGCCCCTCAGGGGTGAGATAGTCCGTCAGTTCAATTACCTCATCGCCTAGCTGTAACTGCACCACTCGCATTCGTACCCCAAATATACCTTGCAGTTGTTCATACTCACTGCCCCATACTTCCACATCTGAAATTTTGCGAAAGGGTAAGACTTCGGTGTAAAACTCCAGGATGCTCTCCATGTCTGATACTGTCATTCCTACACTGGCTACCGCTTGAACCGTTGACTCTGCGACAGTCGCTTGAGTGAGGACAATGGGTACTGATGGAGTTTGACGGGGCTGATTTTGGGAAATGGCGCGATTGGGAGCGGTTAGGGCTATCGCCCCTGCCACCCCAAAAGAGAGAACAGCTCGTTTAAGTATCTTGGCTGATCTTGTCATTATCCCAGTGATTGAAGGAACACAACTACCTAAGGTGAGCTCGGAAGGAGTTCTCTACGAGAATGTTTTCAAAGGCTAACGTGTAACCCAAGAGATTGTAGGGGCGTAGCATTCGGGCAAAGTTTCTTGGTCTGTTCCAAGGTCTATCTACCGAATGCTACGCCCTTACGGGGAACTTATGCGATCTTTTAAGTGATCCGCGACTCGCAGCGCATTCGCGATAATTGTCAATGTGGGATTCACACCAGAATTTGAGGGAAAGAAACTGCCATCTACCACATAGAGATTGTATACATCATGGGTGCGACAGTTAAGGTCAAGCACTGAGGTGGTTGGATCTTCGCCTAAACGACAGGTACCGCACTGATGCCCTACCGCTTGTAAGGGAATGCTATTGCGCGGATAAATGCCCATTGGAATGATAAAGGGCTGCATCGAGTGATCATTGGTTTCCAACACTTTGATCCAGCGCTGCACCAGGCGATCGTGCGCTTTTGTATTGTTGGGTTTGTACTCTAAACAGACCTTGTCACCCATTACCCGAACCCGATTGTCTGAATCAGGTAAATCTTCGGACTGTAGCCACCAACCCGTTGAATGGCTGGCAATTTGTTCAAGCCCGAAGCCTGGAACCAGTTTAACAAGCGGTGTTAATACAGCAGGTGTTTCAGCCGGAATCATGTCTCCCAGCACATTGCCCGTATTTTGGACTTGCCCCATTGGATAAGGAAAATCTGGTTCGCCCCAGTAGAAGTCGTTAATGGCGATCGTCTTTTGATAGACGGCTGGGTTTGGCTTGGAACTAAGCGCCAGAATTGCCGTTGCCAAATGCTTCATAAAGTTGCGTCCTACCTGATCTGAGCGATTTGCCAAACCATTGGGATGCCGATCATTGGCAGAACGCAACAGTAAAAGCGCAGAGTTAATTGCGCCACAGGAAACTACGACTATATCACTGGTGAAAAGCTGTGATTTTCCCTCAATTTCTGCTTCTACACCAGTCACTTCTCGTCCCGACGCACTGGTGTGCAGTTGCACCACTTTGGCTTGGGTTACTAGAGTGACATTGCTGTGCTGTTGAGCCGGGCGCACTGCATTCACATCAGCATCGGCTTTAGCGTGAACTAGGCAGGGAAAGCCATCACAGGTATTGCAGCGAATGCAGGGACTAAAGTCTGGATTTGTTTCATCCAGCTTGATTCCTAATGGCAAATGAAAGGGATGCAAGCCCTGATGCCGAAAACCATCGTTGATATCTTGCATCCTAGGCTCATGGCTCACGGGGGGATGGGGATAGCCCTCACTCATGGGTGGTTCAATCGGGTCTTCACCCTGCAACCCATGTACGTTGTAGAGTTTTTCTGCTTCCGTGTAATAGGACTCGAAGTCCTGATATTTTAAGGGCCAGGCAGAGGAAACCCCCTCATGGTGAGTGACTGTATCAAAGTCTCGTTCTCGCATTCGCAGGAGTGCCGCACCGTAAACCTTGGTGTTACCGCCAACCCAATACCCTACACCTGGACGAAAGGATTTGCCCTCAAGGTTGTACCACTTTTCATCAGTGTGGTATCGCTCTTTTTGATAAACCTCTTTGGCACTCCAGTTAGCTTTTTCGCGCGGTAAGAAGCTCCCACGCTCCAAAATCAAAATCTTCTTTCCGGTAGGGGCAAGCTGATGGACGAGTGTGCCGCCTCCTGCACCTGTACCGATAATGATGAGGTCGTAGTGAGTGTTGGGGATCATAGAAGCTACTTTTAGAGATGAGGAATTAAAAGATGTAGGTTGGGTTAAGGAACAAGACTCAACGTGTAGAATTTCGCTAATGTGTGGATTCTGTGGATGTTGGGTTATGCTTTGGTTCACCCAACCTACGGTTTGGGGAGTGAGAGGCGATCGCTCAAGTCAACCTCACCCTCCTGGTTGTAGTTGCAGCGAAAAATACAGCGTTTGTGGGTATGGTGATTGAGTTTGGCGCACTTGACGGCCCGTTGCCCAAACACAGACAGATATAATTCACTAGCAGAAAACATGCCAATTAATGGAGCAAAAATATAGAGCGGAAATGCTGTCCAAACCTGGGCAGGAAAAGCAGAGGCAAAACTACGGGCGGGGTTCATGCCAAACCCGGAGAGTGGGGCTTCTAGAAAGACGTAGAGCATTACCAAGCATCCTGCAAAGATGCCTGTATAGCGACTGAGTTTTTTGTGGTTGCTGGTGAGTAAGACTGTGAGCATCATAATGAAGGCAATCACAAATTCACCTAGCAGGGCGGCAATCCAGCCCATTGCTCCGGGTATGGTGACGATGTAGTTGATGGGCGGTTGCGTAAATCCATTTCTGAAGGCCAAGGCGACCAGGCAAACCCCCAGCAATCCACCCAAGCATTGAAATAGAACGTAGAAGGCAGTATCCTGTCGTTTTACTTTGCCCAGTCGGTAAAAGGTGAGTGTGACGGCGGGGTTCATGTGTGCGCCAGATTGTTTACCCCAGGGAGAATAAACTAGGGCGATCGCTGTCATTCCCATTGCCACACCGATCAGGAATCGACGCAAATCAGCATTGGCGATCGCTTGATGAATCGGTGAGTTGAGATGCTCAAAGATGACTGTAAACACTCCCGCAGAAATCATAAACAGCCCTAGCAGTGCCGCTTCCATTAAGTATTCGGGCCAATGCTGTTTAAGTGTGTTCACTTTAACCTCCTTGTGCCCGGTGTTCAGCATTCTGCAGGATCATAGCAGCCACTAATCCTGTCCATCCAGTTTGGTGACTGGCTCCTAACCCTGAACCGTTGTCTCCGTGAAAATATTCGTGAAACAGAATGTAATTGCGCCAATGCGGATCGGATTGAAAAGTCTCCAAGCCACCATAGAGCGGACGTTGACCCGACTCATTTTGCTCAAACAGGGCAACTAAACGGTGAGAAAGGGCGATCGCCACTTCCCGTAGCGTCATTTTCCGCCCTGAACCTGTTGGGCACTCCACCTTAAACTGGTCACCAAAATAGCTGTGAAACTGCCAGAGCGCTTCAATAATTAGATAATTGACTGGAAACCAGATTGGGCCGCGCCAGTTGGAGTTGCCGCCAAATAAACCAGTTGTTGATTCAGCCGGTTCATAGTGGACATAGTAGCTCTCACCAGGACATTCCAGCACATAGGGATGTTCCTGATGATATTTAGAAATCGCCCGAATGCCGTGAGGACTGAAAAACTCATCTTCATCTAACATTCGCTGCAAAATTCGTCGTAGTTTAGCACCGTACACGATCGACAATAGTCTTCTAGCTCCTGTACCAGGAGTTTCCATGCAGGCAACGTTGTTTTTCAGGTCTGGGCGATTCTGAATGAACCACTGCATCCGCTTTTTGAAACCTGGAAATTGCTCTAATGTTTCTAACTCTAGAACCGTCACAGCATAGAGGGGAATTAATCCCACCATCGATCGCACCTTGAGCGGCAACTGTTGTCCATGCGGCAATTGCAGCGCGTCGTAGTAGAACCCATCCTCGTCATTCCACAAGGCAATATTGGCATCTCCAATGCCATCGATCGCGTCAGCAATATAGAGAAAGTGTTCAAAGAATTTGCTGGCAATGTCTTCGTAAGAATTATCTTCCTTTGCCAGTTCCAGGGCGATCGCCAGCATATTCAAGCAATACATTCCCATCCAACTGGTGCCGTCTGCCTGGTTGAGATAGCCGCCTGTAGGCAGTTCTTTGCTGCGATCGAATACTCCAATGTTATCCAGCCCTAAGAAGCCACCCTGAAAGACATTTTTGCCTGCTACGTCTTTGCGATTAACCCACCAGGTGAAGTTGAGCAGCAGCTTGTGAAAGACTCGCTGGAGGAACTGGCGATCTTTGCGTCCATAAAATTTCTGCTCAATCTGATATACCCGCAACGCTGCCCACGCTTGCACAGGCGGATTCACGTCACTAAATGCCCATTCGTAGGCGGGTAACTGACCGTTGGGCTGCATGTACCATTCGCGAGTCAGGCGATCGAGTTGCATCTTGGCAAAATCGGGATCAATCACCACCAGCGGAATTAAGTGAAATGCCAGATCCCAGGCGGCAAACCAGGGATATTCCCATTTGTCGGGCATCGAGAGAATGTCTTCACTGAACAAGTGGCTCCACTCGCGGTTTCGTCCTGCTTTGCGTTCAGGTGGGGGTTGTGGCTGCCCAGAATCGCCATTGAGCCAGTCTTGCACCACATAGTGATAGTACTGTTTGCTCCACAGTAAGCCTGCAAACGCCTGTCGCTGGATATTGCGTTCATCCTCTGACATGGGGAATGGATTAATTCGCCCATAAAACTCATCGGCTTCCTGTTTGCGCGTATCAAAAAGATGGGTGAATTCTGCCCCAAACGGCTCAGCAACCGTCGCGACATCACTCAGACGTAGGCGAATCGTCTTTGTTTCTCCTGGTGCAATTGATAGCTGATAGTGAGCCGCAAACTTGGTGCCGATGCGATCGCTATTCACGGCATCCTGCTGCCCCTGAGCCACATAATCATTGATGCCGTCTTTCACATAAGGTGATTTATTGGGCACCCCAAACAGCCGGTCGTAGTTCGTTTCATTATCCGTAAAAAGCAAATCTGAACCGCTTTCACAGTAAAGCCAGCGAGTTCCCAAAGTTGGATGAGCCGCTTCAACCACAGCAAACTCTTTCTCGTCCACCACTTTGATGAACGGTTTTTCACTCTCTGAATCCCAGTCCCAGGTGTTGCGAAACCAAAGCGTAGGTAGGAGATGTAAGGTGTGGGCTTCTGAGCCGCGATTGGCGATCGCCACCTGAATCAAAATATCTTCAGGTGAGGCTTTAGCATATTCTACAAACACATCAAAGTATCGATTTTCAGCAAAAATCTCAGTATCTAGCAGCTCAAATTCTGGCTCATTTTTGCTTCTATTGCGGTTTCCTTCCACCAGTTGAGCATAGGGAAATGCCTGCTGTGGATACTTATACAGGCACTTCATGTAGGAATGGGTAGGAGTATTGTCGAGGTAAAAGTAATACTCTTTGACATCCTCACCGTGATTTCCTTCACTGCCCGTTAAGCCAAATAGCCGCTCTTTTAAGATGGGATCATTACCATTCCAAAGGGCGATCGCAAAACATAACCGCTGCCGACTGTCTGAGATGCCCGCAATGCCGTCTTCACCCCAGCGATAAGTGCGCGATCGCGACTGTTCATGTGAAAAGTAATCCCAGGCTGAGCCATAGGGACTGTAATCTTCTCGCACAGTTCCCCACTGTCGCTCGCTGAGATAAGGTCCCCAGCGTTTCCAGTAGGCAGTCCGATCTCGATCTTGCTGTAGGCGAACTTCTTCTGGAGTCATGACTACTGCTCCTGGTAGTTCCATAACAACCCACCGTCCACAAAGAAAGTGGTGCCCGTTACATAATCAGATTCTGCTGATGCTAGAAACGTGACAATCGAGGCAACGTCTCCCGGCTTGCCTAATCGCCCCAGCGGAATGTTACTCAGCAGTGCGCCTAATTTTTCTGGATCGTTTAATAGTTTGGTGTTGATGGGTGTCTCGATCGCTCCTGGAGCCACATTGTTAATCGTGATCCCGAAGGGAGCCAGCTCAACCGCAAGGTTGCGAGTGAGCATTTTTAAGCCGCCCTTGCTGGCGCAGTAAGCCGCAAAGTGAGGAAAGGGCAATTCTTCGTGAACCGAGCTAATGTTGATCACTTTGCCCGGTTGCTTTGCCTCCATCACATGTTTGGCGAAAGACTGCGTGGCAAAGAATACGCCCTTCAAATTCACATTCATTACGGCATCGTAATCTGCCTCGGTCACATTCCAAAAGTCTGCATTCTTCTCAATTCCAGCATTGTTGACTAAGATGTCTAACTTACCAAAGTGAGCGATGCTATCTGCGATCATGCGCTGCACATCAGTAACCATACCCGTATCGGCTTGAACGGTGAAGCCATCAACCATATGACATTCACCACCCGCTGCTTTTACCTTTGAAAGGGTTTCCTCTGCCCCTTCAGGATGGGAGCGATAGTTGATCACAACGCTTGCTCCCTCTTGAGCGAGACGAATGGCGATCGCCTGTCCAATTCCTTGGCTGCTACCCGTAACCAGTGCAACTTTGCCTTCCAGTTTCATACTTACTCCAATGATGCTGTTAATTCGATCAAGAATGAACGGATGAGTTAAAACTTTTTGAAATGCTTTCATGAAGCATTAAGCAAAGCTCAAAGAATTTGAATCCTATGATTTGCTTAAATGCAACGTAAGTTAGAGAAGTTAAAGGTTCATTTGTGAAATATTGAATGGCTTACGCCTATTACGAATACTTCAGGAATAGAACGACCCTATCACACTCAAACTTAAATTACATCAAAGTTAACCTAAAAAAATGACATTCATGATACTTTCGTCGTTTCTAGCAGGGTTGCAATCATCTTGCTTGCTGATCGTAATTCTCCCCTGAGCAGCTTACAAAGTTAATCGCTAAATGTCACTTATAGGTGAGACTGTTTCTGATCATTAAAGTCATCAGTTTTGACCTACTCTTAAAGATAGGTTGCCTCCCAACTTTTGGTCAGGTCTAAGTTATAGAATGACGATAACGGTGTTCTTTGGGGTCTTTGACCCCAAGCTCGATTTGGCAAATTCTTCAAGTTTTTAAACAAAAAGTGAACAGTGCTGATGACTGCGGTGGATATTGCTCAAACCATTCAACTAATTATTGCTCCAGTCGTATTAATTACAGCCTGTATGTTGTTTCAAAATGGAGCTTTGGCACGATACGCCAGCGTTGGTCAAGGCATCCGTGCGCTATCCCACGAACGGTTTGAGTTAGTGCGCTCTGAGAAAACCGGGAACACGTTCACCTTAGAACGACTGCAAGCGATCGATCGCCAGCTTCCTATCCTGATTCACCGTCATCGATTGATTCAACGGTCAGCGTTGTTAGCTTACAGTGCAACCACCATTTTTATCTTCACTATGTTTGTGATCGCCCTATCTGTCGTACTGAAAGCAGGAGCAATTGGAACCATCGCATTGATATTGTTTCTGATTGGCACAGGCGTTTTGCTAGTAGGCATATTCCTCATGGGGCTAGAAATTCGGATGTCTCATCGGGCAATTTGCTATGAAGTTTATCAAATCACCTCGTTGGGAAAATGAGTCCCTTTCACAGGCGAACCTTTAATTAGGCAAGCATCTACTTCTAGATCTTCGTTAAAACTAATCAGAGCAAGGTGACTAGGATTTTCTAGCAACGCTTTAGAAGCCAGAAAAGCGGCGATCGTCCAGGTCTGATATTTCCTGGCTTCCTTGCCAATTAGTTTCCCAGTTCTGCCGTCATAGTATTCGGGCCATTGATCAGGCAATAGGCGTTTCTCAGCAATTTCTAATGCTTTATAAGCTAGATCGTCTCTGCCCATCTTTAACATTGCGGCAGTTAGAAACCAGAGTAAAACGGGCCAACTGCCACCGTTGTGATATGACCAGGGAATGTTCTTAGGATCGCAGCCCGTTATGATTTTCCAATCCTGACCTTCTACTGCCGGAAAGCAAATTTTTAGCGGCATGTATCCAATCAAATCTTGCCAGCGTTGTTCAATCAAATTCACGATTGCCTGAGATTGTTGTCCAGTAGCAAGTGAAACAATCACAGACATTAAGTTACCTAGTCCAAAGAAGCGAAAGTCAATTTGCCCTGGGCCAAGATTCCCTGCTAAATAGCCGCTGGTGCCAGAGAGCCATTCAATCAGCCAGGAAGGAATGGTATCTGGGTAAACATTGAATCGATTCACAGCCATATCACCAAATTCTTCACCTTTATAGCGGTAAATCTCGTTTAAGCGCTGAAGGTCAATCCAGTAATATTTCCGTACATGATAGGTGAGATGACTGAGGCGAGTCTCGGCTGCCTCTAGATAAGTCTTGCCTGTAGCGTCTGGTAACAGCAGTTCACGGGCTGTCCGCAAGGCGGCATAAAAGAGTGCCTGAATTTCTAACGGATGCCCATACACCCCCATACGCCGGTCAATCATGAATGATCCGTCGGGCACCAGTAGCGTAGGGAATAGGTCAAATCGAGCTTCCAGACAAAGCTGCAATATCATTTGAATGCCCTGCTGAAAGTCGGCACGGTGAGCCAGGGCTAAATCACCTGTCGCTTTGACATAAGCCCGCAGGAGAATTAACCACCAAAAGCAGGAATCAATCGGGGCAACTCTGGCGATCGCCTGCTCCCCAAAGTCAGCTACCAGATATTCTTTCCCTGCCTGCACTTCCACTTTAAAGCTGGCAGGGTGCAGTCCTTGTCCGGGCTGAAAGCAATCTAGTCGTCGTTCGCGGCTCTGAAGCCCCAACACTGCTACTAAAAAGTTACGAACGATGTCTGGCTTGCCTTGCATGAGGAAAACTAGGGCAGACGAGACAAAATCACGCACAAAGCACTGATCATAATTCAGTGCCTCCGCTTCGGGATCGCGAGCGGCTACTGTGCCAATCGGCTCACCCTGATAATAAAGAATGGCGGCTTCAAGTGCTGTTTGAGCCTCATCAATCATCTGTCTGTACATTGCGTGCAGTTTGTCCCACCTTGCTTTCCACTCACTCAAACTTGACGGGTGTGCCTGATGTCAAAATGCGATCGCCTTCTCTCAAATCGGCGTGAAATTAAAGAAAACATCCTTACCTCTATACAAACTCAGGAGCCTTCAAATGGATGGTCATGGCGTATGTGACCTTATCCTATCAAGCCTTCATGATGCGGGTTGTAGTTGTCAACGGAAAACCAACATTTATCCAACATTTATCCAACGTGTATCCAACATTTACACCTGTTGGGGTTGTGCATGGCTCAATCCAAGCTATTTAAGCCTGCTTAACACTACTAACTTTCAAACTTAGCAACTCCAAACTTAGCGTTGACTTTGACCAGGGTAAGCAGTATGAATTTCGTAAGGGCATGGCAATGCCATGCCCTTACAGAGGGAATTGAGATCCGTAAATCATACTCGCATTCAGCAACGCCTAAACTTCATCGTCAAACCTCTTGAATGACATGAGTTTAAAGGAATAAAAGTCCGACTACATATTGGGACACGAAGGCATATCGTCTCCAATCAGCAATCTGGCTAGGCTGGGCAACGCTTCACCGTAGGTGGGGTGAATGTGAACAGACTGCTCTAGCAGTCGCCAGGTAGCTTTAGCCTCCATCAAAGACAGGAAGACGTGGACGAGTTCAGCCGCCTCATATCCCACCAGCGTTGCGCCCAAAATTTGGTCGGTATCCTGATCAACGACCATTTGATAAAAGCCGAGGTCATGTCCCCACTCAATTGCTCGCGCAATGTGAGCCATTGGTAAGGTGACACAGCGCGCATTAATGCCTTGGTGCTGAGCCTGTTCTAACGTCATGCCGACGCGCCCAACCTGCGGCTCAGTGTAGACTGCATACCCCAAAACGCGATCGCTACGGGTGCGCCGTTCTCCACACAAAATTGCCTTTAAGCGGCGATAGTCTTCCCAGGAAACGTGCGTGAAAGCAGGCTGTCTTGCTGCATCTCCGATCGCATAAACCCCAGGGCTGGAGGTTTGAAACTGATCGTCAATCTTGACAAAGCCTTGTGAGTCTAACTCCAGATCGGCTGCCGCTGCATTTAAAGTACTGGTGTTGGGCTTGCGTCCAATTACGACGAGCAAGGCTTCTCCTTGCAGGGTCTCACCATCATCCAGCGTTAATGTAAATACGCCATCCGCATGAGTCACCTTTTCAGTGTTGACATTGAAATGAAGTGAGATACCGTCCTGCCGGAATGCTTCTGCTAGCGTGTCGCTGACCTCGGCTTCCTCTTGAGCCAAGAGGCGATCGCCCCTCACAATCAGATGCGTCTCACTGCCCAGACGTGCCAACCCTTGCCCTAGCTCCAGACCAATGTAGCCTCCGCCAATCACTAGCAGGCGAGGCGGCAATTCCTGTAAGTCAAAGAAGTTGCGATTGGTGAGAAAAGGAGTGTCCGCTAGACCCGGAATATTGGGAATCAACGACGATGTGCCGGTGTTGATCACGACAAGAGGTGCCTCAACGGTGACATCTCCTGCTGTAACGGTGTGATAATCAGCGAACGAGGCTTCAGCACAAACGACTTGAACTCCCGCACTTTCCAGCCGTCGTTTTGTCCCCTGATTAAACTGATGACGAATTCCTCGAACCCGCTCCATTACAGCCGGAAAATCAACCTCAACCTGAGCATGAACGCCTAGCTTTTTGGCTAAACGGGCGCGACCAGCATTGTGAGCTGCTGCTAAGAATGCTTTAGAGGGAGTGCAGCCATAGTTAATGCAGCTTCCACCTAATGCATCCCGCTCAAATAAGACAACTTTGCGTCCTTCCTTAGCAAAGTCAGCCGCGAGGGGAACTCCACCCTGTCCACTGCCAATCACAATCAAATCTGCGGTTTCCATAATTTTCTAACTCATATCAACGATGGGTAACAGCGATCGCTCTAACATTTGCCTGACGGTCAAATAGAAATCGCGGTTTAAGTAGGATTTTAAGCAGCAATCCCAAAGATTCCAACTCTAAGGAAAAGGAACTTCCTGTTGACGCTCTTTTCTGAAAACTCTCAGGGCTAACTCAGGCAACTCTCAGTTTCGCCGTGCATTCTGACGGTTAGTCCGATCGCCCAAACAACAGATCGTTCCAAAAATTCTAACCAAGAGAGGTTTCTAGCATGAAGCTCAAGTCAATGAAGCGCCATTCAATAGCCTCAATTGAGATAAGGCGTAGGTTGGGTGGAGCGGAGCGTAACCCAACCTACAGTTCTTACTTCGCCTATCTGATGGTCATCCAGAGTGTTTGCAGTACAATTCCAATGAGCTGGAATGAG
Source organism: Leptolyngbya sp. FACHB-671 (assembly GCF_014695745.1). Lineage (NCBI taxonomy): Bacteria > Bacillati > Cyanobacteriota > Cyanophyceae > Leptolyngbyales > Leptolyngbyaceae > Leptolyngbya > Leptolyngbya sp. FACHB-671. The sequence goes on along the minus strand of NZ_JACJOV010000163.1, from coordinate 37,371 downwards.
TCGCATCAATGCGATTGCTACCACTGAAAATTTAGACATTGATCTCCCTGATAAGTCAGAATCCCTTTCTCACCTTCAGCGATCGCGTCGTACAAACTTCCTACTTTCAAGGTTATGGTTCTCCCTGATTCCAACTCAAAAACAACATATCGTGGAGTAGAGGAATAGCCTCCCCGTGTATCCCCCAATTCTCTCGCACTAGAATATTTTGCAGCGACTCGTGCAGGGGAAGACAATACAGGTTGCTGTTGCAGTTTCAGTTGCTTCCATATCTCCAGAAAGATGGAAACAGCCGCAAGAACGAAGAAACCGACAACTAATAATGTATCCATTGATTCTCCTTGGAAGCTCCTACTGTATATTAGATCTCCTGTGTGAATGGTAGCGGTACTCTAAACCTTGGGTGCGTAAGGTAGGATGACAGTAAAAGTTGTTCCAATATCAAGCTCACTGGTGACTTCAATTTGTCCTTGATGCAATTCCACACACCGTTTGGCGATCGCTAACCCCAAGCCTGTTCCTTGAAGCAGTTGAGCGTTAGACGCTCGAAAGAAGGATTCAAACAGTTGGGCTTGTTCTGACTGGGGAATACCAATGCCCTGGTCTTGCACCTTAAACACAATCGTTTGTTGGTCTAGCACATAGGTGTAGTCAAGATGAACTCTTCCACCTGTGGGTGAGTACTTAATGGCATTATTCAGTAAATTGGAGAGAATTAGACGGAGGAGCGTTTCATCCATCCGGGTTTCTAGCGCATCACCTGAGTATGTGAATACTATCTCATGGGAGTCAGAGAGATTAAGGGAGCATTCCTCCAGTAGATCCTGGCATAGCTGCTGTAGGTCGATTGGAGCAGGATTAAAGGGTAAACGCTCTGCTTCAACTCGTCCCATGATTAACACATCTTCCATCAGTTGATTCATCTGCTCGACAGAGTCTCTAATCCGCTGTATGTAGCCTCTCATTCTGTCGTCAAACATTCCTCCCCCTCGTAGGTCTAGCAATTCGGCCGCTGTCCGAATCACAGCTAGGGGGTTGCGAAACTCATGCGAGACGGTTGAAATAAATTGAGATTTGAGTTGATTCAACTCTTGTTCTGTTTCTAATGCTTTTTGCAATAACTCACTTTGACGGTAAGCACTCATGTCCCAAAACACCACAACGACTCCACCAATTCCCTCTAGCTGACGATATAGAGGAGAGGCACTATCGCCAATGGGGATGCGATCGCCATTCCGGTTTATCAGAGCCGTGAATTCTTTTAGGAAAGCGACTTCCTGAGTTTGTAGAACTTGCGTTACAGGATGCTCAACCGGCAGATCGGTCACTTCATCTACAAGACGAAACACCTCCGTTATGTCCTTGCCAGAGGCCTCAGCTTCTCGCCAACCCGTCAAGTCCTCTGCCGCCGGGTTCATGAAGGTGATTAATCCCTGTTCATCTGTTGCGATGACTGCATCATTCATGGAGTGCAGCAGCGTTGCCAGGTAAGACCGATTGGTTCGCAGTTCCTTTTCAACCTGATGCTTAAACAGCGCTAACTCAACTGCAACGCGCAGTTCTCCTGAGTTGAAGGGCTTAACAATGTAGCCCAAGGGGAGAGTGTTTTTTGCTCGCTGTAACGTGTTTTCATCAGCATAAGCAGTTAAAAACACAATGGGGATATCGTGTTGGCTGCAAATTTGGCTAGCCGCAGTGATACCATCCATCTCCCCCTTTAACATCACATCCATCAGCACCAAGTCGGGTTCAGTCCGGTTCACTTTGTCGATCGCTGCCGCACCAGAGGAGGCTGTGCCAACGACGGTGTAACCGAGCTGCATGAGCTGACTAGCAATCGTGCGGGCAACGATAACCTCATCTTCAACCACTAAAATTTTGGCTTCCATTAGAATATCCTACTGGAGACAGGCGGCAAGTTTCTCTCGATCATAGAGAAACCTGATCTTCAAGACTGGCAGTGATATCCTACTTCAATTTTCTGCAATTATTTCTGCAATCAATTGGGATTCAAAAGCGATGCTTGCGGAAACTTAATTCTAAAGGTTGTTCCGTGGTCTCGTTCAACGGTCAGACTGCCCTCTAGCTGTTCAACGACCAGGTCATGGACGAGCGAAAGTCCCAAAGATTGGCTATATTTCCAGTCCACAGTTTCTGGTAAACCGACGCCATTGTCTCGAATGGTTAACTCAATCTGCTGGTGTGAAGGTGACGGCAGATAAATCTGAATTTCGCCAGTGCGATCGCCCGGAAATGCATACTTTAGAGCATTCGAGATCAATTCATTCACAATTAACCCACAGGGAATTGCCTGATCAATGTTGAGCAAAACCCTTGCAATGTCCATGTGCAGGTTGACGTGCCCAGGACCGAGTTGGTATGAGGCAATCAGGTTACTCGCCAGACTGGGAATATAGTCGGATAAATCAATCTCACCAAAATCAGATGAAGCATATAGCTTCTTATGGATCAGTGACATTGACTCAATTCGATGCTGGCTTTCGCGCAGAATGTTAGTCGCTGCCGTATCCGTCACGCTTTGAGCCTGGAGCTGCAGCAGTCCAGAAATAATTTGTAAGTTGTTTTTGACGCGATGGTGAATTTCTTTAAGCAGCACTTCCCGTTCACTCAAGCTGTGTCGGAGTTGTTCTTCAGCCCGACGGCGATCGCTCACTTCTTGCTGCAAGGCGTAATTATTTGCTTCTAGCGTTTGAGAATAGATTTCTAACTGTTCATACAGTCGGGCATTTTCCAGGGCGATCGCCGCCTGTGCCGTCAAAACCTGCAAGATAACTGCCCGATCCAGGGTAAACGCATCGGTGGTGAGATTATTTTCTAGATATAGAATTCCGATCAGCTTGCCGTGTCCTTGAATAGGTGTACACAAAACGGATTTGGGCTGTCGAGACTGGATATAACGATCGCCAGCAAAGCGCATTTCTCGAATCGCATCTTCTAGAATAATGGTTTTCTGTTTTCGGATCACATACTGAATCAGTGAAATCGGTAGTTGGTCCGTGTCTTCTAGGGATGTGGATGAGTGAACAACGACCTCGACTGGATCAACGGTTCCAGTTGCCTCAATGCGGAAATGTTGATTGGTTTGCAGCAAGAGCGTTCCGGCTTGCGCTCCAGCATTTTGCAGTACCAGAGTCATGAGTTGCTCTAGCAGTTTTTCCAGATTGAGTTCTCCAGAAAGCACCCGAGACGCTTTGACCACAGTTGCTAAATCCAGCGTCTCAGCATGGCTGCTGTTTGTCGTAGTCAAGGAAACATTTAGATTAACGCCTGTCGATGCGCTCCGTTGTTGCAACAAATTGGGATAGCGTGCTTCTAGCGCGTCTACTTTAGCCATTGCTCCCCACCTTAGGTAGCAATACTGCGCTTCTTGCAGATAAGCTCTAGCCAAGATTTCCTTGCCCCGCTCCAGATAAAACAGAGCTGTCCGTTCATAGGCTAATGCTTGCTCGTGGATATAACCGTGTTCTTTCGCAAGATCCACTGCACGATCATAGTTAGCGATCGCTTCTGCATCTTCTCCTAACACTTGATATCGCTCTGCTTCGATCAAATGCCATCGGTGCAGATTATTTGTCGGCGCGTGGTATGCCCAAAGCTGCATTTTCTCCTGATTCTTGGTTATCCGTTGCAGAATAGCTGACTGCACTTCCGGGCTGGCAGTGGGGTATTGCATCAACCGCGCCAGAGAATCATAGAAGTAAAAAATTGGAAAGACTGCGTTAGAGCGTCCACCCTCAGGATAGCGGTTTGCCTGATTAGCATTTTCTACAGCCCTGTCTGCATCCTGAAAATAGCAGCTCAGTAACAGTTTATTGAAGTATAGATAGAACAATCCCTTATGGTGGTTTGCCTGCTGCAATAGCGGTAATTCTTGGGACTCATTATAGGCTTCACCTACCAACAGGGTTGGATTGGGGGTAGATTGTGTCAAGTTTGCGATCGTTTGCTGGTAAACCTGAAGTGCATTGGTATTCGTTGATTCTTTGAGCTGCGTTAGTGCTTCAACATAATCTGTGATCTTGTGTTGTACCTCTGCTAATGGCATTCCCACAAAGAAACAGTGATCGCAGTGATGCAAAATGCTGTAACCCGCAAATTCAATGTCGCCTGACTCAATCCCTAACTGATAAGCCTCTTGTAACGGCTGAATGGTTTCTCTAAGATGAACTTTGCAAAATCGAACCGAGCAGTTTGCCATGAATAAGGTCTTACATCGAAGCAGAGAATTGGGAAACTGCTCCAACAGGCGAAGGCCCAATTCAACAAACTGATAGCTTCGATCCAGATCTAAAACTACACAGTTTAAGATGTTGGCATAGGCTGCATAGGCAAATGCCGACAGTTCATGGTTGCCATACTCAACAGACAAATTCACCATCTTGAGAATGAGCAGAGGAAAGAGCGGCGGCGCAGCCTGATAGGAAGGGGCAAGCAGATGAGTCAAAATTCGGAGACTCTGAATGGCGATCGCATCGGTCATAGGCGGCAAATCAATGAGGGTCTGAATTTGCCGATCAGCCAGCCTTGCAGCCGTTTCACCAAATGCAGCTTCAATCTCCGCACTAGTGGGTGATACGGGCAAAATTACCCCAAACTCCTCTAAGGTCTTGAGTCCGATTTGCAGCGCGGCTAAAAACTGCATTTGAGAACCATATGCCTGAATCTGCACCTCGTAGATCTTGACCTTATCGGGTAGACTTCGAGCGTGTGTCAGCACAATGGCTGTAAATTGCTCGGTCTGCTCCAGATCGCCATTCAGATAAGCTGCCTCAGCCGCCAGAGTGTAGAGTGCTAGCGTCAGGTAATACTCGGTGTGCCAGGAATCTTGCGGTAACAGGTCTAGGGCAGTTTTGAGATACTGCATAGTTGCGCTAAAGGCAGCAGAGGCTTTGGCTTTCTGGGCTGCAATTAGGTTCAACCGTACCAGTTCTTGTCGCGCTGCCGATGGAGCAAGCTCTACCCCTATGTTCAGCTGATTCACAATATCAAAAATGTGCTGTTCTCGTTGTTCTGGTGGGGTGTGTTGCAAGATTTTCTGTCCGACCCGCCAGTGAATCGCAGGTCGTTCTGCCACTGAGTTAAGAGAATAAGCTGCTTGCTGAATCCGGTCGTGGGCAAACTTGTACTCCATTCGCAACGCATCACCTGATTTAGGGATGCCTAACTCCATTCGCTTATAGCTATCGTTAAGCGGAATGATCAAACCGATGTTGACCGCTTCTTTGAGCAGCACAATTGCCTGCACTGCATCAGCTTCTTGAAGAACACCCACCGACTGTAAAACGAATGTCAATGTTTGCAGATCAAATCGGTTACCAATACATGCCGCATACCGCAATCCATCCTGGTTGTTCTGCTGCAAACGTTGGATTTTAATCACAAGCAATTCCACTACGTTGTCGGTGATATTGCGTTGTTGAATCTCGGCGATCGCCCATTTCCACTGGTTATTCTGATAATCAAACGTGAGCAACTGTTCGACATACAGCGCCCGCAAAAACTCATTAACGAAGAAGGGATTGCCATTGGTTTTGGTCAGCACCAGATCTGCCAGGGGTGCAACCTCCTCCATAGAACGATTTAGGGTGTCCACCAATAAGTGTTGGATATCCAGTTTCTGTAGAGGTGAGAGGGCGATCGCTTGAATGGGGATTCCTGCGCTTTGCATCTCTGCGATCGCCTGAGTTAAAGGATGAGTAGCACTCACTTCATTGTCTCGATAGGCTCCAATCAAGAACAGAAAAGGAACCTTTGTCGTCATCAACACCTGGATCAATTGCAGCGATGCAGCATCAACCCACTGCAAATCGTCTAGAAAGATAACGAGCGGGTGATGAGGTTGTGCCAAGACCTGAATAAACTGCTGCAATACCCGATTGAAGCGATTTCGGGTTTCTGTGGGCGGTAGTTCCGGTACAGGGGGTTGTGGACCTAACACCAGTGCCAGTTCAGGAATCACATCCACCATCACTTGAGTGTTGGGTTCTAGTGCAGACAACAGTTGCGATCGCCAATCATTCAGTTGGGTTTCTGGCTCCGTCAACAACTGCTCTACCCACCCAGAAAACGCATTAACGAATGCAGAATAGGGAATATTACGCTGATATTGATCAAACTTTCCGGTAATAACATATCCCCGCTGCTGGGTAATCGGCTTGTAGATTTCCTGCACTAACGATGTTTTACCAATACCGGAGTAACCGGAGATGAGCATGAGTTCGCTTTGAGGGGGAACAAGGTTCGGGGCTGGATTTCCCCATCCCCCATCCTCCATTCCCTCCCCCTTCCTATTCCCTGCTCCTACCACCCGCTCAAATGCCGCTAACAATGCCTCAACTTCTTGATTTCTGCCATACAGTTTTTGAGGAATCTGAAAGGTTTCTGAACTGTCGTATCGCGCCAAAGGGAAGGCTGCAACTTCTTGTATAGTTTGCAACTGAGTCAGACAGGCTTCAAGATCAGATTGAATGCCCCGACAGCTTTGATAGCGGTCTTCTGCGGTTTTTGCCAGCAGTTTCATCACGATCGCAGAGACGGGTTGGGGAATCGTGGAGAGGCGATCGCTCGGCGAAACAGGATTTTTGGCTAAGTGACAGTGAACTAATTCCAGCGCATCATCGGCAGTAAAGGGAAGTTGCTGGGTCAGCAGTTCATATAGCGTCATGCCGAGAGAGTAAAAGTCAGTGCGGTAATCAATCGATCGATTCATCCGCCCAGTCTGCTCTGGAGACATATAGGCAAGAGTACCTTCTAAGATATCCGGGTTACGGAGCGTAGGGGTTTCTCGGGTAATTCGACTGGCAATGCCAAAATCAATCAGCTTAAGCTGCCCAGTCGTCGGATTCCAGACAATATTAGAGGGGTTAATGTCTTTGTGAATGACCTGCTGCTGGTGTACTTGCCCCAAAATCTCAGTGATCTGAATTCCTAGAGTAAGCGCTTCTGTAAGAGTAAGCGCCCGCTGAGTCAGCCAGTAGGCTAAAGATTCTCCAGCAAAATCTTCTAGAAACATCACCAGGGTATTTTGATAAGTTTCAATGCCATAGACCTGGATTACCCCTTCCAGATTTAACGATCGGGTAATTTCGTGCTCTTGTCGATACCGCGTCAACTCATCGGGGGTGGGATAGTCAGGCTTTAGCGCTTTAAACACCAGCGGCTGCAAATCTAGCTCCCGCACCCCTCGATACACTAGCGAATTCGCGCTTTCATAAATCTTTGAGCCAATGAAATAGCCAGGAAGGGATAGCATGATTGATTCGCCTCAAGCAACTGCTATGCTCCTTCAATTAAATCACTCCTGGATATAGCGCTATAACGTTTCTCCAAAAAGGGCTACAGATGGAAGGACACCCCGCTCTGCGGGGTGTCCTTCCATCTGTAGCCCTTTATTAGCATTGGTATTACACGCATCCTTTAGGACACGGTTTTGGATGAGGGATCACGGGAATCCTAAAGCTGCTGACTTCCCCTTCCTCCCATGAAGATTCCTCAACTCCGCAGCAGTAAAGCACTACCTTTGCAGATCGTTCTAGTTGTTCCCTTTGTTCTGCAAATTTTCGGAACGGTTAGCTTGGTCGGCTACCTGTCTCTCAAAAATGGGCAAAGAGCTGTGAACAATCTGGCAGAACAGGTGATCGATCGCACCAGCAATGTAGTAGATGAACACTTACAGTCTTACCTTTCTATCCCGCAAACGCTGAATCAGATTAACGCAGATGCCATTAAGAGAGGAATTCTGGATGTGCGCGAGCAGGAAGCCGTTGGCGAGTATTTCTGGGATCAAATGCAGGCGTATGACCTGTCTTACATTGGCATAGGTCTAACCACAGGGGAAGGGATTGGAACCGCTCGGTACGATGGCAGAACCATCACCATTGATGATTGGGTGGCTAGACAGTCGAATAACACCATCAACTACGCCACTGACCGCCAGGGACGCCGAACCCGAGTGAATTATCGCTGGACTTGGAACAGTTTTAGCGAAGCTTGGTACACCGAACCGATTGCTGCTGGTAAACCCATCTGGAAGATTTATGCTGCAAATTTGCCCAACGGGCCCTACATTGCGGCCTCTGCCAGTCGCCCCATCTACGATTCGCAAAATCGCCTTTTAGGAATGATTGCCTCTGATATTCATCTACTCAAACTCAACGATTTTCTAAATAGATTAGAAGTTAGCCAATCTGGGCAAGTCTTCCTGATGGAGCGAGATGGCACACTGATTGCTAGCTCTGGCACAGAAAGACCTTTTACCCTGGTCAACCGAAAAATTCATCGACTGCGGGCGATTGATAGTTCCAATCCAATTATCCAAACTGTTGTTCAACACCTCCAAACTTCTAGTGGGTTACAGTCAATCACCCAACATACTGACTTTCGGCTTGAGATTCAGGGGCAACAGCACTTTGTCAGCGTTGTGCCCTGGCGTGATGAGTATGGTTTGGATTGGCTATTGGTCATCAGTGTGCCGGAAAACACATTTATGGCTCAAATTGATGCCAACACGCACATTACGATCGCCCTTTGTTTGGGTGCATTAGTGCTTGCTTTGATTATGAGCGTATTGACCTCACGTTGGATTGTGCAACCGATTCTTCACCTCAGCCACGCTAGTGAGTCAGTAGCAGACGGCAATCTAGAACAGACGGTAGAAAAAAGCAGAATTCGCGAACTCGATGCATTGTCCAATTCCTTTAACCACATGGCAAACCAGCTGTATCAATCGTTTGCCGCACTGGAGCAAAGCAAGGCGGAATTGGAAGATCGGGTGGAAGAGCGCACGGCTGAACTCAAAAATACGCTGATAAAATTGCAGCACACCCAGATTCAAATGATTCAAAGCGAAAAAATGTCGAGTCTGGGGCAACTGGTTGCTGGAGTAGCGCATGAGATTAACAATCCAGTCAATTTCATTCACGGCAATCTCGACCCAGTGCAGGAATACACTGAAGATTTATTGAGAATTGTGCAGCTATATCAGCAGTACTATCCCGACTCTGTCACTGAAATTCAAACGACTGTTGAAGAGATCGACCTGGAGTTTTTGCAAGAAGATTTGCCAAAGATATTGAATTCTATGAAATTAGGAACCGGGCGCATTCGACAAATTGTGTTGTCTTTACGAAACTTCTCGCGAATGGATGAATCTGAATTTAAGGCAGTTGATATTCACGAAGGCATTGACAGCACCTTACTGATTTTGCAGCATCGCTTTAAAGCTAAGTCTGAACATTCAAGGATTGAATTAATAAAAAACTACGGATCACTTCCTCTGGTGGAATGTTTCGCTGGGCAGCTTAACCAGGTGTTTATGAATGTTTTGGTGAATGCTCTAGATGCATTAGAAGAAAGTATTCAACGTACTCATGAGGAAGTGAAGAGCCAGCCAAGCGAAATTACAATCCGTACATCTGTTTTAAGTGAGGAATGGGTAGAAGTGGCGATCGCCGACAACGGATCAGGGATGCCCGAAGCCGTTCGGCAGCGTATTTTTGACCCCTTCTTTACCACCAAACCTTTTGGCAAAGGCACGGGCATGGGCATGTCTATTAGCTATCAAATTGTTACAGAGAAACACGGTGGCAAATTGGAATGCTATTCCACTCCTGGGCAGGGAACTGAGTTTGTTATTCAGATTCCTCTGCGGCAAAAAGTTTTGAACTAACAGATCTCTACAACATAACTCTGACATTGCTACAGCTGATGATTCAACACTGGTTTACGATCTGATTGCAAGGTTAAAGCTCATGCCAAAGCACCAGTCGTAGGATGTTGGGTAATCGGTATTAATCGGAAGCAATCGTTTAGTTTTGCGTAAATTTTTAGGAAATAACTATTAGATTGGACCGATGTTTGGAGTACGTGCTGCGATCGCCCTTGTTGCGTTTCCTGATGTGGTGGTCGAATTGGTGGGTTTGAAGAGTTGAGGAATGGGCGATCGCCCCATTCTTGCCCTTGCAAATCTCTTAGGCGTTTTCATTAACCCATAGAGGGAGACTATAATCGATTGCAAGCCCTAATCTCAAGTTTGCTGGAGGAGTTGGTGTCAGAGGCAATCATCAAGATCTTTTACTCCTATTCGCGCAAAGATCTAGATATGCGAAATACGTTAGAAGATCACCTATCGGCACTGAGACAGGCAAACAAGATCAGCACTTGGCATGATCTGGAACTCGAAGCAGGCACCGAGTGGGAGCCAGCCATTCTCAATAAGCTAGACACAGCAGATATCATTCTGTTGCTGGTGAGTCGAAACTTCATCGCTTCTAAATACTGCTATGGTATTGAGTTAAGGCGGGCGATCGACCGTCATACCGAAGGAACCGCACGGGTGATTCCCATCATCCTACGTCCCTGCGACTGGAATCATGCAGATGTGCCCTTCAGTAAATTGAATGTCCTCCCAACACATGCTAAAGCGATTACAAGCTGGTCAGATCAGGAAGAAGCATTCATGATCGTGGCTCAAAAAATTCGAGAAACGGTCGATCAACTCAGAGCTAGAAAGCTGGCAGAGCGACAGGCGAAGGAACAGCAGGCAGAGCAGGAACGAATTGAGCGAGAGCAACAACGACAGGCGGAAGAACAGGAGAGACTGCGCCAAACCGAGCAACTGAGGCAACAGTTAGCGGCAGAGGAAGCAAGGCGTAAACAGCGAGAATTAGATCGACAGCGGCAGGAACAACTCAAACAAGAAGCAGCCAGAAAACAGCAACAAGCCACGCAGCTAAAACAATCGCCTGAGGCTACCCGAGAGAAGCCAGTGACAGCGGAAGCACAAGCACCTACAAAAGTTTTCGTCAGCTATAGCTGGGACTCAAACAATCATAAAGACCGTGTGGTAGCGGTAGCAAATACGCTACGAAAATCATGGGGAATAGAAGCTGATATAGATGAGTATGTTAGAGCTAAACCTCCATATACTCCAGAGCAAGGATGGGATCTATGGATGGAAAAAAGGATTGAATGGGCTGAGTTTGTTTTGATAGTTTGTACTGAAACATATAAGCGGCGATTCAGAGGAGATGAAGAGCCAGGGGTTGGTCGAGGGGTTACATGGGAAGGAACAATCATTAGGCAGAACCTGTATAACGATCAATTAAGAAACACCAAATTTATTCCTGTTGTGTTTTCTGCCTAAGATCTAACCCACGTTCCTACCATTCTCAATGGGAATGATAAGTATATCCTTGAGCAGGAAAAAAGCTTTAAAGAACTGTGTTACCGCCTTAGGAAAGAGCCGATTGTGGCAATACCAGACATTGCAACAGCGAAATTACAAGCACCTCCTGAACCGAAGTTCTTCTCTCCCCAAAAGCCCTCGGCAGAACCTCCACCAGTTCGTTTAGATGTTCCTGAAATTCAAGATCCAAGTGCTGCCTTCATAAGACAGGAACCAGCAGAACAACCGCCACTTGATACTCCAAGAAGGGATTATGCACTCTCACAAGATACTTGTTCCTCGACATCCTCAGTCTCAGGCATGGATTCAGGAACAGTGAAAAAAAATCTAGATAACCTGCAAAAGCAGGGAACGTCGGAAGAATGCAGAGAGGTTATAACACAAACATCTCAGTGGTTGCTCCAGTACCCAAACGAATCCTATGTTCGTAATTCACTTCTTAAACTAGTTCAGTCTAAAGCAACGTTAGATCAGCAACGCCAAATCATTGATCAAACAACTCTCTGGTTATCAGACAATCTTGAGGCTAATAATTCATTCACTTTGACAGAATATCTAAAACTAGTCATCTCACAGGGAACACTAGAACAGGGGCAAAGTGCTGTTTCTTTGACATTAAAGTGGTTGGAGCAAGTTCAACAAGATGCTCCTTACGTGCGTAGAAATTGTCTAAAACTCGCTAAAGATAAAGCCACATTTGAGACAGCTCAAGAACTCCTTAACCAAACGTATTCGTGGTTAAGCGAAAATTTAGAGGGATGTGATTCATACGTAATGACAGCATATCTTCAACTGGCGATCGAAAGGGGTAATGCTGAGCAACAACAAAAAGCCAAGGAGCAAGCTGAGATCTGGTTAGAGAGAGCAGACGATTCTTATGTTCGTGCCCAATATCTGAAATTGCTAAAAATTATTGGGTAAAGTTTCAATGAGGTTCTAAAGCGAATCTAAATTGGTTAGTTAGGTAACTTGTCTCGTTCCTAAGCTCTGCCTGGGAATGCTGATAGTGAGGCTCTGCCTCATCCTCAATAATGAAGATGTTTTATGGGACGTAGCCGCTACCACTTTCTGGAAAACCAACCTCACTTTCTAACTTGCACTGTTCTATCGACGAGAGCGATCGCTTCTACTTCCTCCGTCACATGTCTGAAATAGTAGAGCAGTAAGCCATCGCAGAATGAACAAAGCTAAGCATATCCGCTTGGTGGGTTAAGGAAACGCTTATCCTTCAGTCGTTTTGATTTTCTGGAAACCCAAATTGATCTGGCAATTCGTCTGACGTAATTTGCAGAACCTCAAGCAACTTCTTGTATTGAGCAGGCGTAAGCCTCGGTACAGCCCGACCCGCCTCCCAATTTCTTACCGTCGTTTCCGTTACACCTAGCGCATCTGCCAACTGTTTTTGAGTCAGAAATCGTTGAACTCTGAGTCGCATCAATGGCGATCGATCGGATTTGCTAGTCATTTACGTAAATTAGTTGACGGTTATCGTAATTTGATTTACGCTTTATAGACACTAAATAAAGGCAGTTATCTCCCAACCTAGTTGCAGTTTGGGTTAAGAAACTGTCTCTTCATCAGTTTGTCATTAAACGAAGTCTTTCGGACAACTACTCTACCAGTCGGGTGACTGTTTGTTCTGCTTGCTTTTGAGCAGTCCAGTCAGGCTGAGGCTTTGCCATGCCTATTTTCCCTTACTGCGACGCAATAGCGCGATCGCCTCCATTTCCCATGCCATCCTATCGAGATTCCCTGCATCCCTGGTGCATCGTCCGCTCCTTTCCCGATTCTCATACCCTGATTGTTGCTCGCTTTCGCCGTCGCAGCGACGCAGAAGCCCAGTTGAGAACCTTACAGCGTTTGATACCGACAGCTAGCTTTTGCATTGTGTTTGATACAGGACAGCATTTTGACTCAGCGCAATTACAGGACAAACAGGATGAGCCGAAATGAGTAATCAAAATCCAAGTTGCTGTCCTCAATTCGCAAAAGATTACAGTGTGTTTATTGAGCCGCACCCCTACCGAATCAGCCTCACCAGGTAGTCGTGCGATAATTGAAATGGTGATAACCATCATGGCGTATCGATTTGAGCAGTTGAGCCGCAAGGAGATAGAGTCGATGCTAGACATCACGCTCAAGGAAACACGGGTTTATCGGGAGATCAAGGAAGAAGGTCGCGAAGCAATGGCTCATGCTATGTCTCGACTGTTGACAAAGCGATTAGGAGAACTTCCTCAACCTGTGAATTCTTCTGTGATTAATTTGTCCTTGCCAGTGTTGCAAGAGTTGAGTGAGGCGCTGCTAGATTTTGCGAGTTTAGACGATTTGCAGGCTTGGTTAGCAGAACAGGGCTAGCGATCGCCCCTCATTCCCAAGCGATCGCTCCACGCCTAACGATTGGTTCGTTTCTAACTGGTGCAGGTTTCAATTAGCTGATCAATCCCATTAACCTTGAGAATAGGGGCATTCAACTGCTGGGAAAGGTCTTCTAGCCTCATATCATCCAGGAAGCGAGAGTCGTCATGCTTGAGCATCAGAGATGGCAGCAAAATTCCTTGCCCCAAATCTTTGCCCGACAAGGCACGAAGTAAGTCTTGCCCGGTCAATAGCCCCGTAACCGTAATTTCCTGCCCCCAATATTGGCTGTTTAGCGCCACCATTTCAACTTCTAGCCCTTTTACCTGATTTAACCGTTGAAGAATGGGCTGAAAAGCTTGCTCAACTGCATTGCCAACCACCCAGGTAAAGCGACGAGCAGGTGAAACGCTAACAGGCAATTGTTTTGCGGCAGACTGAAACTCTTTGAGAAATTGGCGAATTGAGCCTACCCCATTGCCAATTTGCGGGTAATCTTCGTAATGCGACTCAGGCGGCAGGTCTTGCCCACCGATGAGGAACCATTCGTCTGCAAGCCAAGCAAAGGTGGAGCCTAGCTGATGCTGAAATTTGGACTGCAATGCCTGCACCTGGGCGATTACTTCTCGTGCCTTGGCAGGCGTGACGGGCACCAGTTCATCTTCGACAGGGCGGAAGCGAGTTAAACCCACGGGGACAACCGCAACGGAGGCAACCGCGGGAATGTCTCCCTGATGGAACTTTGCCAGGTCAAGTAGCGATCGCTCCAAATGTTCGCCATCATTGATCCCCGGACACACGACAACCTGAGCGTGAATTTGCAGCTCATGCTGCTGAAACCAGCGTAGATGATCAAGAATTTGTCCAGCGCGAGGGTTCTTTAGTAGACGAATGCGGATCTCTGGCTCGGTGGCGTGAACCGAGACGTAAAGCGGAGAAAGCCGCATTTGAGCAATGCGGCTCCATTCTCGCTGGGTCAGGTTGGTCAGGGTCAGGTAGCTACCGTAGAGGAAGCTGAGGCGATAGTCGTCATCTTTGAGGTAAAGGGTTTGCCGCATTCCAGGTGGCTGCTGGTCAATGAAGCAAAAGGGACAACGGTTGTTGCACTGAATCAGTCCGTCAAACAGCGCAGTTTCAAACTCCAGTCCCAGGTCGTCGTCATACTCTTTTTCGATTTCGACCTGATGGCTCTGTCCTTTTGCGTCTAAGACTTCCAGTTCTAGAACCTCGTCCGCGCAAAAAAACTGATAGTCAATTAGGTCGCGCAAGGGTTGCCCGTTAATCGAGACGAGGCGATCGCCTGCCTCAAAACCGATTTCTGCTGCGATCGAGTCGGGCAGCACATTAGTAATTAGGGCAGGACGAATAGAACAGTCGCTCATGGGAAGGGTTAGGCTAGGGAATTAGGCTGAATCAGTCAGCTTTTCGACAAAAACTTGGTAAGACTTGTGGGTTATTTTGATCTTGTCACGAAAAATCGTGAGGAAGGCATCGATCCCGGCTTTGGGGTTGTGCTGAGTATTTTGGTCAAAGGAAAAGCCATAATCGTCAAACACGATCAGCCCTCTTGCTTTCACCAATCTCCAGCCTAGCAGGGCATCCTCTAAAACATCACTGGCGATATGGGAACCGTCAATGTAAAGCAGGTCGTAAGTGCTGAGAGGAAGCGATCGCAGCTTTTCTTGAGACTGCCCAATCTGCTTTTGTACCTTTTGCGGTGCGCCAGTTTTAGCAATGTTAGCGTCAAATCTAGACTCAAGAGACTGCACATAATCGGCATCAAAGCGACTATGTTCGGCACTTCCCTGAAACGTATCAATGCAGGTAACTTGAGCTGACCCGTGAGTCAAGATGTGGTCGAGCAGCCAACAGGTTGAGCGACCTTCCCAACTGCCAATTTCCAAAACTTGCAGATTTCGTCCGGCGAGCGGCAGGAGGTGCTGCTCCCAAACCAGAATGTTATTGCTGAACCAATCCTGGGTAAATTGGTAGCCTCTAGACTGCACCTGAAGCTGATAGCGGGTTCTCGAAAGCTGATATTGTGCCTGGGTTAAATGAGGGTCTGCCTCACAAGCCTGTTGGAATAGCGCTAGCGCCTGCTGAAGCTGCTCCTGGTCAAGCAAAACCATTCCAGCATTAAAGCAAATTCGCGCTAGATTAGCTTTAGAAAAATCAGGCTGAAGGGCGATCGCCTGCTGAAAACATTCAATCGCCTGCTCTAATTCTTTCTGTTGGTGAAGAGCGGTACCCAAATTGTTGTAGGCTCTGGCAAGTGCATTCTTGTGTTCTGCGGCGATCGCCTCTTTCATTTCACTACTTTGCTGATAAAAGGCGATCGCTTCGACCCACTTTTCTTGTGCTAAATATTCAGCAACTATGGGTTGCCAATTAATGAATTCAGTTGGGATGAAGCGCTGGTCTAATTGATAGAGCTTTTTGAATAGATAAAGCGTTTTTTCAGATTCTAGTTGAGTGGCGATCGCATGTAATTTGTTTTCCTCTGGTGTCCAATCAAGCTGATAGTCTTCTGGTGGCGTTTGGAATTTTCTAAGCTGGCGATCGAAGCTATTGCCAGGATAACGGACATACTCAACCGTTTCTAGATCGGCTCTAAAGACCTTGAAAAACTTGCCAATCCAATCTAGATAAGCTGTATCTTCCCGTCCCCGAATTTGCTTGTAAACTGCCGCTTCAGGAAAGCCTTCTACAAACTCGTGACAGTCTCGGCGCAGGCAAAGATTAATCAACAAACTATTGTCAATTGCAGCCCTCCAATGCGGATGAAGCTGTTCTTGAATCTTGGCTTTTGTCTTAACCACAGCAACCTGATTGGTAGGCATAACTTCAGGTTGAATTGGAATTTCCTGACTCAATGCTTTGTAGCAAACATAGATATGTTCTTTAAGAAACAGATCATCTCCGTCGCAGAAAAACAAAATTTCTCCAGTCGAAATTCTCACACCTGTATTTCTGGCTGGACCTGCTCCTAAACTTTTAGAATGACGGGTGACTTTATAAATAGATTTGTAGCTAGATTTTTGCTGAATAAAATCGTTGACAGCTTCTTCCGTATTATCCGAAGAAGCGTCATTCACAACTACAATTTCGGCACTAACGGCGGCAGCATTATTATAATTTTGACGAAAGAAATCAAGACTAGATTCGATACTTTCTAGTGTTTTTTGAATAAACCTTTCACAGTTATAAACAGGGACAACAACCGCCAGAGAGTTGATCATTGGAGATAGCCCCTTTCACGAAAATGTTTGAAGAATCCTTCAAAGGAATAAAGGCTATCTGATTCTATCTAGTTTTTCTTAAAACTAATACCGATTTGATTTGCAGATGTTGCAGATTTGCGTAAGGGCGCATCGCAACGCGCCCTTACAGGGGTATTGCCACTGCCTCACTCAATTAGCTCACCAATGTTAAAGTCTATTCTTGTCCAGCTTTTGAGCCTTCTCAGGTTGCCAAGCAGCAGTAATGGAATTTGCCAGTGATGCACCATGAGAAATGGCAGCGGATCACTCACTTCAAAAATTGCTTCTTTGCCGCGCCAAACGTTTTTGACCCAGGTTTGTAATTGTTTGAAAGAACGAATTTCGTTCAGTCGCCAAAGTTCATGATAGAGCCAGTGGGTTGGTTTGCTGTCTGGAAGCGGTTGCAACGGTTCAGCAGCAGGTTGACTAAGATAGGCATCCGCTACGCCAGGATGGTTGTAAAACATGGTAATGGCAGAGTGAGTTCGCGGATTGCACTCAATTGGATATACGGTTCCATCTGCTGCCTGAATAATGTCAAATGAGGCTTGTCCCGCGCCACCAACGCTTTCCAGAAAGCGATTAATCCACTCACTAATTTCGGGTTTGTTTACATTCTCGTAATTCACCTGAAACGCGGAGGATTTACAGCAGCAGTAGAGCGTTGATCTGCCATCTCGCACGGTGCTATGCGTGCAGTATTCTTGCCCAGGAATAAACTCCTGCATAATCCAGGGTTTCTTTTCGCTGATTGGCAAACTGTTGACGAAGGCGGCCGTTGCTTCAGGCGTATCACAAGGAAGTTTGGTCAGGTCTAAACGCCGAATTGCGTCATAGGGAATGCTTTTGAGAATGTACTGATGTTTTTCCTGAGAAAAGTCAAAGTTTAGAACCTGTTCTGGAGCAGTAATTTTAAAGGATTTGGGGACGGTGAGTGAGAGCGATCGCGCTTTCTCAGCAAAGGCAAACTTATCATCCAGCATTCGGACGATGTCCCGTTCAAAGTGAAATACTTCACAGTAGCCAGATAGCGGATGCTGCTCCATTCCCTCTGGGTAAATGACTGCAAAAATTGCAACGGGAATAAACAGATCAATAGTTTCAGCTTTGGCGATCGCCTGCAACGTCTTTGTGTAACCTTCCAAATCCTGGTTTGGATCAGGAACCGTATAGAACTTTGCAACCGTGTTAGAAAACCGATTGCCATTCAGCCAAAACTTTTCAGTATCAATCAAAATGACCCGATGTCCAGCCGCATGAAATGATCGCGCTAATTGCAGCGTTTTTGTCATTCTGGCACCCGCAATTAAGATATTCTTAGGATGCTGTATCCGAGTGGCAGGTTGGCGAAAAGGCTGACGTATCCAATTCCAGAGCAGCGCTAAACTTACAACTGTGAGGTTTAGGGGAAGGGCGATCGCCAACAGTGCCAAGGTTCCTAGATTTTGAAATATCACAAAGAGGAGTGACGAGAAGTGCGGCGATCGCGCTCCAGAAGCCGCTAGAGGTGGATTTGTTATTGTTTCTCGCAAAAGGGTTTTCATTCAGTTGGTTTGTAGGGAGTTAATTGCAGGACCCGTAGGGGCAAACAGCCGTTCGCCCCTACCTGGGTTTACACTCGACGAATCAGGGTTAGCCCGTCTCGCAATGGCAGCAGAACTTGCTCAGTGCGAGGATCTGCGGCAACAAATTGATTGAATTGAGCGATCGCCTGACCATTCGTTGACCGTTCTGCCTCTGGTGAGTAAACCTGCCCTTGAAACAAGGTGTTATCAACGCAGATATAGCCATTCTCAGCTAGCAAATTGCTATCCAACAGCTTTTGGTAATACTGAATGTATTCCTGCTTATCCGCATCGATAAACACGAAGTCGAACGGAGGTTCGTGATTCGTCAGTTTTTCGAGTGTCTCTAGAGCGGCTCCTAGCTCAATCTGAATTTTGCTGCCGTGGGGCGATCGCTGAAATAGCGATTGGGCAAACTCAGCCGTATAGGGGTCAACCTCACAGGCAACTAAATACCCGTCCGCAGGCAAAGCC
The DNA here is from genome assembly GCF_014695745.1 of Leptolyngbya sp. FACHB-671. Lineage (NCBI taxonomy): Bacteria > Bacillati > Cyanobacteriota > Cyanophyceae > Leptolyngbyales > Leptolyngbyaceae > Leptolyngbya > Leptolyngbya sp. FACHB-671. The sequence continues at coordinate 18,508 of NZ_JACJOV010000163.1, read as the reverse complement.
TCTGCCATTGCTAGCGCTGAATATCCCGTAAACATGCCAATATCCAGAATGCGACGAGCACCTGTCATGTGAACAAACAGTTTGAGCGTCTGTCCTTCGACATGTCCAGAGAGCATTTCCTGCTCTAGTGGACGCACCGTTTTACCCTGATTAAATCGGCTTTGCCACGCTTCACGGTGTGTTCTTTCAGCGATTTCGGTGAGTTCTGGTGATTCAGGTGTGGTGGATTGCTCCAGATAGGGATCTAATCCCGCCATCAACACCAATGCCTTTTGTAGATGCATTGCCAGATCGTCCGGTACATCCGGCGTCTGAGCTAACAGGGCTACCGCTGCTTCCAAATGTTCAACTGCAATACCCAAGGGTGTAACAGGGCGGGGTGCATTCGGGGTATTTGCAGCTGTAGAGCGAATTGAGTCAGGAGTTACGCTGAAAGTCATGCTTTACCTCCAACTAAGGTGGGTTTTTCGACGGTCTGACTGGCACCCGTGCCACTCACGTAGGCATCTACTCCTGCGCCAGCACGGGGATAGTCTGCACAGAGCTGCTTGTGCTGATGTAAAGCTGCGTCTAGCTCTTGACGAGTCAGGTCATTCACAAAGTGACAAACCCCGATTGGACGGGGCATTGCAGCTCGCAGCAAACCGTCCCGTGTTGCAGTAATAGATTGAGTTGCCTGCCAGAGTAAATCACCATTCAGCATGGGATGGTCAAGCGCTAGCCCTAAGCGGCTCATCAGTCCCAGGATGCGATCGCGCTCTTCAGCCGTGATGTATCCTCGTTTAGCAGCGATCGTAGCGGATAGCGCCATGTCGATATTGACTGCGTGACCATGCAGCAAAGGCGGTTCAGGAGCTAGCTCAAGCGTCGGACTCCAGGTATGTCCGTAGGCAATCACCCGGTCGAGCATCAACTCATGCAAATTAGAAGCCTCTAACTCCAGCATGGTTTTGATCGACTCATAATTTACTTGGTGTCCAATCTTCTGTAAGTTAGCGTCTTTAGCGAGATAGCCAAAATGGCTGTGCAGCAGCGCTTCACCATAGCGATCGAGTAAATCAAACACTTCAGCATTAGAAACGACTGCAATTTTCACCAGTTCTGCCATGCCGTTACGAATTTGGTCAACAGGCAGCGTTTGTAGGAATGAGAAATCCAGAAAGACTTTCTGGGGAGCATGGTAAGCACCGAGGCGGTTCTTTAGTTTGCCGTGATTTACCGCGACTTTAATCGCAATGCCTGCATCAATCAGCGCAATCAACGTGGTTGGAATCCGAATGTAATTAGTGCTGCGACGATAGGCAGCACAGGCAAAGCCCGTGACGTCTTGAACTAGCCCGCCACCAATCACTAAAACGGGTTCTTTGCGCACTAGATTGAAGCGGGAGAATGCATCAATGATGGTTTGAAAAGTCGTGATCGTCTTGTCAGGCTCTTCGATCGCGACTGGGAAGATGGTCAAATCAATGCCGTAATGCTGAAAGTATTGTTGTAGATAAGAACCGTAAAGACGGTAAACGTTGTGGTCAACCACTGCAAGGCATCGTCCCAGACGAGTGTAGTGGTCAGCTAAGTCAGATTTGCGAAGATCAAAAATGCTGTCCACAATCTGAAAGTTGAGTTCAATTTTTTCGTATCCTTCGACTTGAAAACCGGTTGCAGTGGAAGAAAGCTGTGCCTGTATATTGCTCATGATGATTCCGTAGGAGTGATGAAAGGGTGAGTTGTGACAGGGAAGACAAGGAAACTCAGTCCCGAGTTGAGCAAGCGGCTGACCCTCAAGGCAGCAGTTGCTCTAGTCATCAACGTTTAACTTTAAGAAAATGGACGAGGTGTACAGTCCGCGTTCTGCAAATCTCTCAGACTACTCAATCTGGTCATGCCAACTGTCAGGCAGCGCAGACCTATTGATTGATCTGCGCTAGCCAACGAGCAGGGTTACCCTATCTGAGGTTTGTGTCAGCTAGACAAAATATTGCCAAATAAAATTAGGCAAGGAAGAGTCCCATACGATAGCAGGTTGGTCAAATCGCACATCCTGTATCCATGGATTGAGTAAAAATCTTTTAATTGGAGCTTACGCTTCTACAAGCCAATCTGTTGCGGAAAAATGCGAACAGATGAAAACCCGAATGCGAATAGATTTGGCAAACTCCCAATAAATGACGAGTCCGAAAATACCTTTGATCTGAAGCATTAGGGAGTAACACCATCAACTAAGAGTAGGGTAGTCAGTGGCTACAGGCAGAGAACACTGTCAAGAGGTGTAGAGCGGCTACGTCAAAAGATAGAGAAGTATATACTGGTGGATACGTATGAAGTAAGGTAGCTGCAAGTTTGCAGTATTGACTGGGCTTTAAAGATACGGTTTAATCGGTGATTGTGACTTTGAGGGGGTATCTGTGGCTAGCTTAAGCTCACCCCTTAGTCGAGTTTGCCGAAGATGCCTTCCCTGACCTACAAAATGTGGCGATCGGGAGAAGACAGGCTCCTAAACCGCTATTGTCTAGCGAGTATTAAGGAACCCTATAACATGCCATAACAATTACCAACGTTGTATTGGCAAACTGGATATATTGACGTGATTCGCTATAAAACAATCGTGAGGGGCGATCGCTAACGGGCGATCGTCCCTTCATGATTGACCTGCTTTACTAGGTAGACATCGATACAGAAGCCGACTGGACTTATGCTGAATGGTTGGTCAGCGGCAACACGCTACTGATTCATCAACCGCAAGTTGAAACAGCAACTTAGGGACTCTCAACACTGCTTCTCAAACAAATGTTCTAGAGAATTGCGGACAAGGAGATTTTTCAAAAAGTCGCGGGCGTATTCCAATTCGTAGTGCCTGGGTCTGCCCTGAAAGATAATCTGATACTTGTGGCTGTACTCACCGTCGCCGTGACCAGAAATTAGTTTTTGACGAAAAGCTGCGTCAGCAAGGTGGCGCACCTCATCTCTAAGGTCAGCTTTAGTGCTACTCATCACTTACGTCTCCAAAAAAACTTTTTATCAATTGCGATATTAACTGGGATATTAGTACCACCCAAGAAGTCAAAGAAGCAATCTGAAGAAGGTTTTAGTCCTTAAACATCCTGTCTGTGCGTCTTACACCACTCTTAAGGTTATAGAAAATCGGCTACGTAACTTCATCTTCCAAAAGTTGTGTTCCTTGATACAGAATATGACCCTTAATCAGCAACAGCTTGAACAGAACCTCCGATAGAAGCAGCTAAGGTTAGAACGAGGTACTGTTAGGGTGGAAAAATTCGACCTGAATGCAACATCTCACTTTGGATAGACATATACTTCTAAAGTAAGTTGCTTTTTGGTCGAGCTGTTGTGTTGGTCGAGTGATTAAGGCGTTTGATTTGGAGAGACAAATGGTTTTACAAGAAAGTGAGCAAACATTTCGGGTAAATGCTCGAAAAACAGATGCCTTTGACATTTATAACTTGAGGCACTACGAAGGACCTAACTTCTACCTCAACACGTCGGCGCTAGTTTTTGACTTTGCTTTAACGGGCTACAACGAACCTCTGCCCCTAGCTGATTATGTCTCAGCCATTGGCGATTACTATCCGCATCTAAAAGATAGACATTGCGAATCCTATGCTCAACTGTTTGCTTGGACCGTAGCTGAGGTCAGCAACCTGGATATGGGCTTACATCTCGATCGCTGGAGTGTAACTCCTCAATCTAACTCTGTCGATAAGATCGCGGTGCAAGCAATTCATCAGCGGACTAGTCGGGAAGTTGCCTACTGCGTCTGGGACTGGTTTGAAGCAATTAGCCAAGACCAAACCTTTAACCTTGCGGATCAGATTGAGGTGTTGCAGGGTGTCTTTCGTCATTCAGTTTACGGTGGCCCTACAGTGTATGCACTGTTACGTACTGCCTACGAAAGAGAAATTCCCACGTTTTATCTGTGGGATGAGGGGTTGATGCAGTATGGCTATGGCAGAAAACAAGTTCGCGGTATTGCCACCACTTTTGACTGTGATAGTCACATTGACTCAGATTTTACGACTAATAAAGAAGATTGCAAACGCTTCCTAAGCACGTTGGGTTTCCCTGTTCCTAAGGGAGAAGTTGTATTTTCTCGTCAAGAGGCTTTGACTGTGTCAAAGCGCATCGGTTATCCTGTTGCGGTCAAACCTGTAGTTGGGCACAAGGGCATTGGCGTAACAGCAGCCGTGCAGAATGGGGATGAGTTAGAGATTGCGTTTGAGCGGGCAGTAGAGGCGATCGCCGAAAATGAACCTGTTCGCGTCATTGTCGAAGAAAGCATTTCGGGTGCCGACTTCCGCCTCCTGTGCGTCAACGGCAGATTTGTTGCAGCAACCGAACGCCGTCCAGCCTCCGTGACTGGAGACGGAGATTCCACTATTTTTGAATTGATCCAGCGCGAAAACCGCACTGCGGCTCGAATTGATACTCCCACCTCTCCTCTAGGCAAGATCAAGCTTGATGAATCGCTGGAAAACTACCTGGAGGAGCAAGGGCTATCTTTAGATAGTGTGCTTGAGGAAGACCGTACCGTTTATCTTCGCAAGGTTGCTAATCTCTCAGCAGGTGGTTTAAGTATTGATGCAACTCCTTCCATTCATCCTGACAATGTAATCCTGGCGCAAGACGTTGCCCAACACTTTCGCTTGACCTGCTTGGGAATCGATTTGATTACTCGGGATCTATCAAAATCCTGGAAGCAAGGCGGACTAAGCATCATCGAAATCAATGCAGCTCCAGGCATTTATATGCACCTTAAACCTGCGATCGGAGAGAGAGTCGATGTGACTTCTCACATTCTGCACACCTTCTTTGAATCAGGTGCCGCTGCCCGAGTCCCCATCATTAGCTTTAACCGAGTCTCAGTCCAGGAACTTCAAGAAGTCATTGACCACATTCTGTTGCAGCGTCCAGACTGGGTGGTTGGCGCAGTTTGCCGAGATACCGTTTTTGTAAACCGGGCTGAGAAACCGTTGAACTCGGAGTACAACGTCAACGTCCAAAACCTGCTGCGGAATCCCAGGTTAGATTTGCTGATTGTGGAATATCGGGAAGACGTTTTGGAGCGAGAAGGAATGTTTTATTTCGGCAGCAATCTTGTCGTGTTAGACAATCCAACAGAACATGAAATGATGCTCTCCCGCGATGTATTTGAGGATTCAACTGTTGTAATTCGACGTGGAGACAGTATTTCGATTTCTCGCAAGGGCTTGATGGAGCAGTATCAGCTTGGCTCTGCAGAACCCTTTTCTCGGGCTTACCTCAAGGAATTTGCAACGGTTCTTTAACCACAGAAATACAAGGTGGTGCGACAAACTTACAGCAACTTCCATTTGCATAAACCACAAATCCCTGTAGGGGCGGTTCGCGAACCGCCCCTACGCTATGGCTTTCTATCGGGAGATTACTGTAAATGAAGTGTTGGAATAGCTTCAAAGGCTGCAATTCTCTGACAGCATGGGTTCCGCTACGCTTCACCCATCCTAACAAAACCCTACTGACACCTCTCTCCGCGTAGGTTGGGTGGAGCATAGCGGAACCCAACCGTAGAAGCACAATGGACACGAATTAGCACTCTTTGTCCATGCTACGTTTGCCGCAAAATTAAAGACTCTCCACGCGATTTCACCTTAAAGCTGAAGGGCTGAGTGAATCTGCTCGATGGCTGCTACGCTGACGATTTATTACCTCTGGCAAAATCACCCCAACCTGGTTATTAAAGATCTCCATATCTTTCTGATCTTTTTCCTCAAAACTGGACTTGAGGTAATCAGGCACGTCTGGCCAGTCTGCCGCACTGTATTCTGGGAAGTTGCCTGGTCTGCGTTTGTTAACCAGTTGAGTTACGCCTAACAACTCACCATCTGCCCCCAAAACAGGCATACACAACAAACTGCAAGTACGATAACGAGTTTTCTGGTCAGTTTTTCGGGCCATCTCAGAGTCAGGGTGATTGTACAGGTCAAAGGGAATATTCAAGGCTTGTCCAGTTTGAGCAACTTTTCCGACAAAGCCCTCGCCTATTGGAACTCGGGTTTCTAACCAGGCTCCGCTGCTTTGACGGATGCTAGTCCACAGTTCATTGGTTCGATGATCGATCAGCCAAAGCGTACTGCGATCGGCGTGAGTTAAATTCTTGGCTGCCTGCATCACCTTTTGAATTAACTCCTCAGGATTGCCGCTGCTTTGACTGACGAAGCTAATGGCTTGATAGAGCGGATCAAGCGCCCGCTGCTGTTCTTGAATGGTCAAAATTTCCTCATGGAAAGATCGACATGCCTGAAGGATCGGCAGAATTGGCTCAAGACAAATCTTTAAGTAATCTGAATCAGATTTTGAAAATCCTCTTGGATCAATTTTTTCTTCTAACGGTAGTCCGGGTATGGAAAGCTGCAATTTGTTGAACGCTCGAATAATTGCAATTACTTTTCCGCGTTGATCTATCACTGGAAAGAGCAGCAGGTTAAGGAGACCGTCTACTTTATCTGGACTCACTCCTTTGTAAATCAACACATCGTTAAACTTCTGCGGATTGTGGCTTGCCTGAGTTGCTCTTGTTTCAAGAATTTTGTGAGCAATTCCTAGAGTGGCTGAAATCCGAATTTCGCTTGCATCGCCTCCTATCCCCAGATTGAGTGACCAAAATTCGGTTTCTTCTGCATCTAATAAAAAGATGGTTGTGAATTCGGCTTTTAGCAGTTTGCTGAGCGATTGGCTGACAAAACTCAGGACGTGATAAAGCACGTTGTGCAGTGCCTCGTCATCCTGGTCAGCAACAGCACTGCTCAACACGGACAGTGCGTTGTAAATTGCCTCTTTGGGTTTAACCTGTCCTAGCTGCTTGAGGGTTTCATGGGTTTTGACAAACTGAAGCACAACTCCTACCCGTTCATTAAACACCTGCATTGCCTGCTGATCGTTGCGGTCAAAGCCAGTCTTAAAGTAATCGGGAACGGTGGGCCAATCGTCTTTGCTGTATTCAGGATGATTTCCTGGTTTGCGTTTGTTGACGAGTTGAGTTACACCCAAAAGCTCACCTTCTGGGCTAATCACGGGCATACACAGCAAACTACAGGTGCGGTAACGTGTCTGCTCGTCTGTTTTTTTAGCGTTTTCAGCGCTGGGGTGATCATACAGGTCAAAGGGAATGATCATCGGTTCGCGGGTGAGGGCAACGTATCCTGCAAACCCTACACCAATCGCACACCGCACTTCGCCCCGCCCTGGAATTTCTGTCCACAGATCGCCCTGGTCATGGTCAACTAACCATAGGGTGCTGCGGTCAGCATTCATCAACTTTTTGGCGGTGTTCATTACCCGTTGCAAGATTGCTTTTGTATCCAGATTGATCTGGTCGAGCGATCGCGTTGCCTCTGCCAGTGCAGCAGTTGCCTGAAGTTTTCTGACTGCCTTGTAGCAAGACTGACAGCTTTCCAAAATTCGCCGGATGGGTAACAAGCATTTTGCCAGTCGTTCTAGATCTAGCTTGGTAAAGCCCGTTGGTTTAATCGCTTCGTTGCTATCGGGCAGCTTTTCTGCCTGCAATTTATTTAGAAATTGGATAACGGCAACCACTTCTTTGGTTTCGCTCAAAATTGGCAGCGCCAGGATATTCTCAGTTTTATACCCATACTTCTGGTCAAATTCCTTCACCAAAACGGCACGGGGATCGTCATACACGTTGGCAGGAATATGAATCACCTTCTTCGCCTGAGCGACCTGTCCGGCAATTCCTTCACCAATGCGCACTCGGATATCAAGAAAATCTCCAGCTTCGTTTTCAGCCACGAGTGACCACAGTTCTGTTTTTTCGTCGTTGAGCAGAAAAATGCTGGCTCGGTCTGCACTGACCAAATCACCCACCTGTGAAGTGACATCGCGCAGCACTTCATATAAGGTTTGAGCTGACTTTTGTTCTTCTGCACCGTTGTCTACGCGAGACAGGATTTCGATTTGAGAGAGTAGCAGCTTTCTTTCGAGTTCAGCTAATGTTTTGCGAAATACAGCATCACTCGGTTCAATTTCAGACTGAATTTTCTTAAGCGCCTGATCCAACCAGGTCTGGTTAAATGCAGCGGCATAAATGGGGTTGTGGACTTCGACCTGATCTTGCTGTTTGCTCACTAACCCCAGCAGTCGGAGTTCCTTTTGCTCGGGTGAGTCGTCTGCGGCGATCGCTCCCTGCTCCAAGATCTTTTGATAAGTCTGCAACAGTTTAGCGCTGCGCTGCTTTCGCATGGTGAGGCGATCGCGAATTGCCCGCATCGGTTCAAGCGTTGGTAGATTTTCCCACGGGTCAATCAGCTTTTGATGTACCAACTGTTCAAACCACTCTGTCTCAGCACCGACGGCCGGAGCGTCTTCAGCATCCGCAATCAATTGACAGAGTGTTTGAGTCAGAGCGGGTTGTCCTCCCGTCCACTCCAACACTTTAGCCAGCAGCAGCTTATAGTTCTGAGATTTTTGTTTAAACCTCTGGGCGATCGGTAGCTTACTTTTAATCTGATCCTGCTGATGTAGAGTGGAGGGGGTACTTAAAGTCATGATGCAACTCGGTGGGAGAAAGCTGCCTCGCTTACAGCGCACGGCTTCTCAGAGGTTGGTAATTGTTAATACGTTTACATTTAGTAGAGCAGTCTTAAAGACAACGTCTTCAGAAGATTTTGGGTCGTCGTGGATCTGTTTGCACAGCCCAAATCAAATCTTGGATACATCTGTCTGAGGCAATTTCCATGTTTTGCCATCTGGAAATTGCTCTGCTAGCCAGACTGTAAACATCACCCGTTCTTTTGTAGGCAAGTCTTCTAAAGCGCTAAAGACTCGTGCTGTAAAGGTGTCATTGCTGAAGAATTCTAAAGCAAGCTCATACACTTTTTGGAGCAGAATGGTGAGGTGTCGTTCCTGCCACACGACTAGATGTGCCGCAATTAACGGATCAACCTTCAAAAGCTGCCGTACCAGATCGCGGGAGTCAGACTGAGGAAAGTTTTCCTGCTGAATGACCTTAGTTACATCTTTCTCAAACAGCTCAGCGTGTCTAGTGCCAAAGAAATAGTCAACTTCTGCATATACTGCCTGAAGCAGCAGCAAGGTAGCTTTGACAAACGTAGAATTGGCTGCATCTGCTGTATTCCAGGGCAAGGAAGCATCGTCGATGAGTTCATCCAGGTGAACCTTTTCCCAAATGCTGTGACTTTTGGACCCCTTGAGCAGTAAGCAAGTTTTGCCTAAGTTGTCGGTCAAGTTCCACCAAATGAAGCTGACTTCTTTGGATTGACTTTTAGGAAACACATTTAGCAGGCGAAACGTCTGATCTTGATGATGCAGGATCGGTATCCGCTTATTTCGGGTGGGGTCCCAGGCGCTTGCGATTTGAATGTCGGGTTTGCGAACTGGAGATGACACCGTCACTTGTAGCTCTTGGCGCATGACGTTACTCTTAAACTTCTCCCTTACAGGATTTAGGAGGGTAGATGGAGCGGAGGGGCAGACGTTGATAAAAATCTTGAGCGTCTTTCGGGCGCAAAATTTATAGATGCTAACCGATTATTGATGCTAATCAAGTTTTGCGATCAAGTTTATCGCTAAATCCGTTTCCAGGAATCCATCCATCGGGTCTCTTAGGAGAGGAGTTTTTTCATGCGATCGGGCTAATGACATAGGTGCCCCGATCGGAACGTGGAGTTAACATTTCCACACGAACCACTGGGAGAATAGGCAGATTTTCTTCTGAGTCCATAACAGAAGGGCATTGCTGATGTGATGTATAAATTTCGTAGGGACATGGCAATGCCATGTCCTTGCAGAGGGGATTGAGTTCCGTAAATCACACCCATGTTCAGCAACGCCGACAGGAGTTCCTGACATGGTTACAGCAACTTCTGACATGGTTGCAACAACTTCTGACATGGTTACAGTAACTTTTGTTGTGATCGCCAATGATTTTTCCCAAGCGCTGCAAGTTTGATGGGCGATCGCCCGTTTAGCCCAATGCACCCGACGCAGGGCAGATGAGCAGGGCAGCAGGATGGCGCAGTCGAGCAAGCCTCTCTAGGTCTTGTTTCATTATTGGAAGCGATCGCCATCAGTGGCTCCAGAGACGCTTGAATAGACTTAGATATCATCTTCTGACTATGAACTCAGACACAGAATTTGCCAGGTTGTGGAGAACAGATGTATCTGGCGTTGAGCTGTTCAGTGCCCGACTGTTTCATCATGCTTTTTCCAAGCACATGCATGAGGAGTACACGATCGGCATGAATGAAGGAGGGCAGGGGCAGTTTTTGTATCGGGGAGAAACCCATCGCGCCTATCCAACCAGTTTTAACTTAATCAATCCAGGCGAAGTACACACCGGGCAAGCCAAATCCAAGGCAGGCTGGACGTTTCGCAATATCTATATTAGTGTGCCGTTAGTTGAACAGATTCAGGCTCAACTGGAATGGCAGGGAAAAGGATTGCCTCATTTCACTCAACCTGTCATTCGGGATCAATCATTGCGGTTCTGTTTTCACACCTTATTTCAAGCGTTGGCTGAGCCCGCCTCTCACCTAGAGCAACAATCTCATTTGCTTGAGGCTTTCTCACAGCTATTTGTAAGACATGGTACGCCGCTGTATTCCTGGCGATCGCCCAAACCAGAAACAAAAGCGACTGCAATCATTCGAGATTACTTGGAGTCTCACTATGCTGAAAACATCTCCATTAAGACGCTGACGCAGCTAACCGGATTGAGTCCCTACTATCTGATTCGCAGTTTTCGGCAGCAGGTTGGCTTACCACCCCATAGCTATCAACGACACTGGCAACTGGTGCAGGCAAAGCGATCGCTACAAACATCTAAACCGCTGTCCCAAATTGCGGTGGAACACGGGTTTTACGACCAGAGCCACCTGAATCGCGCCTTCAAACGTGCCTTTGGAATTACTCCAGGTCAATACCAGAAGAGCAATTCTATCCAATACGGGTGAATTCGAGCGTCTGTATCTTGAGAAGACTACTGGTCATTCATCCTAACGATGCACACTACCTTACTAAAAGATTTCTCTGTTTCTGCGGCGATCGCAGGTTTTGTCACCGTGTTGGTTGGGTTTACTAGCTCTGCCGTGATTGTGTTTCAGGCGGCTCAAGCGTTTGATGCATCCCCGGCAGAAATCGGCTCATGGATGGGGGCACTGGGGTTGGGCATGGGATTAACGTGCATTGTGCTGTCTCTGCGCTATCGGGTGCCAGTCGTGACAGCCTGGTCTACACCAGGTGCAGCAATGCTGATCACCACAGCAACCGGAGTGCCGATGGAAGAAGCGATCGGGGCATTCTTGATCTCAGCAGTATTGATTACGCTTTGTGGATTTAGTGGTTGGTTTGAACGAGCAATTAACCGAATTCCAATGTCGATCGCAGCAGGAATGTTGGCTGGTGTGCTGTTGCGGTTTGGGCTAGATGTCTTCATCTCAATGCAGACGCAGTTTGTGATGACCTTCTCAATGTTTTGCATCTACTTAATCATGCGTCGATTCTCACCCCGCTATGCCGTGGTGACTGCACTGATTTTAGGAATTCTGATCGCAGGTTCTCAGGGGCTGTTACAAATTGACACCCTACGCCTGCAACTGGCAGAACCCGTGCTGACGACGCCCCGCTTCTCACTTAGCGCACTCATTGGCGTAGCCTTGCCCCTGTTTATAGTCACCATGGCTTCTCAAAACGTGCCTGGGGTCGCGGTGATTCGAGCTTCTGGTTACACCGTGCCTATCTCTCCTTTAATTGGTTGGACGGGTGCTACAGCATTAGTTTTGGCACCCTTCGGTGCGTTTGCATTAAATCTTGCTGCCATTACTGCTGCCATTTGCATGGGGCGAGAAGCACATGAAGATCCAGCAAGACGCTATGTTGCAGCCATTGCAGCCGGAGTCTTTTATCTGATCATAGGCTTGTTTGGCGGCACAGTGGGTTCCATATTTGCAGCATTTCCTCAAGAACTGGTGCTGGCGATCGCCGGACTCGCTCTATTAGGCACAATTGGCAACGGACTGCTGACCGCGCTGATTCAGGAAAAAGAACGAGAACCCGCATTGATCACGTTTTTGGTGACAGCATCCGGAATCACTTTATTTGGCGTTGGTTCAGCCTTTTGGGGATTGGTTGCAGGTGGACTGGCGATCGCGATCTCACAAGTGAAAAGGTGAAACAAACCTTGGAATTGGTATAACAATCCGTCACTAATGACCAATAACTATTGACAAAATTGTTTATGTTACTCATTCATGAGTTAATCTAGTCACAATAGAAAGTCATTCAAGTGCTTTTCTTTGCAGTTACCTGATGACTCTCGATTAAAAGTCCTGACTTGTCAGTGTTATCTCAACCAGACTCACTGCAACAGTGACTTTCTGCCCAGAATTGCTACTCAACTCAACTTACTTAAGGACAATTCTCATGAACAAGCCTCAGAAAACTGGTCAAACCAATGATCCCACTCTCGTTAAGCTACTCGAAGCTGACTCAGATTTAGCTGCACAAGCGGCTGCCCTAGCTAGCCAACTGGAAGCTTTAAAGGAGAAGCGTCAAAGCCTGCAAACCGTGATTGGGCTATTCAGTTCAACGGGTAGCACTGCAGATTTGTTAGATAAAACCCTTGAGACTGATGATGAGATTGAATCTACTGACTCATCAGAAGCATCTCCTGAGCCTGAAGATACTTTAGACGAGCCTGAAGTGAAAGCACCCACCAAAGCGAAGTCTAGAAAACCTGCGGGCAAGGGTAGTAAGTCCTCCGAAGAGGAGCAACCCGAAAAAACCACTGGACGAGACACCGCTTGGCGGCGCTACATGCGGAAGGAGTTTATCAAAACCTCACTTCCTGAAGCGGTTGCTCATATCCTGCATCAGGAACCCGACAAAGTGTTTGAAGTACCCAGTATTGTAGATGCTCTGTTTATCGAGGCAACTCCTAAAGATGCCCGCAATGATGCTCGCAATCGCGTTTCTAATGTGCTTTCGATTGGGTTGAAGAACAACAAATGGTATCGGGGTAAGAAAGGACAATACAGTCTCTCTAAAGAGTCCGCCAAAGCGAGTGTGGCATCATAGTAAACATGTGATTCCCTAACTTCTCTGATAGAGCTTGGTTTAGCCAACTCCAAGAAAGACAAGCGATAAAGCGATAGGTTTTTCAGGTGACTGATTGGCACTAGCCCATTAGCCCTTGATGCGGGTCGATAACGGGGGGGCTAACCATCTCTTAATTTGTGCTGCCAAGTATCAAATATATAAATGTTTGTAATAAAACTAGGGTTAGCTAAGAGTTTTAAGTACCTCTCCCTAGTTAAAACAGCATTTTGAAGAAGCACTAAGTCAGGGTAAGAAATAGGGGTTGTTTCTTCTAGCGATCGCATACAATGAGGAGTCAGCAAACTAGAATCTAAGTTTTGCTAGTGCCGCTTCGCGCTCAGCCCATAAGAGTAACGACCTATGACCGCAGATGAATTGACCCAGTGTCTCAACATGGCCAGAATGCTCAATTTGGTCACTGCCACTCGTCGAATTAATGGCGTACTGTATGTTTACCGGCTCAATGGGCATTACACTACCTGGGAAAGCTTTGTCTCAGAGTATCCCCTAGAGCGTCTCCAAGCCATGATCAATAGAAGCCGATAACTGCTGCGTCATTTTTGACGTTTCAATCACCTAAAAGTAATTACCCCAATTGAAGGTTAGCGCCGTTTTGGTTAGAGTTCTATGGGGTTAATTTTTGTTTGCTGGCTATTTCTAATTTATGCTGTGCTTCCTGGCATAGTCAGCAGTTTTATCATTAGCCTACTTGCTGGAGTGGCAGCAGCTATTTTTTACAAGTCTTCTAGGTCCTTTCTACCAACCTTTGCTCGAGTCTTTGTTGGAGGGGTGGTTACCTCTGCGGTCACCGGAGCAGGAGGAATAGCATTTGTTTTCTTTAAGGCCTACATCCTTGACGATCTTGCTTTTCGAGGACAGGGAATGGGCTATGCGCTGCTACTGGTGCCCGTCTTAGCAGTTGTCGGAGCTGTGTTGGGCGGTATTGGGACCGCACTGTTCAAACAACTTTTCTCTAACTAGAGATTAAGGATAAATTTAGGAAGGCGCAAAGAAAAAAGAGAAGGGCTTTTGCCCTTCTCTTTTTTCACTTAGGTTTCTAAGGTTGTGACTGCTTTCTCAAGCTGTGATTTTAGTATCTGCTAGAGGAAAAGCTGCCACGATTGCCGCCGCCACCGAACGAGCTTTTGTTGTTCTCGCGAGGCTTAGCTTTGTTGACTTTGATGTCGCGTCCCATCCACTCAGCTCCGTCAAGCGCATCAATAGCAGCTTGCTCTTCGGCATCAGTGCCCATTTCAATGAAACCAAAGCCGCGCATCCGACCTGTTTCGCGGTCAGTGGGAAGCTGAACTCGCTTGACTGAACCGTATTCTGCGAATACGGAAGTCATGTCCGCTTCAGTAACTTCGTAAGACAGATTGCCTACATAAATTGACATAGATTTTCTCCAAAATCAGAAGTGTGTAGAGATTGAGATTTCGGAGAGAAGCCTGTCAGAACCAAACGTGAAAAACTCGTCAAGACTAAAAACAAACGCTGCAACCGATACTTAATTCTCAATCACTAACATAACACAAGAATTCTCGACTCTGTGCAGCATCTTCATGACTCTAAACAAATCAGTCAAAAGAATGTTCGCTCAGACGTGATTCAGACTTAAATGTTTCAGACTTAAATGTTTTAGATTGCAGGCTGTAGTAAACCACTTCTGTCGCTGCATACTCTATGTTTTTCTCGTACTTCATACCCAGCTTTTGCATGACGCAACGAGAGGCGACATTTTCTGGACTTGTGACGGCAACGATTTGCTGGAGCTTAAGCGTGTCAAACCCCCAGCGCAAAACGGTGCTGGCTGCTTCAGTTGCTAATCCCTGTCTCCAATAAAATGGATTAATAGCATAGGTTAGCTCGACTTCCGATGTATCCCCTAAATAATGCAGACCACAGTGCCCCACCAATTGCTGGTTTTGCTTGTAAACGAGCGCCCACACACCAAATCCGTGCTTCTGCCAATGGTCTAGCCGTCTATGTAAGATCTGAGCGGTCTGCTCAAAGGTGAGTGAACCTGTTGGAGACAAAGCTCTAGCAACCCCTGGATGGCTGTAAATCTCCTGATAAAGCTGATTTAAGTCAGCTGGGAAAAAATGCCTGAAAATAAGACGAGGAGATTTGAGCATGGGTGGAGGAATGGAGCGTAAACAAATTAAGAGATTTTCCCGTCAAGCTTCTGATAAGACGGTAAAAGAGTGATGGCGATCGCCATCCTCCCACCCAAAAATATTAACGACGAAACCTAGAGTTATGAAATCCCGCTGGTCAAAGTTTAGTGTATTGCCCGCTATCGTACTGGCTGCAAGTGTTATTGCTGCTCCCGCAGAGGCAGCCGTGCTTCAGTTTTGGCGATTTGATGCAAATGCAAATCGTTTGGTCTTTCTAACGGACGTTAGTGTGCAACCCAGAGTGCAATTGCTTAATAACCCAACCCGGCTCGTCGTAGATTTACCCGGAATTATCTTTAGTCGGACGACCGTAAGGCAACCTTCTCGAAATCCGATTCAAGAGATCAGAGTCGGACGATTTGAGGAGCAGACCACTCGCATTGTGGTCGAGCTTAGCCCCGGCTACACCTTAGATCCAGATGAGGTGCAGGTGCGGGGAGCGACCGCAGCACAATGGAGCATTGACTTACCCACCCCTCGACGATTTTGATAGTAGGGTTGCGATCGCAGGCAGTCTCCTACCCCTCAAAATTAGGCAAGTCCTGCTGCTGCTCGCTGATCAGAAATCCACTGATGAGCCGCTGCAAAATCATCGGTCGTGATTTGAATAGAACTGGGATCGGTATGCCCTTGAGCCCGATATCGGCGGATTGCTTCTAGAGCAGCTTGATTACCCAAAAGTGCTAGGTCAGCGCCATTCCAGCCTTCGGCTTGGGTAGCCCAGTTTGCTAAATCTACATCTGCCAAAGGACGTTTTCTGTTATGAACCTGGAGAATCGCTAGACGGCTTGCCTGGTCGGGCAAGTCTACTTTTAGCTGTACGTCCAGTCTGCCGGACCGTAAGAGAGCAGGGTCAAGGGTTTCAGGACGATTGGTGGCTCCAATTAACAACACATCGGCACATTCTTGTAAGCCGTCTAGCTCGGTGAGTAACTGCCCTACAACGCGATCGCTCACTCCTGAATCGCCTGAAAAGCTGCCCCGTGCAGGTGCCAGCGTATCAATTTCATCCACAAACACAACACAGGGAGAAGCCTGTCGCGCTTTGGTGAACACTTCTCGCACGGCCTGCTCAGACGCGCCTACCCATTTGCTCAACAGTTCTGGCCCATTCACCGCAATAAAGTTTGCTCTGGCTTGGGAGGCAACCGCCTTTGCCAAAAGGGTTTTGCCTGTACCGGGAGGACCCCAGAGGAGAATTCCGCGCGGCGTTTTGGCTCCGGTTTGTTGATACAGTTCGGGATAAAGTAAGGCTCCTTCGACGGACTCCTGAAGAATTTGCTTGACGTTTTCTAAACCGCCAATGCTATCCCAAGAAACTTGAGGAGACTCAATTTCAACCGATCGCAGCACAGCAGGTTTAATTTCTTTAATAGCCTGGAGAAAATCTGCCTGAGTAATTGTCATCGTGCGCGGAACGGGTGCTTTGAGTGAGGGGATCAGTCGCCGCAGGGCAGTGTAAGCAGCTTTTTGACATAGCGCTTTTAGGTCTGCGCCAACCATGCCCACTGAGAGGTCAGCGATCGCCCCCAAATCAACAGACCGCTCCAGTGGCATCGCTTCTGTAAGAATGGTGAGGATTTCTAGTCGCCCATCGCGATCGGGAATGCGGAACTGCACTTCTCGGTCAAACCGACCCGGACGACGCAAAGCCGGATCGAGGTGGTCAGGACGGTTCGTGGCTGCTAGAACGATCACGCCTTTGGTTCTGGCAAATCCGTCCATCAAGCTCAGCAATTGAGCGACTACTCGTTTCTCAACATCGCCTTCCACCTTGGAACGATCGGGCGCGATGCTGTCAATTTCATCGATGAATATAATGCACGGAGCAGAGCGAGCTGCCTTCTCAAACAGTTGGCGTAGACGGGCTTCGGCTTCTCCATAATATTTACCCATCACCTCTGGCCCGACGATGGCAATGTAGTTAACCTCCAACTCTTCAGCCAGGGCACGGGCAGAAAGGGTCTTCCCCGTACCAGGTGGCCCGACTAAAAGAACTCCTCGCGTCGGTTCTAAACCTAGCATTGTCAGCAGTTCGGAACGCTTTAGCGGAATTTCGACCAGTTCTCTTAATTCTCTAAAAACCTCTGACAGTCCACCCACGCCTTGTAGAGAACTATCTGATGGCGGGGTGACGATAACGCGATCAGTGGTTGTACTTGTGGATGGATTAGCAGTACTGGAGGGCGATCGCTCTGTCGAGCTGGTTCGAAGGCGATCGCTCTCGGCTGTACGACCCGCACGACTAGACGCATCCGAAGAGGTACTGCGACGAGTTTTTACTTCCGTTTGAAACCCTTCATTTCTGCCTTCGATTTCCCGCACAAAGTAGAGAAGATCTTCAAATCCTTGATCGATCAGGTCTTCAAATTCTTTAAACAGATCGCTCATCGTCGTTACCACAGTCCAGTGTTTTCAGTATAGTCACCCGCTTCGGGAGTGTGGGCTGTGCTTCAGGAGGAGATATTTTGGGCGTAATTTGAGCGTTACAGTTTGCAATAAAAGCAGTAATACCAATTCCAAAAATTAGGGTTAAAGATGGAAGGGCACCCCGCTAGCGGGGTGCCCTTCCATCTTTAACCTCTTTTTAGAGAAAATTATAGTAATAACCGAATCTATTCAGCGGGTTCCCGAATTTCGACGGAGGGATTGATCAGGTCAAAGCGATCAAGCAGCAAGACCAAACCGACCGATACCAGTGCCCCTAGACCAATACCAATTGCTAACAGAGAAAGGTAGAGCCGCTTCAAGCTTCTGCGAGTAGCCGTAGCATCTTCGTGCCGCCGCTGGGCCAGATCTGGCTCTTCTTGATCTCTTTCCTGTGGGGTGAGTGGTGTACTTCCTTCTGGTGTCAGATCTGTCCGTATTAGTTCTTGTTGCTCACTCTCCTGGGGTGCGAGATCTGGCAAATGTCTCCCATTCCCAGAATAGGAATTTTGATCGGGCTTAGAGGGGTCAAACGGATGATCGTTCATGCTTGATATTTTGCTCAGCCTTTAATCCAGTTGCATCAATCTAACGGTTGGTCTGAATAAATCTCCTGCGTGAATGGTGGTGCGGCTTCATCGCACCACCATTCACGCTTCAAAAGATACAGGACTTACGCAGCGGCACTAGGGATAGGGGGTGGTTAAGTTGAGCTATGCTCGCTACAGTTCCAGTATGAGTGCATCAAACAGCGATTGCGATGACATTTACTAAGCTGG
>NZ_JACJOV010000162.1:0-94203 GCF_014695745.1 Leptolyngbya sp. FACHB-671 | reverse complement strand
ACTCAAGAGCAGACTGTTATCCCACTATTTGATTGGGCAACTCAAATCACCCACTCTTGCTATGAAATTGGGCTAAGCTGACCACCACATTTAGTACATCTGCGTAAGTCCTGTTTTCTTTTCCAATGGGGCTTCTTGACACAAGGTGTGGCTTTCTCAACCCCTGAGATGTGTTTAAAAACTTAAATAAAAAAAGTTGATTTTTCGAGCATTGAACACGAAAAATCAACTTTATAAAGCAACCTTGGCTAGGTAATTAGCCCAAGTGGGGATAGAGGGGGAAGCGATCGCACAAGGCTGCAACTCGCTGTCGGCAGTTTTGAGCTACTGCCTCATCTTCTGGGTTTAAAAGGCGATCGGCAATAATATTAGCGATTTCGGTAAACTCTGGTGTACCCATGCCGCGAGTGGTCATTGCAGGTGAGCCAAGTCGCAGTCCACTCGTGACAAAAGGTGATTCTGGGTCAAAGGGCACCGTATTTTTGTTTGCCGTAATGTTGACTCCACTTACAAGTTGGTCTGCCCGCTTACCCGTCATGCCGACAGAGCGCAAGTCAACCAAAATTAGATGATTGTCAGTGCCGCCTGAAACTAGCTTAAATCCACGCTCCTGGAGTTGCGTTGCCATTGCCTGAGCATTGCGGATCACTTGAGCTGAGTAGGTTTTGAATTCAGGTTGAAGGGCTTCACCAAAGGCAACGGCTTTCCCTGCGATCACATGCTCTAGTGGCCCACCCTGAGAACCTGGAAAGACAGCTTTGTCCAGTTTTTTGCCCAGTTCTGCATCACGGGTCAAAATCAAGCCACCCCGTGGTCCACGCAGCGTTTTATGGGTGGTGGTGGTGACGACATCGCAATAGGGTAGTGGATTGGGGTGATGTCCGGTTGCGACTAATCCGGCGATATGGGCAATGTCGGCTAGCAGCAAGGCCCCAACTTCGTCAGCGATCGCCCTGAACTGGTCAAACCGAATCACTCGTGGATAAGCCGAATACCCGCAAATCAATAGCTTAGGACGATGTTTTAGCGCCAGATCTCTTATCTGGTCGTAGTCAAGCTGCTCTGTTTCTGCACTAACGCCGTAGTGCTGCACCTTAAACCACTTGCCCGACACATTGACTGGGGAACCGTGCGTCAAATGCCCACCATGAGACAAATCCATGCCCATGATTGTGTCACCTGGCTCTAGCAGGGACAGGAAAACCGCAAAGTTTGCCTGTGCGCCAGAATGAGGTTGGACGTTGGCATGGGCTGCGCCAAACAGCTCTTTTGCGCGATCAATTGCAATTTGCTCGATTTGATCAACAAATTCACAACCGCCGTAGTAGCGCTTTTGGGGCAAACCCTCTGCATATTTGTTAGTCAATACGGAACCTTGAGCAGCCAGCACTGAGGGAGACGTAAAGTTCTCACTCGCAATCAGTTCTAGGTGATCACGCTGGCGCTGGAGTTCGTTCTGAATCAAGCCAGCAACCGCCGGATCGGTTTTTTCTACAAAATCTAAATTAGTTTGAACGGTCGTTTTAGCTACAGCTTGAGTCACAGACAAACCCCCAAATCCACAATTCAGCACAGTTTCATTCACGGTAGCCGGATTGATGATCAACCGTTCTTGGCTGCTCACAATTCACAAGCTAATTTATCCTGAGTTAATGATCATAACGCTTCACTGCATCGACTTCATGGGTTGGATCAGCCATTCAAGTCTTTTCATTAAGGACTCGTTAAAGTATGTAATACCCTTGACAACTCCTCTAAAGGAGTAGCTTAAGATTAGAGCTAGTGGGCTAGGCTTACCCGCTTAAGGTAGGTGCTTCATGCTAGTCATCTTGATGGAAAATCAGCTGCTCTCTCCCCATCAAGTTTGTCAAACTTGCTTGATGGCTAGTCAAACCGGACAACCTCGCTGGCAGCAAGGTCAGCTTTTGTGCGGTCGTTCTCTTGGTAAGGTGACTGACAGTCAACCCGATCAATTTGAGTGTCAGATGGGATTCCGAATTGCGAACATTGAGTGATTGAATCAGCCCTGTCCTACTCCAAGTACCCGCTTGGACAGATTTTTGTTGACTGGGCGACTGCGCTATCCTGGTCTTAGTGTAGAAATGTAAGAAAGTAGCCCCAATTTGAGGAGAGCAAAACATGAGCTGGCGTGGCTCCACTAACCCCAAGGATCGCTTTTTCGCTTGTCTGCCCTATCTTTTGCCCCTGATTGATGGGCTAGCTTTTGGTATATATTTCTTCCGGCAGTTTCCTGCGCTTGAAGTAATTCTTCTGCCCCTAACTCCAATTTTGCTAGTTTACAGCACCATAGATAGGGCTTTATTTGGATTTGGTGGATTGATCGTATTCTTTGCTTTGTTCCTGCTTGTAGTCAGGAACGAAAGCATTAACCACTTCATCCGGTTCAATGCGATGCAAGCGATCTTGTTAGACATCATTCTAGTTTTGTGCAAATTTATTTTAAGCCTGTTTGGTTCAGGTCTAGGTGGCGGACTGATTATTGAAACAGTCTATAACGTCATTTTCTTTGGCATGATTGCCGCAGTTGTTTACTCCATTATTCAGTCTGCGATGGGCCGCTACGCAGAGATTCCGACCCTTTCAGATGCGGTTTACATGCAGGTTCGCTAGCAAGGCTAGTACTCTTACTGCTCTAAATGCTAAGCGCTGGCCAGATTGAGCCAGCGCTTTTTTGTTGAAGTGAAGTTTACGAGAATGCTTTCCCAGCCCTTGTCACGTTAACTTTGCTGACTTTCACGAAAGCTGTTGCCGTGCCCGCCATGCCAAGGCGATCGCCAGTGCAACACTTGGCAAGAGTACCAAAGTTAAAACAATTGCTGTACTGGATGAAATAGACAAAAGGGGCATAACATATTTGATGGCTACTGCTAGACCCCCCGAAACGATGAATACTTTCAAAATATAAATTGCATTACTATCCATTCAAGGTTTACCTGAAACTGCTTAACCTAACGCGCTAGTCACTTATAGTAATTCTAATTGCGTGGCGTATAGCGGCGGCAGCGGATCGAGCTGTTGCTGTATGCCACGCTTTGTATTCCATTCAACAAGCACCGCTATCAGTTAGGACAAAAAAAGGAGATAGCTAAACTATCTCCTGCTCAGTGTTCTCACCCTATTTCAACTTTTATCAAGCCAAACGACTAAGTCTAAAAGTATTCCTATTGTGCCCACGCACCCCGGTATTGCACACGCAAGGACGGTTGCCAGGAATGGATCGATATTTATTTCCAAGCTAGCGAAGGGCTTTATCTTTATCTCGATACTCGTCTTAATGAGGGCTTTGAAGCAGCTTAAGTTGAGAGATTAGGATGAGGCATTTAACAGCTCAGATTGTTCTAGCTGGGGAATGAGTTTCAGGTTGAACTCGGACTCAAAGCAGCCTTTTTTGTAGTCGAGGCTCCAAAGTTCGAGGGCACAATCATCTCCAGGTTTCTTTGCCTGAAGCAACAGGTGCAGTTCCCGCTGGTTGGAGTCGTACTTGAGGGTGACTTGCCGAACTGCACCTATTTGACGGCGATCGAGCGCAACGGCTAGACGTAATAGGGTACTGAGCTGTTCGACGATGCGACGATGTTGCTTGCTAGTCAGGTTTCGATAGTTTTCGTGCTTTTTCTTAGGGCAACTTTTGCGATGATAGCGGGCCAAATTGGCGATGGTTTCGATTTCGGTTTCGGTATAGCCTAATAAGTCTCCCTGCCGAATTAAGTAATAGGAATGTTTGTGGTGAGAGGAATGATTGACGAAGTGTCCGCAGTTGTGGAGCATGGCGGCCGCCCACAGCAATTCTCGCTCTTCTGCACCCCAGTCGTGTAACGTGCCTTGGGTTTGGTCAAATAGGGTAAGCGCAAATTGGGCAACTCGTTCGCTGTGCTCTAGGTTAATTCCATATTTGCGAGCAATTTTGACAACGCTGCGCTGGCGTACAGAGCTTTGAAAGCGCAGTCGGTCTTCGATCAGCCCGTGGGTTAGCATCCAATCAACAACGACTCCTTCTCGGAGCGATCGCTCGCAAATCGTGACCGTCTCCATACCCAGCAGGGTCATTGCCTCTTGCAAAATGACTGCCCCAGCTACAATGATTTCGGCGCGACGGTCTGACATTCCAGGAATATTTAGCCGTTCCTGGTAGTTCAGTCTACGCAGACGGTTAACGAGTTCTCGCAGGTCTTTCAAGCTGAACTGATAGCCATTGAGCGGAGTGGGAATGACTCCTAGCTTTTCCCGAGCGTGAATTGCGGCTAAAGCTTCAATCGTGCCAGAGGTACCGACTAGGCGAGGCAGTTCGCCAGCGTTTAGGTGAGCTTGTAATTCTTCTACCGATCGCTCTAGCATTCCTCGGACGAAGGCTTGCAGATGGTTAAATTCACTGTTGCTGATCGGGTCAGTGTTAACAATGTCAGCCGTCAGTCGTACTGCTCCAACTTTTGTGCTACTGAGGGTACGGGGTTCGTGCCCGTCGCCCAGCACTAGTTCTGTGGAACCGCCACCAATATCGATGATGACGTGAGGGTGGTTGCCAAACTCCATCCCCGACAACACACCTAAATAAATTCGGCGGGCTTCCTCTTGTCCTGAAATCAGGTTGACCATCAGCCGCAGTTCGCTCTCGATCTGCTGGAGAAAGTCTCGCCCATTTGGGGCTTCTCGGACAGCGCTAGTGGCAACGGCAACGATGTCTTCAGCATTGAGGCTGTGAGCAATTTTTTGGCAGCGCTTGAGAGCATCCATTGCCCGCGTCATTGCCTCTGGAGTCAGCTTGCCTGTCTCTCTGTCGCGATCGCCTAGACGCACTGTCGCTTTTTCTTTAGCAATAATAGTGAATGCAGGAATTGCAGGCTGAATTCGCACTACAACCATGTGAATGGAATTAGTCCCAACGTCGATCGCCGCCAAAATACGATCTTGAGTAACGCTGCTTGATGGAAAACTAAACAAGTGATCTTTAGTCTCGTAAATCGAATTAATCATCCAAACATCCAGGGTTTTCAATGTTGGGACGGACTTCTGTCTAGATCTGAATGAGGTAACAACAAAGGTAATCTAGCCGCAGCACACTAATCCAGACAAACTAAGTTTTGCCTGAACCACCGAGGAACCTTGCTAGATTGAAGTCTTTATCCAGTTACTCCACTGGGATTACAGCGTCCGGAGGCTTCTTTAGGGCTGATCTGTGGCAAGCGATCAAATTCAGACAGAAACACTGGCAACGGGGAGTTACCTGTGCTACCACACTCCTGTTTCACCCCCTATTGTCTACCAGATTGTCGCCAAGAGTCACATCTGGCTGCAGCTAGATCCCAGGAATTTACATAGAGTTTACAGTCTAACGGTTTGGATTTGATTCACGAGCTAAAACAGTGCTATACCTTCATCGTGGCTCGTTTCAGCCCTTCTTCTACTTTCTGCAAGCATCGGTGTTGCAGATTGGATAAGCAGACTCATAGAGGCTAGAGCGTCGGCCAAACCAGGCATAGCGATTATCGCGAACTTGGACGTAGAGGCGATCGCCCCCCCACTTCACCCCAGGCATTGCTCGATACGCATTTACAAACACTTCACCTAGCGGTAGCAAACGCCCAATTTCTTCAGCCGCATCACTGCCCTGCCATCGCTGTTGGGGAACGTTAGCATTGATTAAAAGCATTCCTTTTTCGCAGTCCTGTGACGTAATGCCAAACTGCTCCAGTGTGGCCTGGTCCTGCATTGGTGCATATTGAAATTGCTTACCCTGATCTAGTTTTTCAAGCAACTGAGCTAGCGTAGAGCAAAGATTACAGTTACCGTCATAGATTACGTAATGAGTCATGGCAAATGTGATTAAAAAGTGATCGTCAGTACGTAGAAATGAACAAATTTAAACAAAATTAATACTTCAAATTTAGCCTAAAAATCTCTATTAGCAGCAGTTATTGAACTTTTAACGTATAGTGGACTACAGAATTTCGGGCCAAGTATTCCAGAAGACAAGTTTACTTAACCTTATCTTTACACTCAAACGGTAGGATGCAGGCGTTTCCCAAACAGATTTACAACACCCAAAGATCATGCTGTTTCAACTTCGTTCAAAGCGTTTTGCATATCTAGCCGCCTCAATTGCTCTCACTTTCGTTGTGTCCTCTTGTGCGGGGGGTGGCACTGACACCTCCACCGAAGCGCCCGAAGGCGAAACGGCTGAAGCACCAGCTGAGGGCGGCGGCGATCTGAGTGGCACTATCGCTATTGATGGTTCCAGCACCGTCTTCCCCATCTCTGAGGCGATGGCAGAAGAGTTTATGGCTGCCAACAATGGCGTTCAGGTTACGGTTGGTACCTCTGGTACGGGTGGTGGCTTTGAAAAGTTCTGCGCTGGTGAAACCCAAATCTCCAACGCTTCTCGGATCATTGAGGCAGATGAAATTGCTGCATGTGAAGCAGCAGGTATTGAATTCATCGAACTCCCAGTTGCTCAAGACGCACTGACCGTCGTGGTTAACCCGGAAAATGATTGGGCAGAGTGCATGACCATTGAGCAGCTCAACACCATGTGGGCACCCGAAGCTCAGGGCACTGTTAGCAACTGGAACCAGGTTGACCCCTCTTTCCCAGATGCGCCTCTAGCACTCTATGGTCCCGGAACTGATTCTGGTACATTCGATTACTTCACAGATGTTGTCAACGGTGAAGAAGGTGCAAGTCGTGGAGACTACACCTCCAGCGAAGATGATAACGTGATCGTTCAGGGTGTGGTTGGTGACCCCAATGCACTTGGATATTTTGGCTACGCTTACTATGAGGAGAACGCAGATAGCCTCAAAGCAGTTCAAGTCGATGGTGGTGAAG
Organism: Leptolyngbya sp. FACHB-671; assembly: GCF_014695745.1. NCBI lineage: Bacteria > Bacillati > Cyanobacteriota > Cyanophyceae > Leptolyngbyales > Leptolyngbyaceae > Leptolyngbya > Leptolyngbya sp. FACHB-671. Next base: position 87,360 of record NZ_JACJOV010000162.1, on the reverse strand, counting down.
GTTGCGTTGCACCCAGTGCTGAAACTGTGCTAGACGGTAGCTATGCTCCTCTCTCTCGTCCGCTTTTTGTCTATGTCAGCACCGCAGCGCTTGAAGAACCCCATATTCAAGAGTTTGTTAACTTCTACGTTGATGAGGCAAACGCCTCATTAGTAGAAGAAGTTGGCTATGTACCTCTGGGTGATGAGCTTACTCCACTGGTACAGGCTCGTTTAGAGAATGGTGTAACGGGATCGGCGTTTGCAGAAGCCGCCGAAGGTGCGTCCCTACCTGAGATTTTGGCCCAGTAGTTTGGCTAGTGCCGATCGCCCCCATTCCACTGAATGGAGGCGATCGGCTTCAGTTTAAGCATTCATCTTAGAGAGCCAGTTCCCTGCTTCCCCTCCCAAAACCTGTCATTATGACTACCAGTCAACTACCAGATCCATCTCAAAACAGTAGACTCTGGCAACCAAACCGCAAGCTCAGCAAGACAATGGAAAAGTTAGCAAAAGGCTTGTTTGGAGCTTTTGGCATTCTTTCCATTTTCACAACCGTTGGAATCGTTCTCACTCTAGTCTTTGAAACCATTTTGTTCTTTCGGGAAGTGCCCATCTGGGATTTTCTGACGGATACCCAGTGGACTCCCCTCTTCACCAATTCCCAATACGGCATCATGGTGCTGATCAGTGCCACACTGCTTACATCTGTAATCGCTCTAATTGTGGCGATGCCAATGGGAATTCTGGCTGCTGTTTGTTTAAGTGAATATGCACCTCGCAAGGTGCGTAGCTGGTTAAAGCCAGCCTTGGAAATTTTGGCAGGGGTGCCAACCGTTGTGTTTGGTTATTTTGCTCTCTTCCTTGTAACCCCGATTCTGCGGCCTTTTGTTCCTGGTCTTCAGCAATTTAACGGCTTGAGTGCTGGAATTGTACTGGGAATCGCAATTCTGCCCACGATTGCCTCTCTTAGTGAAGATGCAATCTATGCTGTGCCCCAAAGTCTCCGACAAGGTTCCTATGCTTTAGGAGCAACTAAGCGTGAGACGATTACCAATGTCGTGTTACCGGCTGCTCTTTCAGGGATTGTGGCTTCTTTCATTCTGGGAGTAGCGCGAGCAGTTGGGGAAACGATGATTGTCACCATTGCAGCCGGACAAAACCCAAGGCTGACGCTTGATCCTCGTGTGCCAATTCAGACGATGACTTCGTTTATTGTGCAGGTTGCTGGAGGAGATGCGCCAACTGGTTCAATTGAGTACATCACTCTCTTCGCAGTGGGAATGACTCTGTTTCTGATCACCCTGGTGCTGAATGGTTTTAGTTTCTGGTTTGTTCGCCGTTTCCGGGAGAAGTACGAATGACAGTTACAGATCCAAACGCCTTTTCTCAGGATGATTTGGCTAAGCAGCGGTTTAACCCAAACTTAGCTGGACGCTACAGGCTAGACAATATTTTTAGAATTGCTAGCTGGGTTGCTACCATAGCGGGATTGGTTGTGCTGGCATTTCTGCTGATTGATGTTTTAGTTGATGGGCTTCCTCGGTTAAATTGGCAGTTTCTCACTAGCTTCCCCTCTCGTAGCGCTGAACGGGCAGGAATTTTAGCTCCCTTGGTAGGCACAGTTTGGTTGCTGTTTATCACCGCCCTTGTGGCTTTTCCAATTGGAGTTGGGGCAGGCATTTTCCTAGAAGAATTTTCTACGGATAATCTCTTCACCAGAATTCTTGAGATTAACATCGGGAACCTGGCCGCTGTCCCATCCATCATCTATGGATTGCTCGGCTTGGCGGTGTTTGTTCGCGTTTTTGTAGATATTACGGGTGGTCGTACTGTGTTTGCCGCAGGCTTGACGCTGGCATTGCTAATTTTGCCGGTTATTATTGTTGCGACCCGTGAAGCTTTGAGAGCAGTGCCAGATAGTCTGCGGCTGGCAGGAATGGCGCTGGGTGCAACGCGTTGGCAAACCGTGAGAGAGCATGTGTTGCCCCAGGCGTTTCCAGGTATTTTAACGGGTACGATTTTGGCTTTATCTAGGGCGATCGGCGAAACTGCGCCGCTAATTGTGATTGGGGCGCAGACTTTTGTGCCGTACATTCCATCTTTTCGGGAAGGTGGCTTTAGCGCTTTACCGATTCAGATTTTTAACTGGGTAGGTCGTCCTCAGGCAGAGTTTCACACCAACGCTGCGGCTGGAATTATTGTCTTGATGATAGTGCTGTTGATCATGAATGCAACGGCAATCTATTTGCGAAATCGGTTCCAGGCTGGAAAGGTTTGATCCTTGAATGTGTTGGTATCTTCGCTGGTTCTAATTATTTGAAATAAAAAGGTCAATATTTCATGCAGACTAATCCTTCTACAGCCGTTGGCACCGGCACAGCTTTCCATGTTGATCAAGCCAGTTACTATTACGGTTCTTTTTTGGCAGTTAGCAATGTCTCGGTAGATGTTCCTGAGCGCAAAATTACTGCTTTTATTGGCCCATCGGGTTGTGGTAAGAGCACGGTGCTGCGCTGCTTTAACCGTCTCAATGACCTGATTCCAGGCGCTCACGTAAAGGGTACGATTCAGTATCGTGGGGTTGACCTTTACGATAGGAGCGTGGATGCTACCGAGTTGCGTCGCCGCATTGGAATGGTGTTTCAGAAGCCAAATCCTTTCCCTAAGTCAATCTATGAAAACATTGCGTTTGGGGCGCGGATCAATGGTTACAAGGGCGATATGGATGAGCTAGTAGAGCGATCGCTCCGCAAAGCTGCTCTCTGGGAAGAGGTAAAAGACAAGCTCAGGGAAAGCGGTCTATCCATTTCAGGTGGTCAACAGCAGCGGCTTTGCATTGCGCGGGCGATCGCCATCGAACCCGAAGTACTGCTGATGGATGAACCCTGTTCTGCGCTTGACCCCATTTCTACCCTCCGGGTTGAGGACTTGATGCACGAATTAAAAGAGCAGTTCACCATCGTGATTGTGACGCACAACATGCAACAGGCTTCTCGTGTCTCTGATATGACTGCTTTCTTTAACGCTCAAGCAACTGAAAAAGGCGGCAAGCAGGGTTACCTGGTGGAATATGCGCCCACCCAAAATATTTTCAACAACCCAACTCAGCAAGCAACTCAAGACTACGTTAGCGGTCGTTTTGGCTAAGATCTGTGATTTTGCTGATGCAGCTAAGTTTGAGCGTAGAGGTGATGCTTCTGCGCTCTAATTTTTTCTCCCCTCTAATTTTTATCGAGGAAGCTTGCTTTGATTGGAGTGGAGCGATCGCAGCAGATCTATAATCCTGGTCATGCCTTTTTAGAGATTGATTGGCACAATAAAAAAGTAAAGATTTGTAATAGCCCATTCGTCCGGTGCGATGCGATGTCTCTAACTTCAAACCTCCCAGCTGCTGTTAGCTCTTTTTCACCCTCTCAAACCTGGATGTGGAAGGGATTTCCTATCTGTTATCAGGCTGAAGGAGAATCAGGGCCAGCAGTTGTGCTGATTCATGGTTTTGGAGCATCCTGGCAGCATTGGCGCAAAAACATTCCTGCCCTGGCAGAAAGCTGTCGAGTTTATGCGATCGATCTGATTGGCTTTGGTAGCTCTGCTAAGCCCGTTCCTTTTAGCGAAATCGAATACACCTTTGAAACTTGGGCACAGCAAGTTGCTGATTTTTGCCAAGAAGTTGTTGGTGCTCCCGCCTATCTGGTTGGAAATTCAATCGGCTGTATTGTTGCAATGCAAACTGCTGTTAGTCATGCTGACTCCGTACTGGGAATCGCTATGCTCAACTGCTCATTGCGATTGCTGCACGATCGCCGTCGTGCTACCTTACCCTGGTATCGGCGTATGGGCGCACCGCTCCTACAAAGGGTTCTAGCAGTTCGCTGGTTGGGTCACAATTTTTTTAGATTAATTGCTCGTCCCAATACCGTTCGCAAAATTTTGCTGAAAGCTTATATCCGTCCTGAAGCCGTAACCGACGAATTGGTTGACATGCTGATGGCTCCGGCAGCGGATGCGGGTGCAGCGGATGTATTTCTAGCATTCACCGGTTACTCTCAGGGTCCGCTGCCTGAAGATTTGCTGGAAGTGCTGCCCTGTCCTGCAATTTTGCTTTGGGGAACTCAAGATCCTTGGGAGCCGATTGCTCTGGGACGCGACTTAGCAAACTTTCCTGCTGTTAAAGAATTCATTCCCCTTGAAGGTGTGGGTCATTGTCCTCAAGATGAAGCACCGGAACTGGTAAACCCAATTTTGCAGGAATGGATTTTATCCCAGGCTTCGACCCACGAGACGTATTAAAGCCACTGCGCTAGTTACTTCAGCTAGGACAAAAAGGCAGGACAAAGCGAAGACTTGTCCCGCTTCTTTGTCCTGAGCTGTATGGCTACTTACAGCCATTTCCACTTGGATTAACCACAAATCCCTGTAGGGGTCGTTCGCGAACGACCCCTACGCTATGGCTTACCCATCGGGAGATGGCTGTAATGGGTTAGTATTGCTCGCTGTCATACTGCTCTTCGCTGTATGGATCGTCACCATCAACCTCATCACTGGAGCTTTGCCCTTGTAGCCAATCTCTGCCTAGCTGGATTGTTACATCAGACTCCAGGCTGCCCGTACTTTCAATCCGCACTTCGCCTAATCCCAAAGCCTGCTGAATAGCTTCAGCCCCCTCGACATTTCCCTGCTGAGCAATAATGCGAGTTTCACTGAGTGGCTCACTCCAACTGTTGTCGATGTAGACATTGCTATAGCCCATGTCATAAAGCGCATTGACCAGGTTATCTACTGCGTCTGGATCTTCGGTGCTATCTTGAATCGCAACTCTTAAGTATCCTGGGTCAAAGTCATAACTGCTACCGTAGCTTGTGCCAGTGCCAAAATATTGGCTCACCACTTCGTCAATCTGGTTCAGGTTGGGCAGCCAATAGCTAGCTTCGTAGTCCTCGGGAGCGCTGAAGTCTCCGGGTAGCATCAGCATTTGCACATTTGAGCGATCGCTCTGAGCGGCAAATCCCATCAGCGCCACCAGTTCCTCAACCGCCAGGTTGGTATCCACATGGGATTGGATTACCGAAAGGATTTGTGGTAACCGAGTTAGTGTAGCTGGGCTTAGCGCTTGCTCCTGCATGGAGCGAATTAGGCTTTGCTGACGCTGCACTCGTCCGATATCGCCTTTTTCGTCATAGCGAAAACGCAAAAACTGCATTGCCTGCTCACCGTTGAGGTGCTGTTCACCTTGTTTCAAATCAATGTAAAGGTGCTGGCTCTCATCGGTGTACTTCATATCTTGAGGCACATACACCGTTACGCCGCCCAAAGCATCAATCAACTTTTCTACACCCTGAACGTTAATGCGAACATAGCGATCGATGCTGACTCCGCCCAAGAGATCGCTGACGGATTCTGCTGATAAGGCTGGTCCACCGTAGGCGTTAGCAGCATTGAGCTTGGTTTCACCCAGTCCATCGATGTAAGTGCGGGTATCACGCGGTATAGAAAGCATAACCAACTGCTTAGTTTCAGGATTAAACCGCAGCAGCAGCATGGTATCTGACAGTCCCTCAAAGGAATTGACCAGTGAGTGATAACCCAAATCTAAGGCTTCTTCAGGAGGATTCTCAACATCAGAGCTTAGTACTTTCACTCCCAGCACGAGGATGTTAACGGGACGGGTAAGCTGGGGCAGGCGGAAGTTCATGCCTGTAGAAATGCGATCGCCCTGGTCAAACACTTCAGCTTCTTCGGCTGTAAGCTCACTTTGCAGCAGAGGTGTGCTGGCAAGAGACACTGCTAACATAGCCCCTGCTGTCGCTGAGGCGATCGCCACTCCACCCAAACCCATCGTGAGCCACAGCCAACGTCTGGCAGGTTTCTTTGTAGGGATTCTAGGATGTGGCGAACGGGAGTGATGAGCTTTTGGAGTTGACACAAACTTCCTCAACACGTACTAGGTCTGAAGGTGCAAGTTTATCAGAGAGGGCACATTTCGGGCACAGGTTAATGATGAATTAGGCTACAAAGCGGACGTTTGCAAGAAAATCTACCACTTTGTGAGCAACTGGGGACTGATTTACAGGATTTTCCAGCTATCAGCAGCATGGTACCAGCGTTTTTGCTAAAGGTGGTAGGGATGCCGACTCAAGGTAGGCGATCGCTCACCTGGCTCACTCCTGGCAGCCATATTGCCTTACGCTGCCACAGGCGCACCATCAGCCAAATATTCACAAGAAAATAGCCAGAGGTCAGCAAACTACTGGTAATCAAAAGCGGTAATGCCCAGGCATGAGAAGCGGATGCACCCGTTCCCAGCAACAGATAGCCAAATAGCCAACCCGTTGCCAACGTTACTGCTAGCCGACTCACTGACCGTTGCTCACGGCTGCCCTGCCGTCGATAAAGTGTCCACAGTGCCGGGAAAAAGCCAACCACCGGAATCAGGTAAATGAATGTCTGAATGCGCCTAATATCCTGATTTACAAACGGGTTGGCACGTTTCATGGGAGATAACTACCCTTGCAAGGAACGGAATTACGGAAAATCAAAAAACCGTTGCGGACTTTGACCCATTCAACGGGAAATGTGCGGGCAAGATGCCCACACCACAACCACAGCAGCCTTTCCATCCCTATTCTAACCCCAGCCCCTAACCCCTAATTCCCTTACTCCGGTTCCACCACCGTTCCCATAAACAAAACCGTTTCTGTCTGGTTGTCTCGAATCGCGTAGAAGAAGGGGCGATCGACTTCCATCTGAAATGGAGAATTCGCTGGGGCAGAGGTCAACTGCATCTCTACTGAAGTAACTGCGGCAGCTTCAGTTCCTTCCTCATTTACCTCAATAAATGTTTTGTGCTTCACTCGGCTAATCGACAATGATTCATCACTCATGCCCGAAAAGTCAGCTTGCTCTGCATCAAAGGCTACTGCCATGCCCAACGTTTGCAAGGCTTCATTAAGTTGAGTTTCATATTCCAGTTTGAACCGGGGCAGAGTGATGGCTCCTTCCTCTCTACTAAACTGGCTCATCCAGGTTTCCCAGTTCTCAGCGGTGAGATTTTGCTGAAAAGCGGTCAAGCTGGAGCTTTCACGCGGTAGAAAGACATACATGCTGAGCCGCTCAGACTCACCATAGGGTAAACTCACTGCCTGAAACTGGTCGGTTTCAAGGTAGGCATAGAAACCCCGTTGAGACATGGTGGAGTGCTGTTTTTGACTGCCATCTAGCAAGGTAAAAGAGCGATCGCTCGTCAATTCGGCATTAAACGGCGTTGTCCAATTTCCTTTAAAATAAGTTGCATTAATCAGAAACAGAACCACACTGGGGTTAATTTCTTGAATAACTTCAGAAATTTTTTCCTGTGTATTGCGATTAACCCAACTGTTGATGGTAGCGATCGCACTAGGATTCGTGAAATCCAGGCTAGCCACTTCAGCGCTATAAAAGTCGCGATTTCGCTGCAAAAAGTCTGGGTTAAATGAAGTATCTTCTCTACTCCAAAGGGAATTAGCGATCGCCAACTGCACTTCAGGGTCAGCATTTTCCAGCGCCAATTCTAAAGCTGCATTAGCTTGATTGATTTCTTCCAAGCTCATTCCTTCCAGTTCCAGAGTCTCTGCCATTGCCTGTTGAGTGGTGCCGCTGGCTCCGTTGTAGGTCATCGCGAGGGCGATCGCTACGCTGGTTGGTGAAACCATCAAATTCGTTGGTTCCCCGTTCTGCTCCAGAATTTGAGAGAACAGCTTGAAGCCAAAGCGAGTATTCGCTGCAACCAATCTTGTATCTACGTCTGATCCTTCAGTTTGATTCATGGTAGGAGGTGAAGAGGGTGAAGGAGATTGGGCGATCGCCTGTCTTCCAAACTTAACCGCTGTTCCAAGGGTTAACCCTAAAAGAATCATGCCGCCAACTAAAGCAATCAGAGGACGTCCAAACCACTGCTGACTCATGTCGTACTCCTCACCACGTCAATAAATCTACTGCTCCACAATGGCAGCGGTGGCAGAAAATTTGGCAGAGGTTACGGTTTTAGTAACTCAGTTGAAGCTCAAACTGTTAAATTTCTGTTCTGCTTGTAGCAACACCAGATGCGGAATGTGATTAATGCGATCGCCCAAGAACATGATCAGATGCTCTATGAATCGCTGCTGCAATCAGTAGAAGAACTCTCTACATCCCGTACCATAAATGGAATAATGCTACGTTTTTCGACTGAAGTTGAACACGTCGAACCCAATGGCGATATCCGCGTTTGTGTTGATCTCAGTGGGTTAGCGACTCAGACTTAGTGGAAACCGTCCTATCGTTTCGTGAAACGATAGGACGGCTCAGTCTATTACTAATTCAGGAGAGGAAGCAATGACACCGCAAAACGGAAAAACACAGCAAGTTGTGGCGACTGGGCTGATTTGGGGTTTTGCGACGGGAATGCTAGCGCTTTGCATTCCCCTGGTTTCCCTGACGCAAGGCAGCTTAATTTTGCCGTTAGGGGTAATTACAGGGGCGATCGTTGGAACAGTCGCGATTTGGCGACAGGGAAGTCGATCTTCTACGGGTGATTCAAATCCTTCCAAGAATTTAGAAGAGCGAGTGGCAAATCTAGAGGTGATTCTGGGTAAAGACGAGGTTGATTTGCAGAACCGATTGAAGCAACTGGAACCGAGCGATCGCCAACCCAGCTAAAAGGGTGCTATCAGAAATAGATTCTTTGTTCAAGCCTGTCGTACCAGGACATGGGCAAATTTCGATACTCCTGTGTATCTTCGGATTTCAATGCCCGTCAGGTATGGCAGGATCAACTGAAATGGATTTAAAGATTCTGCAAACCTTCTGTAAAGCAGATTGAAGCATAAAGGCTGAGGTTGCGATGCGAGTTGAAGTGAGTTTATCAGATGCATCGGTTGAGCAAATTGTAGAGCAAATGTTTGCTGCCCGTCAGATTAGCTCTGCCGATCAGTCAAAATTTATGTCATTACTGCTCTCCAAGCAGGTTTTGACTCCTGCTGAGCAGACTCAAGTTAATCGTGTCTTTGATGGGTTGCGGTCTGGACGGCTTAAAGTCGTGGATTGAAAATGTCTAGTTGAGCCAAGTCCGCTGGTTTTTCAGAAACTCTTTTACTTCTACCGTTCTTTTCCTGAACCGAGTTGCCAGAATTGCCTTTGCGTAACCCAACCGCAATATGTGAATGCTTTTCGATTTGACCCATTACCTGCCGCGCTCGCTGAATGACACTAGCAGGCAGTCCAGCTAGGCGTCCTGCCTCAATGCCATAGGAGCGATCGGCTCCACCAGGGCGCACCTGATGCAAAAAGATAATTTGGTCAGGCATTTCTTTTACCGTCACCTGATAGTTGGCGACGTTAGACAAAATAGACGCTAGCTCGTTGAGTTCATGGTAATGAGTCGCAAAAATAGTGCGGGCGCGAATTTCAGTTGCTAAGTGTTCTGCTACTGCCCAGGCGATCGAAAGCCCATCGAAGGTTGCAGTGCCACGACCAATTTCATCCAGCAACACTAAAGATTTTGGCGTAGCGTGGTTGAGAATGTTGGCGGTTTCGTTCATCTCAACCATAAAGGTAGATTGTCCGGTTGCCAGGTCATCAACCGCACCCACCCGGGTAAAAATGCGATCGCACACACTCAACGTTGCCGCCTGAGCAGGCACAAAACTTCCCACCTGCGCCATCAGTTGAATCAAACCAACCTGACGCAAGTAGCAGCTTTTGCCGCTGGCGTTAGGGCCGGTAAGAACGATCAGGTCCGGGGCTAGGGGCTGGGGGCTAGGGGCTAGCGTTTCGGAGGGGGTTAGAGACTGAGACTTTGAATTTTCAAGTTCAAGGTTCGAGGTTCGAGGTTCGGAACTAGCCCCTAACTCCCAGCCCCTAACCTCTTCTAAACCAGCCCCTAACTTTGTGGAATTCGGCACGAAGAAGCCAGTCGGAAGCGACTGCTCGACGACTGGGTGGCGGCCGTTTTCGATACAGATTTGGCGATTAGAGGTGATTTGGGGACGGCAGTAGCCCTGGTAGACGGCGACTTCCGCAAGAGCCGCTAGTACATCTACAGCGGCGATCGCCTTTGCCACAGCCCGAATCAATTCTGCTTGTTCACTGACTTCATCACGCAAGCCGTTAAAAATTTCGTACTCCAGCCGATTCAGATCTTGCTGGGCATTGAGAATGCGGGTCTCGCAGTCTTTTAGGTCAGCGGTAATATAGCGTTCTTCGTTGGTCAGCGTTTGCTTACGGATGTAGTTGTCCGGTGCCTGCTGCGATTTGGCGCGAGAGATACTGATGTAGTAGCCAAAGGTTTTGTTAAAGCTGACTTTTAGGGTGGGAATGCCTGTGCGCTGACGTTCTGTGACCTCAAGCTGCGTGAGCCATTGCTGGTCTACTTCAACCTGCCGTCTCAGGTTATCTAACTGGGGATTTACTCCAGAGCGAACCAGGTTACCTTCGGTGAGGTAGAGCGGCGGGCGATCGACCAGATGCGATCGCAATCGTTGCCCCAACTGTTCTAAAACTGGGGAAACCGTTTGTAAGGCAGTCAAATAGGGGGAACGGGCTGAGGCAACAAGTTGTGCCAAGTCGGGCAGTTTTTCGAGCGAGTCAGCGATCGCCACCAAATCACGCGCATTGGCCGTGCCAGAACCAGCCCGTCCAGTGAGTCGCTCCAGGTCATAAATTTGCTTAAGCAACTGCTGGAGGTCTTGCCGCAGCGCTCCATTGCTGACTAATTCGGCGATCGTATCCTGGCGAGACTGGATACTCGCAATGTCTAGCAGTGGTTGCAGCAGCCAGCGGCGCAATGCCCGTCCACCCATTGACGTAACATTGCGATCGAGTGCCCACAATAGCGAACCATGAAAGGTGCCGTCTCTGGCAGTCTGAGTAATTTCCAGGTTGCGGCGGGTTTGGTGGTCGAGGGTGAGATATTCGGTCAAGGTATAGGTGCAAAGTGGCTGAAGCAATACCTGGTTTTGCTTTTGGGTGTCTTCCAGATATTCCAGCAATCCTCCAGCAGCACGGACAGCTAGCGGCAAGTGTTCACAGCCCATGCCCTCCAGCGATCGCACCCGAAATCGTTCGAGCAAACGCTGTCGAGCTTCGCTTTGAGTAAAGGGAGATTGCGATCGCAAGGTATAGCACAACTGCGGCGGCAAACAGTCCGGCAACTGATCAGACTTTTCTCCCGGTCGCAATAACCCACCTAGATCTGGTGCATTCGTGGGTACCAGAACCTCAGACGGCTGGAGCCGCATCAATTCCTGGGTTAGCTGCTCCAGATTGCTCGATTGCGTTGTCAGAAATTCGCCCGTTGAAACATCGGCATAAGCTAACCCCCAATGGGTTGCTGCAATTACTACAGCCGCCAAAAAATTGTTGCGGCGGGCAACCAACATTCCCTCTTCTAACACCGTACCGGGCGTGATCACACGGGTGACATCTCGCTGCACCAGTCGCCCCTGCGCTTCGGCAGCATCCTCAAGCTGATCACAGATGGCAACGGCATAGCCCTTCTCAACCAGCATGGTGCAGTAGCGATCGAGCGCATGATGGGGAATTCCGGCTAAGGGAACGCGCCCAATTTCTTTGCCTGCATCTTTGCTGGTGAGGACGATCTCGATCTCGCGGGAAACGGCGATCGCATCCTGAAAAAATGTTTCAAAAAAATCCCCCACTCGATACAACAGCAGCGCATGGGGATACTGATCCTTTAGCTCCACATAATGACGCATCATTGGAGTCAAATCGTCCCGGTTGACTACTCGATGGTCGGCATAGCGCACCTCATGCTTGACCAGGCGCTCTGGCAAGTCACCCACAGGATTCGACATAGATGCAGCATCAGTCATGGATCGTTCAGCAATCAGGCGACAGAAGCATTCTAGTATTTACTTCGGGGTTTCGTCTGAATCCAGCCAATTCACTAGGTCTGCTTCACTTATAAAGTCTAGCGATGCTTCCCCCAGTTCAGTGAGTTGAACCAGCGACAGTGCCTCAATTTGAGCTTGAAGGTCAGGATTCAGTTCGCGGAGTTGGCGATGCAGCAAACGCAATACCAAGTTTAGTTGAGCTTGTCCTCCTCCCTGCCCTCCTCTCTGCCTTCCTGAAGAATTTCCTGGTAAATCACAGACTCCCGCATGATGTCCCTCCGAAAAAGCTGTTGAATCAACTGTCTAGAATCAGTCCCGCTAATAGCTGCACACAAGCAGTAATACTTTGCTGTCGAGCCTTTTCTTCAATCATGTTCACTTGTACGGCGACTTGTTCGAGAAGTTGCTGAGGGGAATCAGTTTGCGCCAGAGTCGCCAGGGGCAACAGTCCGGGAGCTGATAGCAGGGGCTCAGGAGGCTGCTTCCACATGCGAATGACCCGATAGCGGTGTGAGGTATTCCGTGCTGTAAACTGCTCGGCAAATGCTAGTTCTGAAGTGGTCGGCTTGAGGAAAATGACGACCTGTTCGATGTCACAGCCATACTGCCGGTGCAGCCTGACCCAGGAGTCGAGCATTCGCAGCGGCAGTGGTGGCGTAGAGGTTGGCAGAGTTTGCACTTCCAAATGCAGGATTTGGCTGGCAGTTTTAAGAAACGTCACGGCATCAGCCCGAATAGGTTCAAGGCTCAGCTCGGTCTTAAGAATTTGAATCTCGTCTGGCTCTGAGCCAAGCAGCCAGCGTACAAATTGATCTGGAAATTGCTCAACTAGATATTTGAGGGTGTTGTCGTAGGTCACGTGGGGATATTGAAAACAGCCATGTTTGTGAGGCAGTACAGGAATTGAGACTCAACAGGTTGAAGCTCAAGATCAGGAAGTGACTTTCAGTAAAACTGGATGAACAATGAGTTTACACAGAAAAAGTAGCCCAAAGGGTAAGTTTTCGGCGATTTTTTCAGTTGTACTGAGTCTGGCGATAGTGGGGATTACGCTGATTGCGCTAGTAAGCGATCGCGGCTGGACTCAAGTCCTAGAACTGTTGTCTCACTTCAGGCTGCAATATTTTCTGCTCAGTCTAATTTTGCTGCTGCTGCTATTTCTAACTCGACGAAAGGTACCTATTCTAATTGCGCTGTTTTGTGTTGCATTGCTCTCCACACCCATACTGCCCTGGTACAACCCGCTAAGTCGAAGTGCAGCAGCAGCAGAACTGAGGGTGCTCACGGCAAACATCAACACTAGAAACCGCAGTTATGAAAAGGTGTTGACGATGGTGAGGGAAGAAAAGCCAGATATTGCAGTGTTTCTGGAGGTCGATGATACCTGGGTAGCGCAACTTCAGAACCTCAAGGATATTCTTCCTTATGAGTTTGGACAGGCAAATCCTTACAACTTTGGAATTGCAGTCTATAGTCGCTTTCCATTAGCAAATGCTGCGATCGACTTCTTTGAAACGGATGGAAATCCTAGCATCCTGGCAAATCTGACAGTTGAGGGCCAATCAATTTCACTGGTCGCGGCTCATCCCTTTCCTCCGGTGCGGCGCAGCTTTTTCCATACTCGCAATCTTCAGCTTGACCGAATTGGGCAGTACGTTCAGCAGCTTGAAACGCCTATTGTCTTGCTCGGAGATTTGAACATCACAATGTGGTCGCCTTACTACAAGCGATTTGTGCGGAATACGGGTTTGCAGAATGCGCGACGAGGGTTTGGAGTCTTACCGACCTGGCCCATGCCAGGAACCTATGCTGTGCTGCCCAATTTGCTACATCGGCTGCTGCAAATTCCGATTGATCACTGTCTGGTTAGTTCAGATATTAAAGTTGCAGCAATTCACACAGGGCGAGATGTGGATTCTGACCATCTGCCGTTAATTGCGGATTTGGTGATTCCTTAATGCAACCCAAAATTAAGGCTCTGAGATGAAATCTACCTGTACTTGCAATCAAGCTTGAGATTGATAATGCAAATGAGAAGCTCCAGCTTCCTAAAAGTTGGAAAGAAGCTGGAGCTTTTGTAAGACAGTTACCAAAATTCTGCTTAATTGCCAGAGTGTAGAGTCTAGACTTTAGCTAGCTCAGGGGTGGGGCGTTTGCTGTTGCGAATATCGGCGATCGCCTCAGCATAATCTTTTGCCTTGAAAACGGCTGAACCGGCAACAATTGCATTTGCGCCTGCCTCTAAAACCTGCCAGGTGTTGTTTGCCTTCAACCCGCCGTCTACCTCAATCCAGGGATCGAGTCCTCGCTCATTGCAGATCTGGCGCAGCTTCTGGATTTTGGGCAGCACTTCAGGAATGAAGCTTTGACCGCCAAACCCTGGGTTAACGCTCATGATTAGCACCAGGTCGCACAGTTCCAGCACGTACTCGATTAGCTCTAGAGGAGAACCGGGATTTAGCACAACGCCTGCCTTCTTACCGAGTTCCTTAATCTGACCCAGAGTGCGGTGCAAGTGTGGGGAAGCATTATGCTCAGCGTGAACATAAATATGGTCAGCTCCCGCCTTGGCAAAATCTTCAACGTACTTTTCTGGCTCAACGATCATCAGGTGGACATCCAGCGGCTTTTGCGTAACCGGCCGAATTGCTTCCACAATCAGCGGACCAATCGTAATGTTAGGTACAAACCGACCATCCATCACATCAACGTGAATCCAATCGGCTCCTGCTTGGTCAACAGCCCGGATTTCATCTCCCAGGCGACTGAAATCTGCTGATAGGATAGATGGGGCAATAACAACTGACTTGTGGGAATTGGCTTGGGTCATGGCTACGATGTCTCCTGCGTCCTGGTCTCGTAATGTTAGTTTAACAAAGCGTGCTCCCAAGCCCTCGAAAACTTGATCCCCAAAGGCTCAGATTCACACGAAATTTATTTTTTTGTGGAGAGACTTCCGTGCAGCAGCGAATGGTGAAAAGGCTGGGATGGTTAATTGGGGGCTTTTCCGCTTCCCTTTTAGCAACGCCAGTGTGGGGTTTAGCAGTTTCGGTTGGGGAAGCAGGCATTGATGCACTCAGGCTGCACGCTGCTCCCTACAACTTGACGGGCAGCAAAATTTCGATTGGTCAGGTTGAGATTGGTCGTCCCGCTCAGTTTGGGTTGGATAAAGCTGCTGTTAATAACAATGTAGTGCAGGTCGGACAAGTCTTTTTTCGAGACGACCGAGCGCAGGCAAATGACTATGTGGATGGTCATGCATCCAATGTTGCCAGCGTCATGGTTAGCGAGGACAAATACCTGACAGGAGTTGCGCCTGATGCAACTCTCTATTCTTCAGCAGTGGGGATCGTTGAGCGCAGCGGGCAGCCAGAAGAGTGTCTGTCATCTCAAATGGTGGCAATGCAGGATGGTGGACAAGTGCGGGCGATCAATTTCAGCTTTGGCGAATCGCTGGTTCAAGATCCGCGCCCGGATGCAGTTTTGGATGGGAATGCGCTGCTGACGCAATGTGTTGATTGGTCATCATCGTTTCACGATGTCCTGTATGTGATCGCTGGAAATCAAGGAACAGGTGGTATTCCGATTCCAACAGATAACTTTAACGGCATGACGATCGCAAATTCGACTCAGGTTAATGGAGTATTCTCGAAAGTCGATTATTCCAACCTGGGTAGCGAACCTGCAACGGTGCTTGGGCGATCGCCTGACTCTGAGAGCAACGTTGGACCACGTCGCTCGGTTAGCCTGGTCGCTCCTGGCACCAACATCGAGATGTTTAACCCTGATGGCAGCATCATCCGGGCAACCGGTAGCAGCTTTGCGGCACCGCACGTTACGGCAGCAGTGGCGCTGCTGCATCAGCATGGCGATCGCCAGATCAGTACCAATCAGCCCAACTGGAGTCTAGATGCCCGTCGCCATGAAGTCACCAAAGCGGTGTTAATGAACTCTGCCGACAAGATCCAAGACAGCGGCGACGGTTTGCGTCTGGGGATGAGCCGTACCATGCTGATGCAAAACAACAAAACCTGGCTTGACTCTGACGCTTATCGCGATCCGTCACTTCCCCTAGATGCTGAAATTGGTACGGGACATTTGAATGTATTCCGCGCTTATCAGCAGTTTAGTCCTGGACAGTGGAGTCCTGACGAACCAGTTCCGGCGATCGGTTGGGACTATCGCACGGTTGGGGACAGCTCAGACGCACGCGAATTTCAGGATTATGTGCTAGAGCAGCCGCTCCAGGGTGGCAGCTTTGTGTCAGCGACGCTGACCTGGGATCGTGAAGTGTCCTTGCAAGATGCAAATAGCAGTGAGGAATATGATCTGGGAGAACTGTTTGAAGATGCAGGCTTAAACAACCTGGATATTTACCTGATGCGGGCTGAAGATGATGATATTTCAGATAGTATCTGGTCATCTGTAAGCGAGGTTGATAGTGTTGAGCACATCTTCCACGAAGTGCCCGAAACCGGACAGTACAAGATTCGTGTGGTATATCGCGATCGCGTCAACGCTCCCACTCAGGACTATGCGCTCGCCTGGTGGACAATGCCTGCCCAGTAGTTTCTCTTGAACAGACAGACCCGTACAAAACCTCGTACGGGCGTTCCGCGCAATGTCCTTAACCGATTTTAGGAACTGTTTTCAAACGTTGATACAGCCTTTGCGGCTACAGCCACATCTTATTCTGCAAAAGCGTGGAGCACTAATCAGCCCCACGCTTTTGCAGTGCTAGTGACTTAAGTTAGGACAAAAAAGGGAGGCAGGACTTAGTCCTGCCTCCCTTTTTTGTCCTAACCTGTATGGCTACACTTTATAACTGAGTAGCTCTAAGAACCCGTTTGGAAAGGATTCTAAAAGGCTGAACGATAACTTGACAAGTTGCTCAAGTGGCACCTTCGGATCTACTGTTCCTCAACCGCTATTCGTTTTCGGTTGGAGGAACTGTAGAGTCATCCGGCTCTGCGGCTGGAGGGCGGTTATCGAGAGGTGCTCCACCAGGAGACATTGTTCCGCCAGGGGACTGCATCATTCCGCCACCTGATGGGTCACCAGGACGCTCTTGTGTACCACCTTCCGAATCGTCTGAAGGAGCATTGCCAGGGTCAAAAGGTGGGTTTGTTGTGTCGGTGTTGGGGTCTGAAGGCGATTCGGGAATGCCATCGTTTGAGCTGTCAGATGGTGTGCCTAACCCATCAGACTCATCGCTAGGAGAAGTCTCCTGGGTACCACCTTCTGAGTCATCAGAAGGTGCATTTCCTGGCTCAACAGGTGGATCAGACGTATCTGTGTTTGGATCTTGAGCGGAGCCTGATATGCCACTACTTCCAGAGCCAGCGGTTCCTTCGCAACGGGAATTGAGTGGAAAGCGCTCACAAAGAATCTCGAAGCCTTCTGGAGAAAGCTCAAAATCATCTCCTGTAGATTCTGCTTGGGCCAGAATAGTGCTAGTAGAAGCATCGGAACTGACGTTGGATTGTGCTAGAGCAGGAAACCCAAAGAAAACACTAGTGCCCGCGATCGCGCCGAGGCTGATCAGCTGTTTAAGCGAAACGAGACGATTTTGGACGCTCATTAATCATTCCTCTCAGATAAGGTGCTAACTGCTCACTGTTGCTTAAAAAAGCAAGCATTTGAATCCATCGCTGGGTTTAATTTAGCGAGAGACTTTTTGCAACCTAAGATGCATTGCCTATCCAGTTGTTGTAGAAATGTGACACCAATACGATTGGATTGCCCCTGAGCAACTAAGTATACGAAGCAAGCTAGATATGTTTGAGGCTTTTCAGGTTGCTTGAGTGTGCATCTATCCAAGGAGGAATTTTGAAAGAAAATAAGCAGATCAAATACTCAAAATTAGAAGTTCTAAAAGCAGTTATCCTAATTTTGAATCTTCAAAGATTCGGCTTTTATCTAAGCTTTTTTGGCGCGAGATTTGCGTCCTGTTCTTGATTTTGGTGGGGAAGTGTTGGAGTTAAGCGATGGGGTGGCGTGAGTTAGGCGGGCATTCGCGGCCTGATTAAGCAGCGACTCAGCAAAGGCGATCGCCTCTTGAGCAGTCTGTCCACCTGCTAGTTGGGCCAATTCTTCGCGTCGCTGCTGGTCGTCGAGTGCAGCAACTCGGACAACCGTTCTGACGTCTTCGGTTTTACTTGTGTCAGCGGCGATCGCCTTGCCATTGCTGAGAATCTGGTCAATCACTTGCTTATTTACTCGGAAGTGAGCGTCTGCCATCGCCGCTACGATAGGCTGGTGAGTCACACAAAGCACCTGATGGTTTTGGCTAAGCTGGTGCAGCTTTTCGGCGATCGCCTGTGCCACCCGTCCCGAAACTCCCACATCAATTTCGTCAAACACCATTGTGCCGACCGAATCAATCTGAGAAAAGCAAGCTTTTAGCGCCAACAAAAATCGACTCATTTCCCCGCCTGAGGCAATTTCAGTTAACGGTTGCAGCGGTTCGCCAGGGTTGGGGCTAAACAGAAACGTAATCCGGTCAGCTCCGGTTGCACTAGGGGAAACCGCAGCAAGGTTCACCTGAAACTGGACTTTGTCCATTGCTAGCGGCTTTAGTTGGCTGAGCAATAGCGTCTCTAGCTGTTGGGCGGTCGTCCGACGCGACTCAGTTAGGCGATCGCAAGCTTGCAGCAACTCTGCCTGACGGGTTTGATAGGTTTGCTCTAAAACTTCTGTAGACTGAGCGCCACCGTTTAATTCTGCCAGGTCAGTTTGGAGCTTTTGACTGTAGGCGATCGCTTCTCCCAAAGTTGGGCCATACTTACGGCAAATCTGCTTCAGCTCAATAATCCGTTGCTCAACAAATTGCAGCCGCTCCGGGTCAGTTTCTAGGTCTTCCCCGTAAGTATTAATTTGCCGTCCGGCTTCCTCTACCTGTGCTAGCGCATCGGTCACCAAGTCTAGTACCGACTGTATCTCGGGGTCATAGCGCACCATGTCTGTGAGTAGCCCCTCGGCTTTGCCCAGCAAATCAGCACAGGCTTCTGACCCAGCGTCATTTTGATAGAGTGCCTGATATACCTGATAGCTTTGCTGCTGAAGCTCAACGCTATGACTGAGTCGTTGGCGTTCTTGCTCTAAGTCAGTCAGCTCATTGGGGTCACTCAGGTTAGCCGCATTTAATTCCTTTGCCTGATACTCAAATAGGTCAAGCTGCTGAAGTCGCTGTTGCTCAAACTGACGACGTTTTTCGAGTGCTTGAAGTGCTTGCTGAGCTGCGACATAAGCAGTCACTACAATTTCCCGCTGTCGCATTAGGGTAGCACCGCCAAAAGCATCTAACCATTCCCGTTGGAGGCTAGACTGCCCCAGCAGCACGGTTTGCCCTTGGGCGGTGATTTCTACCAGGCGATCGCGCAGTGCTTCCATCTGCTGTTTGTTCACCAGCACCCCGTTTAAGCGAGAGCGACTGCGAACATTACCCCGGTTGACGGTCAGTTCTCGGCTACACACCAAGACTGTTTCATCCACCAATTCAATTTGCTGCTCTTTTAACCAGGCAGCTAGAGATGAACTGAGCTTGAAATTAGCTTCGATCAGGGCGCGATCGGCTCCAGTGCGGATTGCTCGGCCCGTCACCTTGCCACCTAAAGCCGCATCTAGAGCATCGAGAATGATTGATTTGCCTGCGCCCGTTTCTCCAGTTAAGACGTTCAATCCTGAACCGAATTTCAGATCCAGGCGGTCAACTAAAGCAAAATTTTCAATCTGAAGAGAGATCAGCATGAATCAAAATTGACCAGAGGGAAAGATGCCACAGGGCAAAGAATTGAGTGATCCTAAAGGGGCTAGGGCTTAGAAATTTGGAGGGGACTGATTTCTGGGATACGAGGTCTCAAGTTCTAAATCAGAGTTTTGGAACTAACCCCCAGTCCCTAACTCTCGATCTCTCGAATGATGTTTCTAAACGCTTGTACTTATCCTGTACTTATTCAGTTTAGTAGCAGTTTGCAGGACTGTAGGTGTTTCTAACGGCGATCCCGTTGAGGTATGGCCAGTCTTTCTAGTACAACCGAAAATTCCTGGAGGCACCGCTTTGATAATGTCTATTTGTTAAAAGAAGATGTAGTTCTTACTAAACCTGTTGTTACAATGCTTTACATGGGCTGTTCTGCCCTGACTCCTAGAAGCATGGATGCTAGACCGACCCCACGTGGCTTAGAGTCCAGACTGCTCACCCTTACCTTCTCTACACTATGCCTACCGTAGTCACTTCCACAGCCCAGGACGTAACCCAGCTAGAGGCGATCGCAATCGAAAATCATCCTGCACCTGAAGAGCATTTGAAATCCGTTCAGGTGAATGACCTGATGGATACAGATGCGGCTCTGCGATACGACCCAGTGGCGATCGCTGCCCACTACCGCACTCGTCCGTTTCAGGTATGGGCAAGGCTGGTTAGCATTATTTTGCCTTTCTTGGGGCTTGGTCTACGGCTATTTTGGGACAAGCGTTGGGGCACTGTTGGGCGCAATCAGTTTCGTCGAGCGGCTCGGTTGAGAGAAATTCTGACAAGCCTTGGTCCGGCTTATATCAAGGTGGGTCAGGCTCTGTCTACCCGTCCTGACTTGATTCCGCCGCTTTATATGGAGGAGTTGACAAAGCTACAGGATCAACTGCCACCCTTTCCTAATGAAGTGGCTTTCCGGTTTATTGAAGAAGAGTTGGGCGATCGCCCTGAGAATGTTTACGCTGAGCTTTCGCCAAATCCCATTGCGGCTGCCTCACTGGGACAAGTTTACAAAGGCAAGCTAAAAAGCGGTGAAACGGTAGCCGTCAAGGTACAGCGTCCTGGTCTGGCTCAGCGAATTAGGCTAGACATTTACATTCTTCGGCAGCTAGCGATCTGGGCAAGCAAGTCTGAGCAAGTGCGCAGCGACTTGGTTGGCATCATGGATGAATTTGGTGCCCGCATCTTTGAGGAGATGGACTACACCCAAGAAGGCAAAAACGCCGAAAAGTTTGCTCAGCTCTACGGACGTTTGCCCGATATCTATGTGCCTCGGATCTATTGGCAGTATACTCAGCGGCGCGTGCTGACGATGGAATGGATTACCGGCACAAAGCTTACCCGTCCCGATGTGTTGCTGAGTCAAGGAATTGATGCCAGATATTTAATTGAGGTTGGGGTTCAGTGTTCTCTACGGCAGTTGCTAGAGCATGGTTTCTTTCACGCTGACCCTCATCCTGGTAACCTGCTGGCAACTACCGATGGCAAGCTAGCCTACCTCGACTTTGGCATGATGAGTGAGGTTAAGCCTTATCAACGTTATGGACTGATTGAAGCCGTTGTACACCTGGTCAATCGAGACTACGAGGGGCTTGCTAAAGACTACGTTAAGCTAGACTTCCTCTCACCAGAAACTGACCTAACTCCGATTATTCCAGCGCTTGCCAATGTGTTTGATGGTGCTTTGGGTGCAAGTGTGGCAGAACTAAATTTCAAGAGCATGACCGATCAGCTCTCGGAAGTAATGTATGAGTTTCCCTTCCGGGTGCCTGCTTACTATGCCCTGATTATTCGATCGCTCGTCACCCTGGAAGGAATTGCGATCAATGTAGATCCAAACTTCAAGGTGCTGAGCAAGGCTTACCCCTATGTTGCCAAGCGGTTGCTCACTGACCCCTCTCCACAGCTTCGATCCTCTCTACGAGATTTGCTGTTCAAAGAGGGTAGCTTCCGCTGGAATCGGTTAGAAAACCTGCTTCGCAACGCTCGTGACAGTCAAGACTATGATTTTAATCAGGTGCTTGACCAGACACTAGACTTCCTGTTCTCAGAGCGAGGAGAGTTCATCCGCGAGCAGCTAGTCGGAGAAATCGTCAAGGGAATTGATGTGTTTGGGCGGAATACCGTCAGCAACCTTGCCTATAGCCTGCGTAAGCGCGTTGGGTTGAATGGGTCAAATGGGGCAAAACCAGCGATCGCCCCCAATGACCAAAAAAATCTGGAACATCTCACCCGCATTATCGACATTTTGCAGGAAACACCTGGGTTTGATCCGCTGCAACTGGTTAGCAAACTACCTCGCCTGATTACAAAACCCGAAACTCAGCAGATGGGTCAACAAATTGCAGGGGGATTGGCTCAGCGTGCTGCTGCCCGTCTGATTCGGGAATTGTTGCTAACCGATGAGCCTGCTACTCAAAACGGTAACGGTCACCGGAATGGTAATGGGACAAATCCTCAGCCCTCGCCTCGTCCAACCCTCTCTCTTCCCGCTTCAACGCGGTAGCTCTCGAAGAGGGCGTGCACCAGATAAACAATCAAATTTCTTGATTAATTCAAGCAGCCACAACTTAACACCATCACTAAAGCTGGGAGAGTAACCTACAGGTTACTCTCCCAGCTTTTAATATCTGTCCTTCTACCTTGTGTAGGGAAACCGAGCTAAGTAAGTGTTGGAATCTTGATCAAAACTATTGGAATCTTGATTAAATCAGTTTAGATTAAGTAGCAAAATTACAAGCAATTGTAAGCAATAAAATATCGCTTCAGCGATCGCACCAGCGAGTTTTAATTGGTTTACCCTGAAATATTAAGCAGCACTGCCTGAATTAGGGTGCGATACCCGTTCTCCAAATTCTCCTTGACCCCAAGCCACGAGTTAGAGCTATGAGTGAAGCAAATCTTCCATCTGATCCATCCCAAAAACAAACACCACCTCATTCAAGTTGGGACAACTCGGCAAATGCAGATCAAACTAATACGGATGGGATTGCAGAAACTCAAGTTGAGGATTGGCAAGACTGGCAAACAGTCGATTTTCCTAATGCCGTGAGCGCAGATGCGATTGAGCGTCAGTCGATCTATTCGTCAGATGATGTACCGCCACTTGATTGGCTCGCTCAGGCAACTCCAACTCCCAGTGCAGCTCATTTATGGTCAACTGGAGCGGGTAACTCGATCGAACCGCCTGAGATCGCCGACCTGATTGCTCTGATTCAAGAGCTAAACCAATGCAATGACGTTTTGCTCGATCGCGTATCACAGCTAGAAGAATCGCTGGAGCGCAGTCAAAAAGCTCAGTCCCAAGCAAATAGATCGTCTCAAGCCTCTGATGCCCATCAGACATCTAGCCAAATCACCCAAGAACTGATTGCCGCCCAAGCTGAAATCACCCAACTTTCTCAAGATTTAGAGTTTGCTCAGCAGACGAACCAGCGTCAGCAAATTTTGATCGAAACCCTGACTGAACAACTAGAGGGCAGCCAAGAACGGGTGGCTCAATTAGAGCGAGAGTGCGCTCTAACTCAGCAGCGCTATAGTGAGCAATCTCATCAACTGACCCAGTCTGAAACTGCCTGTCGTGATTTGCATGCCCGCCTTCAGCGCCAACAACAGTACACGCTCCAGTTCAAAGCAGCACTAGAGAAATGCCTGGAAGTGCCGCCTCCTAGCTATGAGGTAAAGGAACAAGCGGTGGAGGCGATCGCTCCCTCCGAGGACAAACACGACTCCTCTACACCCCAATCTTTTCTGCCTAAAGCAAAACGAATTCAGCCCTGGTCTGCTCAACCGCAATTTTTGGGCGATCTAAGCGATCTAAATGTAGGTGAACTGGAAAATCTAGATGAGATACAGATATCTCTACGGTCTCAGGTAGAGACACAGGATAGCCGCCAGTTTCATCCGCTTGCCGCCGCCGCATTAGACCTTCCCACAGTTTTGGCTTCTATTATTCATCCCGATTCGTCTGCATCAGATGAACCAGCCATTGAATTGCCGACCGAGCCGCCGTCTACAGCGAGTAACGCTGCTACCCCTGTCAACTTGCAGCCTCTCAGCTATGATTTGAAAAAATCTGCGGGTTGGTGGAATGAGGCAGCGTCCCAGCCGAGATCTGCTAACTTAGCGCCAAAATTACCCCAAGCAGACCAAACGCGCTCAGAGATTCAGCAGGTAGATTATCCAGCGACATCCTCAGAAGCCTCAATTTCAGCTCCAATTTCAGTAGAAGCGGCTGAGAACGAGTTGCACACAACCCCAACCTTTTCTGAAGAATCTGTACCGTCGCAATCAAGCGACGCTGAAGATGCACTTTGGCAAGACCTGGCTCGCCTGATCGATGTTTCAACGGATGACGTGGTGAAGGTCAGCGTATCGGACAATTTTGATTCTTTTGAGGCGATCGCCCCATCTTCAGAACCCCAGCCTGCTCCACCACTGAACGATTCATCCGCAGATACCCCTTCAAATCAGCCTCAATCGACATCGCTGGATGTAGAGCAACAAATTGCTCAGGGAATCTCGATAGCCAAACTGCTGCTCTCCTCTGCCCAAGCAACGCCTGCTGAAGAGTTCATATCTGCACCCGATACGTCTGACCTTAAAACCAGTGAATCGGAGCAAAAGGTACCTGCTGCCTTCACCACCCATTCAAACTGGCCGTCACCAATCGTCTATCCCTTGCGAACGTCCAAAAAAATTGAATCTTTAGCTGCGGTTAAACTACCAACGTTTCCCCGCTAAAACCTAAACTTATTGGTTTCCCTCTTGGGACGCGATTCAATCGCATCCCAAGCTTTTGTGGTTGTCCAGAAATTCAGGAAGATGCACTGGTGTAGAAACGCAGAGCAAACCGCCAGAATTGGCGTGAGGCAAAGAGGAGGGCGATCGCCAATCCAGCCGCACCCAATACCCACTCCACCTCGGACTGGTTGAGCAACGCCTCTGCAGGAACTGTTGTCAAGAAAGCAACCGGAATCACAAAGGTGAAGAAAACCCGATAGGCAACTGGATAAGCCACCATCGGAAATCTGCCCGCCTCCAGCAACCCACGCAGCACCTCGGTCACGTTGTAAATCTTGACAAACCAAATACTCGTTGCACCCAGCATAAACCAGAGACTATAAAGGCTCAGAAAACCCAGCAGGATTGGGGCTACGCCTAGCAAATAGTTACTTCCGTCAAGCCCTAAACGCCCGCCCGCATAACCAATTAGAATCACGCCAAAAATCAAGTCCGGCAATCCCCAAGGGGAAACCGTGCGAGTAGACAGCCAGAACTGGGAGCTAATTGGCTTGAGCAACACAAAATCTAACGTTCCTTCCTGAACCTGCCGCACAATCTGATTCAGGTTGGGGGCTAAAAAAGTTGCCGCAAACCCTTGCAATAGCGTGAACATACCCAGTACGATTAGCGCTTCTTCCCACGACCAATCTTCAAAGGTATAGCCCGTTCGGTAAAACAGGAATAGTGAAAACAAGCTGCCCGTCAGACTAAACAAGCTAGTGAGTGCAGCAATTAGAAAATTGAGGCGGTATTCTAACTCGGCTGCGATCGCCGCTCCCCAAAATAGCCGTAGCACCCGCATATATTGCTGAATAGACATAGTCATATTTACGGGCACTCTCACCCTTGCGACGAATTTTCACAATTCTGTAGTTGTGTTTACAATCGATTCTATCGACAAAAAATTTAAGATTGCGGGCAGACTTAAGATCGCAGGCAAACTATAGATTGGTTTGCAAGCTCTCAATTGATCTGCTCACCTCTATACTCACAACCATCCTCTAATCGTTCTTTTAACCCACCTATGGATTTTGCAAAAGTTCTAGAAACGACGGATTTTACAACTGTTCTGGGACTCGTGGCAGGAGCTTTGACCACCATTGCTTATCTGCCCCAGTTAATCAAAACTTGGAAGTCAAAATCAGCCGAAGACCTCTCCTGGAGCATGTTGATCACGCTCTGTGTCGGCATTGTCCTTTGGCTCATTTACGGAACTTACGTTCATGATCTGCCCGTAATCTTGGCAAATATCGTAACCTTGGTCTTGTCCTCAATTATCTTGGTATTGAAATTGCGATACAGCCGAGCTAAGAAAACAACTGTCAAACCATAAATACTCCAGATGATTTGTACGCCAAGGAGAAATTTGGGTTTGACGCTAAACTTCCAAGTCCAAGTTTTTTCTTAAATCAAGCAGCCAAGCTTTAGTATCCTGATTATTAAAGCTACAAGCTCCTATCGTGCTTGAGATATGAACTATTTGATCGCCGTTCTACCAGACCGCATTCAGGCAGAAGAAGCCTACTCCGCCCTTGAAAGAGAAGGATTGCCTATGGAGAAGGTCAGCATTTTAGGCAAGGGCTACAAAACTGCTGACGAGTATGGCTTAATTGACCCCAAGCAGCAGGCTCAAAAACAAGCAACGCTGATGTCTTACTGGCTAGTGCCGTTTGGCTTCATTTCAGGCTTTGTCTTCAACTCACTGACTGGGATTGAGCTATTCAACTGGGCGGGTTCTCTAGGCAACCACCTTATTGGTGGTGTTTTTGGGGCGATCGCAGGTGCAATGGGCAGCTATTTTATTGGCGGTGGCGTAGGACTCGCTTTTGGTAGCGGCGACGCACTCCCCTACCGTAATCGTCTCAAAGCAGGCAAATATTTAGTGGTGGTCAATGGTTCGCCCAACATCACTAACCAGGCTACTCGCATCCTCAAGCAATTCGATCCCGAAAACATCCAGGGCTACGTTGATCCCACTTCCTAACTCCTAATTCCTAGTCCCTAATTCCTAGTCCCCCTTCACCCCCCATGTCCGAACTTCCTAACACCCTTGATGACGCGATCGCTCAGGCGCAGCAAGCGACCCAAGCGGCGATCGCTGCTGGTCGTACCCGGCTTCAGGTAGAACTAGCCTTCCCAGAACTCAAAATTCTTCCTGTTGCCGAGAAATTTATTCCGGCTTTCGAGGATTTGGGCAGTCAACTGAGGGTGTTTTTCCCAGACGCCGGATCAGCAGCTCTGGCACGGCGAGATTGGGGCGAAAAGCCCTACTCAATTCGGGCAATGGGAGAAATCAAAGCCGAAATTCAGCCAGAAGACAAGCTATTTGTTTTTGTAGAACCTTCCGCTGTAGAAATTGCACAAGTCGAAAAACTGTGTAAAACAGCGTTGGATCGTCCTGTTGTTTTGCTCAATCCCCGTCTGGAAGACATTGCCACCATTGGGATTGGCTATGCTGGACGGCAGCTTCGCGATCGCTTGCTCAGCACCTTTGAGTCTTGCTACTACCTCAAACCCCTAGAGGGTGCCGCCCTGTTGCGCTCTTTCCCTGATCCCTGGCAAGTTTGGATAGAAAAAGATACAGGATATCAGTTAATTGCAGAGGAACCACAGAAACCTGTGGGAGAAGCTCTAGATGAAATCTTTGCAAGAGCAACAGGGCAACCGACTGCTCAACAAACTGCCCGAAAAGGGTTGTTGTCTGGTTTACAGCAGTTTTTACGAGCTTTAAGCCAATGAAGATTGAGTGTAGGTATCATATTTAACACTCCAATCGTGATAGTTGTTGATTCTGTTGGGCATAATTGAATAAATGGGGCTTTATCCAGCATTCCTTTTTCCCGGCAAAAACAACGACTGTGAACAATCAAAACTGATTTCCTGAAATTTTCTCGGAAGCGCGTAATTTTTTATAGAGCCGTCGCACTGAGAAGCTGGTTCTGGGTTTCAGAGTGGGTTCATGGCACTTGGCCCCGTGATCCTATCTAGTGTTTTTAGTAGAAGGACTGATTGAGCGTGGTTAGTGGTCGTCGCATTTTTATTGGTGATGTACATGGTCACTACGATGGCTTGATGAGACTGTTGGAGGCGATCGCTCCAAGCTCAGCAGACCAAGTCTATTTTCTAGGCGACCTGATTGACCGAGGTCCAAAAAGTGCTCAGGTGGTCAGTTTTGTCAGGCAAAATGGTTACACTTGCCTGCTCGGAAACCATGAACAGCTTCTGGTTGACTCTTTCCCTCAAGGCAAAGTTTGTTCCAATGCACTTCAAGCATGGCTCTACAGCGGCGGACAGACAACAATCTCTAGCTACAAGCAACCCGAAGCACTGCTTGAACATTTAGACTGGATTCGTCAACTGCCAACCCATCTAGACTTGGGAGACGTTTGGCTGGTTCATGCGGGAGTACATCCGGGCGTGCCACTGGTTGACCAGACCGTGCAGGACTACTGCTGGATTCGGGAAGAGTTTCACAGCATTCAAAAACCCTACTTTCCAGACAAGCTGATTGTTACAGGGCACACGATTACCTTTACGTTGCCGAACGTAACTCCTGGTGCGCTAGCGCAGGGGCGAGGCTGGTTAGACATCGACACGGGCGCGTATCATCCCAAAAGCGGTTGGTTGACTGGAGTAGATATGACCAACCAGCGGGTTTACCAGGTGAACGTATTTCAAGGGGCAAAACGGGCACTGCCGCTTGCAGAAGCCGTTGTCCAGATCGAGCCGGAGCAAATTCTTGCTCGTCGCCGTCAGTTGTTGCAGCTATAGTGCTGATGTTGTGCTGGCTGGCAAATGAGAGTAATGCCTTTTGACCCTAGAAGATGCTCTTATACTGTTTCTACAAAAACAAGCTACAGAATGGAAGGGCACCCCGCTTAGCGGGGTGCCCTTCCATTCTGTAGCTCTAATTTTTGGAAGTGGTATTAAAAGGGAAGCTCATCGTCTTCAGCATCCAGGTCGTTTTCATTGATTCCGGCTCCATCGCCATCGGTCGAGAAAACTTCGGAGCTTTGAGGTAGCTCAATATCGCCCTCTAAGCTAACAACTTGCCCATTAAAAAAGTTGGCTAGACTTTTAGCTGCCTCCGTCACTTTATCCTCTGCTTCCCAGGCAGGTAGAGACAGTCCGACATCAGGCGCATCAACCGAAAATTTTGCTAGTGGCAGATTTGAGGGCTGTTCGAGCGGTTGGACATGTCCATTTTTTGATGGGTAAGTTTGCCCGTTGGTAGGCTCCTTCTGGATGAAACTGGGTTTGGCAGGAGCAGGAGTTGAGGATGGGGGGCTGAAAGCTGCTGGATGGTTTGTGTCTGTATGATTGGCTAGGTTTGAGGGGAGGGGGTGTGAAGCAGAAGAAATTCCTTTCGCGGAGTCTGTATTACCCAATTGCGGTGGCGGCGAACCTGTAGCATCGATTCTGACAACAACTGGATGATTGCAGGCTTTCTGGAAAGCAGCTTCAACTCTAGATGCTCTCTCTTTGACGGTCGGATGCCACTTGGCGCTAATTGCAATCTGGGCAACCTGACCATCGAAGCTAACCAAGTTACCCTGTTGGCGTAAGAGCATCTGAGTTGAGGGCGGCTGCAAGTAGGACAAAACTTCTTGCCAAAGCTGGTTGAGATCTGTTTGCTCAGTAGAGCTAGTGGTAGGTTGAGAAACTATCGGGTCAGTTTCAGGCTCTTCAGAAATTTCTTCTGTAAGTGGTTCAATGTCTTCGACGGGTAAGGCAGCAACCTTCAGAGGTTGCTGCACTGCTTCACCAGTTTCTTGGGAAGGAGCAGCTGTTTCCTGCGCTGCAACTTGTTCCGGTTTAGCAAGATCGGGTTTGACGGGAGTAGGAATAGCGGCAGGATTGGGTGTTTGAGCGACAGGGGCTGTGGATGGCGATCGCCCCCTGTTAACTGGTTGAACTGCTGTACTCCGCTGCTGGACGGGTGCAGCTTGACTGGCGATCGCAGAAGGCAACAGCCCCATCAAAATCACCTCTAGCCAAAGCCGAGGCTGAGTTGTGTTTTTGACCTGTACCTCAGCGGCCCGAAGATGCTGCTGCCCCATCAGAATGATCGCGAGCTCCAGATCTTGCACAAATTCTCGTAGCTCAGCCCAAGTTGGCGGTGTAATGGCAACTAGATCGTTACGATTGGGGGCAGTTTTGGCAATCAGCAAATCTCGATAAAAGCTAGCGAGGTTTTGCAGCACGATCAGCGGCTCCCGACCTCGATCCATCAGGTGACGCGCTTGGTCTAGCAGCCTTGCAGGATCATCCTGGGCGATCGCTCGCACCAGCTCTAGTAAATCTCGTTCTGGCACTGCGCCTACCAGTTCCCAAACCCGCTCAACTGTGATTTCGCCTTCCAGTAAGCTCAACTGATCGAGCAAGCTTTCGGCATCTCGCAGTCCGCCTTGAGAGATTTGGGCGACTAGTTGCACGGCATCAGGAGCGATGTTGATCTGTTCCTTAGACGCAATTACGCCTAAGTGCTCCACCATTGCCTCTAGCGGAATCCGGCGAAAATCGAACCGCTGACATCGAGAAATGATGGTTGGCAGCACCCGCTGTGGATCGGTCGTTGCTAACACAAACACAACGCGATCGGGCGGTTCCTCCAAAGTCTTGAGCAAAGCGTTAAATGCTGCTGTGCTAAGCATGTGGCACTCATCGATGACGTAGACCTTAAAGCGACACTGAACTGGAGCAAACTGGGCACGTTCGATCAGTTCACGGATGTTGTCTACGCCTGTGTTGCTAGCTGCGTCGATTTCGATCACATCTAAAGCTGAGCCTCTGGCGATCGCCCGGCACACATCACACACGCCACAGGGTTTGGCCGTAGGCACATCACTTTTGATGCAGTTCAGTGATTTTGCCAAAATTCGGGCGCTGGACGTTTTTCCCGTTCCTCTAGGTCCAGTAAATAGGTATGCAGGGGCAATTCGCTGTTGCTGAAGGGCATTGCTAAGCGTGGTGGCGATCGCCCCCTGTCCTACCAGTTCTGCAAACGTCTGCGGACGATATTTGTGATGAAGCGGTTCGTAGGACATAGAGCGTTTGTAAGTTCCCATCCTTTAGGGTAAGCGATCGCCAAGACGAACATATGAACTATTTTCTCGTACAATTTTGTGAATTCACGCCACCCTAATTCACTTCGCTAAGATACAAGCAGCCAGCTTTGGAGCGATCGCCTTCCTCTCCCTGCTTGCTCCCTGCCCTCAGTCAAACCTGGATTCTAGCCTTCCTAAAATAGAAGCAAGCATACGCTTGAGCCTGACAGAATTGCTGCTCTGCTGTTCTCAACCGAAACCTATAGATGTTAGAACTTAACCGACCTGACCGAAAGCAAGAACGTTTTTATAATGGCGTTTTTGCGCTGATTCTGATCAATTTAATCCTGTTTGTGCTGGATCAGGCTTTACCGCTCCAGTTTCTTTATCTAAACCATGCTCGCCCTGTTTGGTATCAGTTTTTTACGTCCATGTTCCTTCACGCAAATTGGGCGCACCTTTCAGGCAACCTGTTTTTTCTCTACATCTTTGGCAAGCTAGTTGAGGAAGAAGAAGGGATTTTAGGTGTTGTTGCAAGCTATCTCGTTACAGGGCTGGGTGCAAACCTGTTGAGTGTGCTGTTGCAGCCTGGAGCAACTCTTTCTTTGGGGGCTTCTGGCGCAGTATTTGGCTTGTTTGTGGTCAGTGTCCTGATTAAGCTGAGCTGGAGCTGGCGCAAAATTCTAGAAGTTCTGATTTTGGGGCAGTTTGTGATTCAGCAGGTGGTAACTGAATTGCAGCAGGTTGGACTGCAAGATGGAGTTAATCGGATTGCTCACATTGGTGGGGCATTGGCGGGAGTTGCACTGATTATGGGACTGAGGCGACTGACGCACGATAAAAGAATTGATTCTCAATTGTAGGGTAGGTGCAGGAGCGATCTCCCCCTCTGCTTTCCGGCAAACTTAATCAGATCTCCCAGCACCTTAGCTGATAGTCCGGCCCTTCTACCGCAAGGGCTGCTTTGTAGCTAGCCGAAAGATCGAGTAGCTGTAACGACCAGAGGTTTGCTGTTTCAGAACTGCCTAAAACTTTCTGCAGTTGAACCCTTGGAGTTAGGGCAAATTCGATTTGATCCATAGGTTGGCTCAAACCGCTGCCGATCGCCTTTAGGTAAGCCTCTTTACAAGTCCAGTAGGTCAAAAAAGTTTCTTCAGGGCTGTTTGAATTGGTGAGTGAGTTTTGTTCTTGGGGGGAAAGGCAACGTTCTGCAAGCTGATGAACTTTGGGCAGCGGGCGAATTTGCTCAACATCAACCCCGATTTGGCGATCGCGTGTTACTCCGCACAATACGAGTTCCCCAGAATGCGCCAGGTTAAATTGCAGTCCGGTGTTGGTAAGAGAACCTGCTAATGATGGTTTTCCGTGAATTCCATAGCAAAACTGAATTTGTTCAGCGGAAGTATTCAAATAACGGCTCAAGATTTGCCGCAATCGTCCTCGGCTAATGGTGAAGCGGTGGCGATCGCGCTCAAAGTGGAAGCGATCGGTTCTTGCTTGCTCGTCGGCAGAGAGAATTTGTCGAAGTTGGGGAACGTGGGCGATCGCCTGATCAACCCAGGTTAGCCAAAGGTGAACCTGATCTTTGTCTAGGACCGGGTGAAGCGGGGGAGAACCCCAACCAGAGCTAATAGAATGCCTCATCATCACAATGTGAAAGCAGATAAGCCCGTAGCTCAGCAAGGTTCATCTTAAAGTCTGGTTTCATCTTCTGTCGGTTCATCGCTAGCTAGTGGAGGCTGAGGCAATTCGTCGGAAACGGCTTCTGCAATTGCGAGTTGGCGAGCTTGCTTGCGCTGGTGCAACTTTAGAAGGATTTCAGCGTGCTTTTCACGGGTAATTGGATAAAAGTAAGCCAAAATCACGCCTAAAATCAGTGACACGGTAGGCAATGGCCCGATCGCCACGCGAATGGCCAACAGCGCAGATTCAGGTTGCACCGGAAGCGGCTCTCCAGGAGTGGCTTCGATGAAACCTGATTGCTCCAGTGCGATACCCACCAGAGCCAGTCCGACTGCTAGTCCAATTTTTTGCAGCAGGGTCATAAACGCGTAGAAAACACCTTCTCGCCGCTGCCCGGTTTCTAACTCGTCTAGCTCGATCACGTCAGGCAACATCGCCCAAGGCACTAGATAAGCGGTAGCAACTCCAAAACTGGCAGCAAAACAAAGTAAATACATCAGCCCAACCTGACCAGGCTGCACAAAGAATAGACCTGCCTGAACAATAATCCACAAGCCCATGCCCATGAAATAGAGCGATCGCTTACCAACCCGCTTGCTAATGGCGTTGCAAACAAACAGCATGATAATTGCCGTTCCCTGGACGGCCGCTGCTACCAAAAAATAAGAGTCCAGCCCCATCCAGCTCACAACAAAGTAGGGAATGATTGCAGCCGTAAACTGGAGTGCCAGCCAGGAGAACAGATAAATACCAATCACATAGAGAAAAGGACGATTGCTTAGGGCAACTTTGAATTGCTCTAGAATCGGCATCGATTCTGCATCGTTTTCTGGCTGCAAGCTGGCTTGCTGCATGTTTTGCCGCGTTCTGCCAATAGTGCCCCAAATACACCAATACAGCGTCAAGATCGACAGGACGGCGCACACAATTCCCGTGACCCAATATTGTTGTCTGGCATTAGAGAAAACTTCCCCCATCACGAAGCCCAAAACCAGGGCTAAGACTGCACCACCCAGTGAAAAGGCAAGCCTAAAGCTGTTTAAGCTGGTGCGCTCGTCATAGTCCTGAGTTAGCTCCGCAGTCAGAGCAGAGTAAGGTACATTGACCACGGTGTAAGCTGCGTTAAAAAGAATGCCAACCAGGACGTAATACCAAAACTTGAGTGTGATATTAAAATCTGGCACTAGCCACATTAGGCAAAAGCTCAACCCCATTGGAATGGTGCCATACAGCATCCAGGGATGACGACGGCCCCAGCGAGGAGAATGGGTGCGATCGCTCAACACCCCCACCGCAGGATCGTTGAATGCATCCCACACTTTGCCGATCAGCAATACTTGCCCTGCCAAAGCTGGATTTAACCCAGCAACATTAGTGAGAAAAATCAGCAGCGACCAGGCCTGTAAGTTTGCAGTGATGCCTCCACTCATATCTCCAGCGCCGTAGGATAGCTTGGTGAAAAGGTTGAGCTTTTGAGATGGTTGAGTGTCAGCAGGTGCAGATTGAGTCATGTCGAATTTAAGGCAGGCTGAACGATAGGGAACTTAGGCAAGCGTTTCCTCTGGCAAACCTATAACAGCAGGTTAGGGGAGGTATAGCAACAGCGCGCTGATACAAGTGCCAGTATTGCGTCTGGTTATGTGTCAAAACAGTTACCATTTGCCATCATCTCAGGGTGTCATGATTTTGTGGAATTTTGAAGTTTGATTTTTGAAAGTTGTACGGTGAAGGGGACACAACCTTTCAAAAATTAAACAAGTTTCCTATATGATGCTTCTCATCTTTGCAATCTGAATTGAGCCTGTCATGCCAGACCTTCACGTTTCCTGGGCAGATTACTACCAAAAAATTGAGCAACTCGCGGTCAAAATTCACCAGTCCGGTTGGAATTTCAACCAAATTATTTGTCTCGCTAAAGGTGGACTACGAGTTGGAGACGTTTTGTCTCGCATCTATGACAAACCCCTGGCAATTCTGGCAACTTCCTCCTATGGTGGTCCCAATAATCAAGTACGAGGCTCAGTCACCTTTTCTCGCGACTTGACGATGACAACCGCCAATCTAGGCAGCCACGTTCTGCTAGTTGATGATTTAGTCGATTCAGGTGTGACTTTAAAGCGCACTCTGACCTGGCTCGATCGCCACTACGGGTTTTACACCGACGAAGTGCGAACTGCCGTGTTGTGGTACAAAGAATGCTCGGTCATTGCTCCTGACTACTACGTTGACTATTTATCTGACAATCCCTGGATTCACCAGCCGTTTGAGGGGTATGAAAAAATTAGCCCAGCAGAACTGGCTGCGTCTTTTGAAGCGGAATCTTAACTGTGAAAGTCGTGCCTTCCCCAAGCTGGCTGGTAAAGCTGATCTCCCCCTGATGGCGGAGCACACACTGCTGAGCGATCGCCAGTCCCAGTCCTGTTCCTTGAACGGCCTCTACATTGCCAGCCCGGTGAAATAGCTTAAACAAATGAGGCTGATCTTCAGGAGGGATACCAATTCCGCGATCGCGCACCGTGAAGGTAGCTATCTGCTTGTGGCAAACTAGCTCAAAATCAATGGTTTGTCCGGTTTTAGAGTACTTCAGAGCATTTGAGAGGAGATTGATCAGAATAAAGCGTAAAAGCTTTTTGTCTACACACGCTGGTTCGCCATTCATTTGACTGGTGAATGTGATGACCGGACTGCTGCCTTCTTCTGGCTGCATCTCTGCTGTAATCTCACGACAAAACTGCTCTAGATCCAGTGAAATTGGATTGAACTCCAACTGTCCAGCTTCTGCCTGATTGGCAACCAAAACATCCTCAAGCAACTGCGTCATATTCTGAATTGCAGTCTGCATTCGGCAAAAATATTGCTGCTTTTTCTCTTCGGTTATTTTTTGCCCATAGTGTTCTAGCAACTCCGTAGAAGTTTTGATTACAGTCAACGGAGTTCGCAGTTCATGGGAAACCATCGCGACAAAGCGAGATTTGAGTTCACTTAGTTCTTTCTCCACCTGTAGAGCATGACGCATTTCATTTTCTACCAGTTTGCCTTCACGAATTAACTGCTCACGGGTACGGATGCTGGTAATCATCAGGTCAAATACCTTAGCAAGAATGTCCATCTCATCTGGGAAGCGGCTTTGCCGAGAATAGGACAGTCCCTGCTCATAGTTTCCTGCACCGATGAATTCGGCTGATTCAGTGAGCTTCGTCAAATGTTTCGTCAACTCGCCCGACAAAATGTAGACCAGCACGAAGATGATGCCATAGGTGGGAATGAAGGAGATTAAGAACTGGTGGCGAATTGCTTGTTGAACTTTACGCACCTCATCAAAACGAAAATCAACTCCCAAAGCGCCAACCTTTTCACCTTGTAAATTAGTAATGGGTGCGACTCCAGAAATCCAGGTTCCCCATTGATCGGTGAAGGATTCGGTGCTGATCGTCTGACTGGATAGCCCCTGGTAAAGAATTGAGCCTTCGGTTGACCCTTCCTCTGCTTCAACGTCGTAATACTGAAGGAATTTTGCTCCGTCGATCCTATGGTTAATGGCACTGCCGCTACCGATAAAAAAGATTGCCCCTGGTTCTGGTGCGGCTACATAGGTGTAGGTAAAGGCTCTTGGTTCAATGCTCTCTACGGTTGCCAACCACCTGACATGTTGCCAATAACGTAAGTCATTGCTGTAGCCATCTTCTCTACGTTTTCCTTCCCGGTACAAAGATAAGAATGTGTCGCCATTGACCTGGTTAGCCGCAGCCGTTAGGGTACTAGCCAAATCATCCTTGATATGGGAGATGGCTTGCTCTGTTGCAAGGCTATAGGCCCGATAGAAAACACCTGCCCAGACAGCCGCAAACGCCAAACTGCACCCCACTAACAATTTTGTTCGCAGGCTAATAAATTTCGGTTTTTTAGGCGTGGGTGTAACGGTAACAGTGTGAGGCTGACGACCAAACCACTGAAGAGGCGACATATTTGGCCTTGACATGATGAGAAAAGTCGATCCGTTTGATAGAACTTTTTGAATGGAAATGAACAGCTTTCAATTTGGTGATGGTTTTGCCGCTGCTCGTCTCACTCCACACGAGGTTGAATCGGTCTAGCTTCAAGCTCTAGAGTTGCTGGCTGTATCTGTTTATTATTCCCTCTGCTTTTCTGCTCGCTGGTCGAAGGGATTGAGAGTTCTCAAAAATTTTAAAGAAATTTCAAGACAATCTCTAAAGCTCAGCTATGTTAAGCAATCAGTCAGTAATGTCAGGAAAACGATGAAGAAGCCATGAAGAGTATAGGAAGGAGAGCGATCGCCTATGGAAATTCTCTAACATGGCTGGAACAACTCCGTAGTCTTCTTTGTCAACCTATAAACAGGATTCATGAAGCTTGCATAAAATAGTTGATATACTGTGGAATTACGCTGTAGTAATTAGGACATCTGCATCCTTTGACCACTTAAAGTACGTAATTGCTTGAGATGCCCCTCTAACATCCAGCAAGTACGAGTATCAGTAAATACAAGGACAGATGGCTTGGTACGTTTCACCCTCCTTGAACTGTCGATTGACTGTTTCGATACCTTCCTCACACCTTTTACAGTGATTTCTGGAGCTGAGCATGCAAGACAAGAGCGATCGTTACCGGGTTAAAACGGTGCCAACGCTCACTGGTACGAAGCGAATAGGCAGTTATCTAGTCGATGCGGGTTTGTTGACCGCTGGTCAAATCGAAGTCGCTCTCAACGACCAAAAGGTAACTGGGATGCGGTTTGGTGAAATTTTGGCCGCGCGTGGCTGGGTCAAACAGCAAACCGTTGACTATCTGATGGAAAAAATTGTGGTGCCAGAGCGCCATTCCTTTAAGCAACGGGTAGGTCAGTCAAAATCTAGAACTGATGGGCTGAGCGCAAACCAACCTTCTAAGGCAACCGGAGATGAAATTTCTTTGCCACCTCGCCTTTCTGTACCGGGTCGTCAGTCTAGCTCCACCGAAGGGCAGTCTTCTGTCCGCAAAGATTTTCCGATCTCTAAGCCTCTACCCTCAGTGGGGACTTCTGATGGAGATGTGAATTGGGTCGGATAGGTAATTTAATCCTTGATGAAGCTAAAAAATCCGAAAAGGAGTGCAGCATTGTTTGTCTTCCTTTTTTGTTAGACCTTCTGCACGAATGGAGGCGCGCCTTCATTCATGCTTCAAGAAAGGACTCATGCAGAGAGTCTATTGAGTTTGAGTCAGTTTGAGAAGAGCCATAACCAGATGGGGAGTGTTAGCAGTAAGCCCAGTGAGCCGACGGCTAATGCTGTTACCGTTAACTCTCGGTCAAGATTGTAGGCTTCAGCAATCACTAGAGTTGCGAAGGCTGGAGGCATGGACATTTGTAGGACGATCGCCAATTGAGGTGGTCCTGTTACCCCAAAGTATGACAGCCCAAACCCGACCATTAAGGGGACAATCAGCATTTTGATGCCCAAGCTGATCGAGGCGGGTTTGACGCTTTGCCATGAGGTGAGTTGGCTCAGTCGCATTCCTAACAACAGTAAAGACAGAGCAATGACCGCCCAACCGCAGCCCTTTAATGCCTGCTCTGCTAGCTCTGGTAATGGAATAGTGCGGAACCCCAAACCCAACCAAAAACTCCATAAAGCAGGGTTCTTCAATAGGGCTTCAATCAGTAGTCGTTGCCCCTGTCCGCCCATACCAAATCGGGCTGCTAGCGCAACCCCTAACCCATAAGCTCCCAATGTACTGCCGAGGGTGTCATAGAAAATCGCCCAAGCAAAATACTGCGGTCCAACTAGTGCTAGCGAAACGGGATAGCCCAAGTATCCTGTATTGCCTACCATTGCTGCTAGTAAAAAGCTGCCTTGAGTAGGTTTGCTCCAGTTTGCTTGGGGCGATCGCCTCTTGCTCTGTGCAGAATTTCTCTGTGTAAAATTTCTCAGTGCAGAATCTGCCTGACTGCCGCTGTGCAGAGTTTGCTGTTGCTGCCAGTGTTTCCAGTGCGATCGCCCTTGTATCCAAATCCAGGCTAGTCCTCCTCCTAACAGCATCGCTGTCCAGGCAGCAATGGGTGCTAGCCAAACCGACTCCGATAAATCTGTCTGACGTAGAAAAGATACAATGCTAAGCGGCACTCCAACCCAAAACAGGAACTTGCCGAGAAATAGGGGAACGGCTTTAGGCAGTTTGTGCCCCAACAGGACACCCAGACCAATCCACCCGATTAGGGGAACATAGAGTTTTAACAGACTTATTTCCAGACCCGGCATATTTATCAGAAGTTAAATTAGGTTGGGGGTGTCTCAGTTTACAATCGCTTCTACAATCACTAATGTGAGGACTTCTAAGTATGGGAGTTGGTCTGTGAATAATGCGGGTTCGCCCAGAAAGCCTCCAGGGCTATCGGCTCATGGGGATGATATTCCTGAAGCATTGCGCGAAACTCCTGCTCTTAAGCCTAAGCCGACTCGTTCTGGCTGGCGGCTATTTTGGTGGGGATTTATGGGGTTTGCGATCGCCCTCATTGCAGGTGGTCTGGCGGCCTGGCTGACTCAGTCGATCAGCCCTGGGTCCCTCACTGGTGGTGCAGCTATTCCTCTACAAGCTGGGCTTCAGGCAGCTCTAGCTCCCGCTGGCACTCAGTCTTCTGATCTGCTGCTGGGTCACCTTCCCTATGAGGAAGCACCCGAAACAGAACTAGCACCCATCACCACAGATGGCAGCATCCGTTTGCGGCAAGCGGCGGCAGAGCGGTTTACTGAAATGAGCAATGCAGCTCGTGCCGATGGAGTTGACCTGGTCACCATCTCTGGTTTTCGTACCGTTGAAGAACAGCAATATCTGTTTTTTGGCATCCAGGCTGAACAAGGGCAGGCTTCAACCGAGCGGGCTGAGGTCAGTGCCCCACCAGGTTACAGTGAACACCATACAGGTTATGCGGTTGACGTAGCAGATTCCTCTCAACCAGAGACAGATTTAGAGATCAGTTTTGAAAATACACCCGCCTTTAAGTGGCTCAAGGAAAACGCTGCTTACTTCAATTTCGAGCTATCTTTCCCTGAAAACAATCCTCAAGGGGTTAGCTACGAACCTTGGCATTGGCGCTTTGTGGGCGATCGCGACAGCCTCGAAACCTTCTACAAAGCCCGTACCCCGACTGCCAGATTGGGAAGCTAACCGATGAGTCAAACTGCTCTAAATCTAATTGCAATCACAATTTTTACCCTGGTGATGTCAAGTTTGCTAGGACCACTGGTGAACTTATCACCCGTGGTGCCTGCGATCGCTGTTTTTGGGCTATTAGGGGCAGCAACGCTGGACACACTGAGTTGGCAGGGGCGTGGGGGTACGTTGCTGCTAGATTGGCTGGCTCGCTTTTCACCCCAACACCGAGAGCGGGTCATTCATCATGAAGCTGGGCATTTTCTGGTGGCTCATCTTCTAGGAATTCCAATTACGGGCTACACCTTAAGCGCCTGGGAAGCTTTTCGACAGGGACAACCGGGTCTAGGTGGTGTGAGTTTTGACAGCCAGGAACTCAATGCAGAATTGGAAAAGGGCATACTTTCTGCTCAGTTAGTAGACCGCTATTGTACGGTCTGGATGGCAGGAGCGGCAGCTGAGAAGCTAGTTTATGGGAATGCCGAGGGAGGCGCTGACGATCGCCAAAAACTACGCATCCTCTGGACACAGCTTAAGCGACCCCTGAGCGAATGTGAAACGAAGGAACGCTGGGCATCTTTGCAAGCGCGATCGCTACTAGAAGTCCACCGCTCTGCTTATGAAGAACTAGTGATTGCCATGACTCAGGCTGAACCTGTGAGTAAATGCTACGAGGTACTTGAGCAAGTAGCCATCAAGTAAAAGCATCGTTCTAGATGTTCCTGCGCGAATGGGGGGCAAGGCTTAGGCGTGCCCCCCATTCGCGCTTCAAGAAATGACCCAATTTAGTTGAATAGGTCTAAGTCCAGTGCTTTAGAGCCACCTTTTTCGAGCTGTACAAGAATACTGCTGAGTTGATACCACACCAAAAGGCTGATGAAAGCGGTGAGGGGAAGAGCGATCGCATACGCTAACCAAGTAGGGAAGCCAAAAATCTCCAGCCCCGATGAGAGAAACACACAGGCTCCGATCCCAATTCCGACAAAGGGCACAAGCAGTTGAATTCCCTGTAAATTTGCTAAAGTGCGAGTCGAGCGATTTCGTGACCACTCCTGGACTGCCTGCTCAAGCGTCGTCTTAAAGGCAATTCCAGAAGCGATTCCAGCCAGAAGACCGGCAAATAGCAGGAAATAAGGCGGAGAATAATAGTATAAGGGTACGGGCACGGGGTAGATCCTTAAAAATGCGAGTAGTTTGTCTACTTAATGATTTGCCCTGTTCTGAAATCCTGAGAAGGCTGCACAAAGGTTGGAAGTAGAGCAACTTCCTCAGTGGATAGTCCGGTCAGTGCTCCTAAGGCTGCGTTTAATAAACGCGAGGGCTTAAAGTCTGGTTTGATCAAATTCCACAGCCGTCGTACTTCGTCGGTATGCAGGCGATCGTCTTCAACTAATGCCAAGACAAGTTGCCGCCTCAAAAATTGACCTTCATCAGACAACAGGTATTGTAAACCTAATTGAGCCGTTGGCAATATGTCGAAGTTTTGGTCAGAACGGGCGATCGCAATCAGATCCTCTAGGCGCTCCCACTGGAACTTGCCATTCTTAAACAAGATCTCAATCAGCCTGCGCCGTAGTTCAGGCGATTCACCGGTGAGTAACCGTCGAGCCACATAGGGGTAGGCAACCTCAACAATTTTGAAATTGGGGTTAAGGCTAAGCGCCAGACCTTCCTGAGTTACCAAAGAGCGGATAATCAGCGCAAACTTAGCAGGTACCCGAAACGGGTATTCATACATCAGTTCAGAAAACTGATCAGTAATAGTTTTGAAGTTAAAACTGCCAACGCTTTCCCCAATTGCCTTACCCAAGACCATTTCTAGAGCTGGGACAATTTCCCAGATGTTGGTTTGCGGTGTAAGGAAACCAAGCTTTACAAAGTCCTCTGCAAGTTCGGGGTAATCTTTATTGACGAGATGAACCAAGGAGTCAACCAGCGTTTCTTTCATCTCCTGGCTGAGTTGATCCATCATGCCAAAGTCGATATAAGCCATCCGACCATCTGGCATCGCAAACAGGTTGCCAGGATGTGGGTCAGCATGAAAGAAGCCAAACTCTAAAAGCTGCCTCAGCCCCGAAGTGACCCCAATTTGAATCAAGGTATCTGTATCTAGACCAAACTCCTGAATTTTCTGCATGTCAGTGAGCTTAAAGCCGTTGATCCACTCCAGTGTCAGGACATGAGTGCTGCTGTAGCGCCAATAAATGGCAGGAACCTTGACGTTAGGATCATCCTGAAAGTTGGCAGCAAACTTTTCGGCGTTTCGTCCCTCGTTTAGATAATCAATTTCCTCAAACAGTTTGATACCAAACTCATCCACAATCAGAGTCAGGTCATGCCCCAAATTTAGAGGCAGCCAGGGAGCAATCCAGCCCGCTGCCCAACGCATCAGGTACAGATCTAACGTCAGAGTTGGCAGCAGGTTAGGACGCTGTACCTTAACCGCTACTTCTTCGCCGCTGTGCAGCTTAGCTCGATAGACCTGCCCTAAACTAGCAGCAGCAATAGGTTCTGGCGAAATCTCGCTAAAAATTTCACTGATAGAACGGTTTAGCTCAGTTTCGACAATGGGAAATGCTTGAGCAGTAGGGAAGGGAGGTAACTGATCTTGCAATTTGATCAGTTCTTCCAAAAAGTCTTTACGAATAAGGTCAGGTCGAGTGGAGAGCGCCTGACCAACTTTGATGAAGGTTGGGCCCAATCGGGTCAACAACTGACGTAGCTGAACGGCACGCTTAGACTTATTTGCCTCAACTCGGTGCTGCCACTCATCCCACTTCAGTCCCAGGATGAATCCACCAAACGCTAACATAACCATCAGAGAACGCCACCAGGTTTTCCAGGGACGGTAGCGATAGTGTTGGGCGATCGCGCCCGCATCATAGCGTCTCAGCCGATTTAATGGATGCTGACTCACGCCTCTCTATACCTCTCAAACTGGGGATTTGCGATTTAGGTTTTGCGTAGACTAGACTCAATATCTGCTGAGGCATTGTCTCACTGACATTGCCTACTAAGACCCCGTGGGGCGTTAAACACCAGCCACCATCTATGAGAGACTACCCTACGACAGCTACAGTTCCAGGCAGTCTACAGGGGGCAGAAGACAAAGTCACAAACCTAAATCCCTTTAGATTGCCCAGCTTTTCTTTTATTAACTATAGTATAGAAAACTACAAATATTTTTATCGCTTGTTAGTTCATCTATTAAATTTTGTAACAAGTTGATATTTGAAGACGCTAATCCATTATGAATGCGTGTGGGCAGAGCAAAGGTTTAATTGAAGGTTAACGCAGCGATCGCCTCATCCTGCCGCTGACCCAATCCACAATAAACGTAAGGACAACAAAACTGCTCAATGTCACGATGACACTGCTGTAATCAAAACTGCTCAACTGCTCAGTCAACAAACGCCCCAATCCGCCAGCGCCGACCAGCCCGACAATGACAGTTTCTCGCATACAGACCTCCCAACGGTAAAGAATGTAAGCCAGGAATCGTGTCATTGTGGTAGGCAACACGCCATACAGAAAGACCAGGGAGGCAGGCGTTCCCTGCGCTTTCAAAGCTAGTAGCGGTCGCTGGTCCAGGTTTTCAGTTACTTCTGCCATTAGCCGGCCAAGAATTCCCAGGTTATGTAATCCCAGGGCGATCGCCCCTGGCAATATTCCTGGAAACAGCACAAATAGTGCCACTAGCGCCCAGATTGGCGCAGGCACTGCACGAGCAATCAGCAAAACCGATCGGGTTAGCAGCAGCATTCCCCAGGCAAGCAGACAACCTAATCGACTGGACTGTGTAGGATTGAGCAATCCACCAGGCAAGAAGAAGTTGTGAGCCGCTGGAAAGGAAAGCAGAATTCCGCCGATGCCTGCTGCGGCGATCGCCAAAATCGACATCGCCAAAGTTTGCCATGAGAGCGCTAGCAGTTGAGGAAGCTGCTCTCCATCAAAGTTGGGTGGCAGGGAGGATTGAGTGATATCTGCCAAGAGCTGCATTGTGCGCGGTGACCACAGCTTGCTGAAATCGGCTGACACATACCAAAAGCAGAAAGGAATGAGCAACACTGCTCCCAAACCTGCTACCATCACCCCGCGATCGCGGGGTTGTCGCTGTTGCTTAGGCATAGAAACTTGATCAGCTGCATTTTGAGTGGGATGGGACTCTTGCCCGTCCGAACTGGTGGAATAACCATCCCGCAACTCCTCTAATTTCTGGCTTTTAGATCGATTGTCCCGCCGCAAGTTTAAATCTAGGCGACTAGGTGACCCTAGACGATGACGTAGGACAGCGCTGGTGAGATCGACAGTGCCGTTCAATACAAATAGCGCATAGAAGAGTGTCCAAAGTTGCTCATAGCGAAGGGACTGAAGGCTGAGCAAAATTTGATAGCCTAACCCACCTGCACCGATGATCCCCAACACTGCCGCTGACCGAATCGAACACTCAAAGCGGTAAAAACTGTAGGAAAGCAAATCTAGAAATGCTTGGGGTAAGAGACTGTAGGTAAAAGCAGTCAGCGGCGCAACGCCACTGCTTAAGAGCGCCATTAACGGTTGACGGGGCGTTTCATCTAGAATTTCGGAGAATACTTTAGCAACGATCGCCCCATAGGGAATGGCGATCGCCACAATTGCCACCAGTGGGTCTAAGCCAAAAATATTGATTAAAAACAATCCCCAGATCAGTTCGTGAATTGCCCTGGGTATTGCTAAACCTGCTCGAATCGTCAGCCAAATTGAACGTTGCTTTGCTTGGCGAGGAAAGACGGACTGCCACCATACTTCTGAGACGAGCACACCACCGATTAACCCAAACAGCAGACTAAGGCACGTTCCACAAACCGCGTAAGCCAGTGTGATGACTGTGGCATCCAGGGTCAAACGCAAAAACTCTGGGCTGAGGTCGGGCTGTACGCTAGCTTGGAAAAATCGCCCCAGTTGGGACAATCCACCCAGGTTGAGCCAGTCCCGCTGAAACAGTCCTGCTTGGTAAAGGGAAAGGGCGATCGCCCCCAACGCAACCAATCCCCAGATGGCACGCTGATTTAGCAATGAGGGACGTGATAGCGGCTGATCCATCCCCTTTACTCCTTCAGCCGATAGAGGGCATCGATCATTTCAGCTGAAACAGAAGCGGGTGGTGCATCAAATAGGATTCTGCCGTTTCGCAGCCCAATGATGCGATCGCAATGGCTTCGCGCCAGCTCCACTGAATG
This sequence comes from Leptolyngbya sp. FACHB-671, assembly GCF_014695745.1. Taxonomy (NCBI): domain Bacteria; kingdom Bacillati; phylum Cyanobacteriota; class Cyanophyceae; order Leptolyngbyales; family Leptolyngbyaceae; genus Leptolyngbya; species Leptolyngbya sp. FACHB-671. The sequence goes on along the minus strand of NZ_JACJOV010000162.1, from coordinate 42,879 downwards.
GAGGCTGGTCACAAGCGTCTTACCCGATTCCTGCACCAGAGTTCGCAATAAACTCATTACCTCCTGGCTAAGTGCTGGATCAAGGCTAGAGACAGGTTCGTCTGCCAGAACTACTAGCGGATTTTGGACTAAAACTCGTGCGATCGCCACCCGCTGCTGCTGCCCCCCTGAGAGCTGATCTGTTCGGGCATAGAGCTTTTCAGGAATGCCAACTCGATGCAAGGCAGCAGCGGCAGTTTTCACCTCCAGCGGGTAAACCAGGGATAGGGCTGCCCGCCAAAATGACCAGCGCCCCAGATGACCAGCGTTCACATTGTGAATCACTCGCAGGCTATCAACTAACTGAAACTGCTGATAAATTGTGCCGATCTGCCGCTGCACACGACGCAGTTGGCGAGAAGAGAGGCGACTGAGATTTTTTCCCAACGCCCACACTTCTCCTCGGTTGGGCAACAAGGTTCCATTGAGCAAGCGCAATAGCGTGCTTTTCCCAGCACCACTGGACCCCACCAGTGCTACCCGTTCACCAGGATAAATTTGCAGGTTAATGTCATCGAGTGCCAGGAAATGTCCAAACTGCTGAGTTACTCGTCTCAGCTCAAAGATGGGATCTGAATTCATTGAATCTTGCCGATCGCCCGCCCAACGTCCTCAATCTGCTGATAGTTGGAATTCTCCGTCTCGATAAACTGATTTGCCCCAAACAACTCTAAAATTTCCTTTTGCTCCGGCACATTGGGGTCAAGCTTCAGCAGTGCTGCCTGCACCTGCTCGACAAAGTCTTCCCCGTAACGCTCTTTGACTTGAGGGTTGATCACCCAGTGGTAGTCAAAGTATGCGGGCGATCGCCAAATCACATCCACCTTACTCAAATCAACATCGCCTGCCTCAACCCGGCTGTTCCAGACTTGTTCATTAAGAACGCCCACTTCATACGTGCCAGCTTCCACAAGCTGGATTGTGGCATCGTGTGATTGTGAAAAGCCAACTTCTCCACGGAAATCTTCCAGGCTCACACCTGCTTGTTCCAGGAAGTATTGCGGCATCAGCCGACCCGACGTAGAAGACTCACTGCCAAAGGTAAACGTTCGCCCTTTGAGGTTGGTCAGTTCATTCAGGTCATTGAGTGGAGCAATGCCAGTATTTTTGTTGGCGATGAAGACACTGTGAAAGTCAGCATCAATGTCACGCTGGGCGATCGCCTCCGATCCCTCAACCTGCAACCGAGCCTGCACCCCAGTTAATCCGCCAAACCAGACCATGTCTAAGTCACCTACTCGAAAAGCCGTGACCGCTGCTGTGTAGTCCGTGACGGGCTGATATTCGACAGGTACTCCCAACTCTGCCTCCAGATAATCTGCCAGCTTGCTGTAAAGTCGCTGGAGCTTTTCTGGATCTTGGTCAGGAATTGCACCTGTGACAAAGGGTTGGGCAACAGAATCCTGTGGCGATGAAGCTGTCTCTGAACCAGGTGAACAAGCAGCCAAGGGCAGCATCAGCACCAGCAGAGCAGACAGCAATGTTCTTTTCATTAGCGCACCAATCTTGTTTCTTTAGCAGAAATAAACCAAGAGTTGATGGTATCGCTAAATCTACCAGAATAGGATGCACCGGGAGGGGAGCAAACAGGAAGGCAGACAGAATGTGGGTCACGCAAACTGTATGTCAGCCAGACTATAGGTGAGGGGAATTATCGGACAAGCTTTCAAGCTGCAACATTACCTGAAGCACCCGTTCAGTTTCTGCGGCTGTAACAAACCGCTTGAAAAGTTGACGTGCGTTCTTCTTCTGGCGTAACGTTGCCCGGTTATACCACAGCCAAAACAGATCTCTTGGGCTAATGCAATCAGGAATGTCGCACATGATGAGGTTGCACTATTAAGGTCGTACTTCCACCAGAACTATTTGCAGAATGCCCGATAATCTTCAGTTTTTATCCCTCAAAAGCAAGAAAACCCTGATTATCAAGGGATCATGAAGCTCAAAGGCAAAGTTGTGAACTAGGTACTAGAAGCGATGACATCTACACCTGTAAGTTGACTGAAGCGGTGTACAAACTCAAAGCCATGACTTTCAGCTACAACAGTACAGCCGTAAAGAACAATCTTTCCGCTACCTGTGGCAGAAAAGGAACTGCACCAGTCTTGTAAATCCCAAGCGTAGCGATCGAGGTTGTGGAGGCCCAGTTTAGTACTGCCCAGACAGAGGTGGTTGGACGTTCCGCTAGAAATGATGTGAAGTCCAAAGATTTCAGAATGTCGATCAAGGATTTGGGTGATTTGCTCAACTCCATCTGAGTCGGGATTGAGCAAAAACTTCTTGGTTTTGATTTCAGTCTGCTTCATCCAGGTGCGGTGGTTCTCAATACTGGAATCAACGATCACTAGCTTCTGAGGTGACTCTAGGATGGAGGATGGGAAATAAAGCGCGTTGCCATGTAGGTCTTTGACGGGTAGCGATCGCTCCAAGATATCGGTGCTACATGCCGCACCCTGGCCGTTTGCTGAAACCATAAGATTAGAACTCCAGATTCTTGTGAGCGAAGCTTGGCTTGGTGTCAGACTGAAAGGTTTTAAAGCAGCTTTCAGCCTGGTTCAGAAAGTAAGCTAACAAAAGTGACTTTGACTTTGAAATGCAGGAAATACGCAGTCTTTGGACGGTTTTGTAGGACTTGCAGTATTTAGACGGAGATGGAACTGCACAAGTTAGGAAAGTTGTTCATGATCAAAGTAGGTGGTTTTTTGCCTACACCGCTCTCGTTGCCACTCTTTCGCATGAGTTACTGTTTCAATCCTGCTTGTCAAAAGCCTTATAGCCCTACTGAGGCGAAGTATTGTCAGAGTTGTGGCTCAAAACTGCTAGTGGGCGATCGCTACCGGGCATTGGAACCCATTGGGCAGGGCGGCTTTGGCAGAACTTTTTTAGTCACAGACGAGCAAGACCCAACGGATCAGCGCTATGTAATTAAGCAGTTTTTTCCACAAACGCCCCACCTGCGCGATAGTGACAAGGCGGCGGAGTTATTTCGTCAAGAGGCTTGCCGCTTGGATGAGTTGGGCAAACATGCTCAAATTCCAGCGCTGATTGCTTACTTTGAACAGGAGCAATCTCAATATCTGGTTCAAGAATTTGTAGATGGACGCAATTTGTCCGAAGAGTTGTTGGAAGTAGGCTGCTTTGATCAAGCTCAGATTCGCCAGCTTTTGATTGCGATTCTGCCTGTACTGAAGTTTGTCCACAATCATCAGGTCATTCATCGAGACATTAAACCTGAAAATATGATTCGGCGTAGGGTCGATCAGCAATTGGTGCTGGTTGATTTTGGTGCCGCTAAACGCGCCTCAGAAACTGCCCTGGCTAGAACTGGCACCATGATTGGCAGTGCCGGATATGCGTCACCAGAGCAGACGGTTGGCAAAGCCGGATATTCAAGCGATCTTTACAGCTTGGGGGTTGTGTGTGTGCACCTGCTGACCGGAATGCACTTGTTTGATTTGCTGAGTGTCGGAGATGATGCTTGGATTTGGCGAGATTATTTGAGTTACCCAGTGAGCGATCGCCTCGGTCAAATTCTCGACAAGATGCTAGAGCGGGCAACCAATAAGCGCTATCAGACTCCCGATCAGATTCTCCAAGATTTGTACGCTGCTGAGTCTTCGCCGTCGGTATCTTCACTTGAGTTAGTGGAACAGGCAAAAACGATACAAAGATCGCGAGCTGTTTCCATCGCCCCACCCTTGCATCGGGTTGAGCAAACCTCGCCTGTCGCATCCACCTGGCAGTGTACCCGCACCGTGCAGGGGCAGTGGAGCGTTTTCACGCCAATTCTGGCGCTGGCTTTTAGTCCTGATGGGCAAACGTTAGCTAGTGTGGGTCAGGACAGAAATGTGAGGCTGTGGAATCCCCAGCTTGGGCAAGCAAAACTGACATTGCCTGGACACCTAGATTTTGTAAGCGCTGTAACCTTCAGCCCAAATGGGCAGTTTTTGGTTAGCGGTAGCTATGACCACACAATTAAGCAGTGGGATTTGAAAACTGGCCCTAAGATTCGTACTTTTGCTGGACATTCCAGAGCTATAACTACTGTTGCAATTCATCCTGATGGGCAAATCTTGGCTAGTGGTAGCGATGATTGCACAATTAAACTCTGGGATCTTCGTACAGGAAAGGAAATCCGCACGTTGAGAGGACATGTAGGTTGGGTTAATGGAGTGAAAGCGATCGCCTTTAGTCCAGATGGAAAAATTCTTGCCAGTGCTGGATATGACTGTGTGGTTAACCTGTGGCAGGTCGATACGGGGGAATTGTTGCTTACGCTAAAAGGGGTTTTAGAAATTGTTTATGCCCTTGCCTTTAACCCGGATGGAAAAACGCTTGCCGCCTGTTATGCAGATACGATTAAACTTTGGGATTTGGGTACAGGAGGGGTTCTCAATACATTTTCTAAAGAAGCTTCTGGTGGCGCAGGCATCCGCTCTATTGCGTTTAGCCCTGATGGGGCAAGGCTCGTTAGTGGCAGTGGCAAAAAGGTAAGAATTTGGCGGCTTGAAACTGGGAAACGGTTATGTGACCTTGAGGGACATACTGGAAACGTAACGGCGATCGCCTTCTCGGACGGAAGAATGTTTGCCAGCGGCGGCTGGGATCGGAAAATAAAGATTTGGCAGGAGGATAGGTAAGCAGGATGAGGGGTGAAGAATTCCTTCTGATTTATCACTTACCGTTTAAGCATGAAAGGGAGCAATAACAGTTGAGCAGCTATGGATTGGCGATTCATACTAGTAGTTCTGATTTAGGGTTGGCGTTAAGCAACTTTGCTGGAGAAGGGCGATCGCAGCATTGGGATTTGGGGCGATCGCTCTCCAGTCACCTACATCAATATTTGATCGACTTTATGCAACCTCAAACCTGGGCAGATCTACAGTACATTGCTGTTGCTAAAGGTCCAGGCGGCTTCACTGGAACGCGAATTGGTGTCGTTGCCGCTCGAACTTTGGCACAGCAGCTTAATCTTCCGCTCTTCGGTATTTCATCTCTGGCAGCAGTAGCGTGGCATGGGCGATCGCAAACGATTGGTTTAAACCCTGCCAGCGTTGAAGCTAGTTCTACTGCTTTGATTGATCAAGCTAGTAGGACTGATGTAGCCGTACAAATGCGTGCCCAGCGAGGAGAGCTGTTTGTTGCCATCTATGGCATTAGTGATGCAGGACTAGTTGAGCTTCTGCCAGATACCGTTATGGCGGAGGAAAAATGGCAGCAGATGTTACCGACCTGGACACGTCCCTATCGCTTGATTCAAGCTGAAGGCGGTTTAGGAATGACTGCTACGAGTTTGCTGGAGTTAGCTCACCTTGGCTGGCAACAAGAATTGCGCCCTGACTGGTCAACCGTCTTACCATTTTATGGACAGCATCCTGTTTCTGCTTAATGAGCTAACTCAATTAATACTTCCAGGAATAATCTCTGTAACGACTCGCCCACCGCTCACAACAACTGTTCGGTCCTGAAGCCTACCAACGGCTCTAGGACCTCGCAAATTCAGCGGCGGATTAGACTGGTTGTAGGTTACGTTCCCTTCAGCGACAACCTGTTGGTTGTTCATATTCCACGTCAAGCTATCTGAATCCAGTTCTGACTGGTTGCGCTGGCTGACTGCTGTGACGTTGCGATTCAGGTAAACGATTTTGCGGTTGATGTCCATGCGTCCCTGGTCAGCCGTTAGAGTGATTTGCTGTTGACGCTGCTGCACTGTGACAGGTTGGGTGGAAACTAGAGTCTCGTTCTGCAGATTCCACACCAGTAGGTTGCTGGTGACTACCACTGGAGGGTCTTGCAGAGCCAGGTTCGCTCTTTGCCTGAGGGTAGCAACTTTGGTTTTGAGATTGACTTCTGCTCGATCGGCGTTTGCTCGATCCGTTACTCGATTGCCATTCAGACGCTCAACCTGAATGCGGCGATCGCTCACAATCCTTTGGTCTTGTAGTCTCCAGGTCAAATGCTCAGCATTGAGCCGCAAAGCTGGGTCACGTGAAGTCGCAACCACTTTGCCTAATAGCTCTACTCGGCGATCTCGACTGTAGGCTCGCGCTTCTGTTGCTGAAACTCTAAGCTGAGGATGGGTTGCACTGAGATTGTTTCGCACAACCAGCAGATCCTCCTCAGGGCGCCACTCTAGCTGATTGCCCCGCAACACCATTCCATCCCGCAAATCTGTGGCTACAATTTGTCCGTTTAGAACAACTTTTTCCCCATCTTGCTGTACTTCTCCGCTCTGGGCACGGATCTGGAAAACGGCTTTACCGTCTTGAAATAGCTCTCCCTCGGGGTTTTCAACTCTAGCAACCTGTTGATCCTGACTGTAAGTCGCTTGATCCGCTTCAATCTTCCAGAGCGTTTGCCCTTGGTCGTCTGCCTGGTTTAGGGTGATGTTGTTAAACGTCAGGTTACTTTCCAGGTTTTGCACCGCAGAACTGTCTTCTGCGAGTTGTTCAGATGCCCGATTGCCCCTCCTGCATCCAGGAAGGGTGACCAACAGCATTAGAACAACAAGCGACCACGCTACGGACCGACTCAAGGGCAGTGGTTTGAGACGCATTCTTTTAACCTTCAGTCTGGTCGTCTGTAATGCCGATGCTAGAGAGGGGACGGTAGGTGTAGTTTTGTCGGGGCGTTTTCTGGATATCTTCTTTGATGTTATCTAAATCGATGTAGCGATCGGCAACATTGATCAAACTGTCGCTAGTCATCGAGCGAAGACTAACAACTTCGACGCGTACTCCGCGATAGCTGACTGCATCAACTGCATAGGCAAGATCACCGTCGCCGCTGACGAGAATGGCTGTGTCATAAGCGCCAACCAACGCCATCATATCTACTGCGATTTCAACGTCCAAATTTGCCTTCTTTGAACCATCGGGTAGTTGTACTAAATCCTTGGAAATTACTCGATAACCATTACGGCGCATCCATAGTAGAAAACCCTGCTGCTTCTCATTGGTACGATCAACTCCGGTGTAGAAGAAAGAGCGCAACAGTCGAGAGCCAGCCGTCAAACGGCAAAGCAGCTTAGTGTAATCAATCTCAATTCCCAACTGTAGGGCGGCATAAAACAAATTCGAGCCATCGATGAAAATGGCTACTCGTCCGCGATTTTCTAATACCTGCTCTGGTGTAAAAACAGAGTCATTTTCTACATTATTAAACATGGTTTTAAGACCTCATTTTATGAAAAAGTGAATAGTTTATAGAGCTGAAAGAATTTAGGCTGATAGGGGCGATCGCTTAATATAAAGCAGAAATCAGGTCTAAAGTGGATCTAAAGCGGAGGCTCAAGCCGTTGAAAAATGGGTTGGGGATCACCGAGCAACTGATTAGCTGGTAGAGCTCCCCAATCGGTGTGGATCGTAAACGGGACAAGGGCATTTGTATCCCGATTGTTAAAGTCAACAGAAAAACCGAGCTGTTGGTAGATTGCAGTACTGATGTCAGGAATAATGGGCGACAGCAAATAAGCCGCCAGCCTAACGGACTCTAAAACGCTGTACAGCACCCGTTCGACCGCAGCCTGATCCCCCTTTTTGTAAAGCGTCCAGGGGGCTTGCTCATCTACGTATTTGTTGCTAGCTCGAACTAGAGCTAGGATGCTGTCGCAAGCACGGCTAAATGCTAAAGACTGATACGCCTGAATGACCTGATTACCAAGAGCTAAACCCTTCGACTTGAGGATGTCTTCGATAGAGATATCTTCAGCAGAAACGTTGGGAACGCGGCGATCGCAATATTTCTGCGCCATCTTTAGAGTGCGATTGAGCAGATTGCCCAGATCATTGGCTAAATCAGCGTTGAGGATATTGATAAATCGAGTTTCGTTGAAGTCACCATCCCGCCCAAATTCAATTTCCTTAAGGAAATAGTATCGAACGGCATCGGAGCCATAACGGTTGGTCAACTCTACCGGGTCAAGCGTGTTTCCCAGCGTTTTACCCATCTTCTGCCCGTCCTTGGTCAAAAAACCGTGACCAAAAACTTGTCTTGGGATAGATACCCCTGCCGACATTAACATAGCCGGCCAGTAAACCGCATGAAACCGCAAAATGTCTTTGCCAATCAGGTGCAGATTCATTGGCCACCAGCGAGACAAGGCGTTGTCTAGCGTTGGCTCATCGTCGGGCTCAAGCAGAGCCGTAATGTAGGCTAGCAGCGCATCAAACCAGACATAGATCGTGTGCTTGGGGTCAACGGGCACCGGGAAACCCCAATCCACGCTGACTCGGGAAATTGAGAAATCCTGAAGACCACGTTCTACAAAGCTCAGCACCTCATTGCGACGACTCTCAGGCTGAATGAAATCAGACTGCTGTTGGTAAAGCGCCTCTAATGGACCCTGATATTTAGATAGACGGAAGAAATAATTCTGCTCATCGCGCCATTCCGCTTCCTTGTTGGTGTGAATCGAACAGCGGTGCCCCTCTAAAAGATCTCGCTCTTCCTTGAATTCTTCACAAGAAACGCAATACCAGCCCTGCTGCTGTCCCATGTAAATATCGCCATTCTGCCAGACGCGATCAAAAAACTCTCGCACAATCGCCTCGTGGCGGGGTGAGGTTGTGCGAATAAATCGATCGGGCTGGATGTTTAACAGCTTCCAGAGGTCTTGAAAGCTACCTGCAATCAAGTCGCAATGGTCTTGGGGCGATCGCCCTAATGCTTCGGCAGTACGTTGAATCTTTTGTCCATGCTCATCCGTACCCGTGATCATCAGGGCAGGAATTCCTTGAAGACAATGAAAACGAGTAATCACATCGGCTGCAATCGTGGTGTAAGCACTGCCAATGTGAGGTACATCATTTACATAGTAAATCGGTGTAGTTATTGAAAAAGTATGATTGCCGGTAGCGGTAGAACTCATGGAAATCTTAAACCGTACTCCTAAAAGCCGTCATCAGCTATTAAACAAAGAAAACTAGTACACGGATGCTGTATCGCTTATGTTTACCTTAGCTCTTCCAGCTTAGACGCATTGAACTGACACTAGGAGTAGCACGTAATTCAATGTGATAGTTGGAGTGTAAACATTCTCATTTTATGCGTAAACTTTACTCAAAATAATGCAAAAAATCTTAAGTTAACTCAGTCACGGTAACCGGATGCTCAGATATTGCTCAAATTAGAGTCAACGAGGACTAATATTGCTCAAAATAGGACGAGAGGTTGTGGAAGGGTATGAGCAATTTAAAAACGGATGAAAATCATTCCAGAGGACTAGAGCAAGAGCTTGAGAATCTATCGATCTCTAGGGCTAGAGGTTAATTTGATAGTGTAAATTAATATTAAGCTCGTACTAATTCTAGTGCTTCTGTGTTGAGGTTGAAAGTCAAAGTTGCTTTTTTCTCCGTCTTAGCCTCCTCAAGCTACTGAATTCATGGACATGGTAGTTGATTCCATGTTTCGCCAGCGACGAGTTAGCAGGATAGTTTTGATGGTTACGTATGTTGCTGCATGATCCTCTGTTCATCTCCCGCCAACTGCTTACTGTCCTAGGAACCCGGCTGTTTGCATATCACCAAGATCGGGTTCCGCAGAGTAGTGCGATTCTAGTTGTGAGCAATCATCGCAGCTTTATGGATGCGCCACTGCTGATGGCGGCGATTAATCGCCCGATTCGGTTTGCCTGTCACCACTACATGGGGCAAGTACCTCTGATGCGCGAGGTGGTGACGCGAATGGGCTGTTTCCCTTTAGATGCACCCCAACAGCGTCAACAGGCGTTTTTTGATCAGGCGACCCGACTTTTGCAAACTAAACAGGCTGTAGGTGTGTTTCCAGAAGGGGCACAGCCGATGATTCAGGTCACAGCAGCAGAAAAGTTAGGGGAGTTTCATCGTGGCTTTGCTCATTTAGCTTTACGTGCCCCAATTCAAGAGCTGGCGGTTTTGCCAGTGGCGATCGCCTCTTACGAGGAAAGTACCAATTCTGCAGTTCCACTCAAGCTTTTGAGCTGGTTTGACCCATCCGAACCGCTATTTGACCAGGACGGTTGGCACCCGATGGTGGTTTACCAGCGGGTACATATTTTGGTGGGACGACCTTTGTGGATTACAGCGTCTCAGCGCCAGAGTTATCAGGGAAAGCAGGCAAGAACAGTCGTCGCAGACTTAACCGCTCATTGCCATTCAGAAATCAGCAGCTTGTTAAGCCAGGGTTATTAACATGTCAGCAATTCCTCGTCAGGTTTATTTCCGCACTCCTCGCAAAACTAAACCTGAAGCGCCTTTGTTTGTTTTCCTTCCCGGTTTAGATGGCACGGGTGAACTGCTGCGTGTGCAGACCGAAGGCTTGGAACCTACTTTTGATATTCGCTGTTTGGCAATTCCCCCAACCGACATGACAGGCTGGGATCAGCTTGCCGAACAGGTTTTGGCACTAATTCGGACGGAATTGGAAGGAGAGCATCACCGCCCAATTTACCTCTGTGGAGAATCGTTTGGCGGCTGTCTGGCAATGAAAGTAGCGTTGCGATCGCCCCAATTGTTTCATCGAATTATTCTAGTTAACCCTGCCTCTTCTTTTGCCCGTCGCCCCTGGATGCAATGGGGATCGCTAGTTACTCAATGGCTGCCAGAGCCTCTATATGAGTTGTCCTGCTATGGATTGTTGCCTTTTCTGTCATCGTTAGGGCAAATTGAGGCAGGCGATCGCCGTGCCCTAATCGAAGCAATGCTATCAGTTCCCCAGCAGGCATCTATTTGGCGGCTGTCGCTCTTACGCGAGTTCAGGGTTACTGCCAATCAGTTAAAGCAGCTAAAACAGCCTGTTTTGCTAATTGGCAGTCGGCGCGATCGCCTTCTGCCTTCTGCCTCAGAAGTGCAGATCTTGGCGCGACATCTTCCGAATGCAAGAGTCTTGATTTTGCCCAATAGCGGTCATGCGTGTTTGCTAGAGTCAGACATCAATCTATATCAAATGATGCGAGACCGCGATTTTATGAAGGACAGTCACTCTATGAGCTTAGAAGGCTCTACGGCTGTGTTCTCTGCTGCTTCTTCGTAGCTTCTGCAAATGGCAGTGCTTCTTTGCCCCTACTCTGATTTATGGGGCTACAGCGACTAATCCTAAGTTCGCAGCGATCGTCTCAGCAGTTCTCGCTGCTGGGGTGACAGGGAGCCAATGATTTGTTTTGCTTGAGCAACGTCCATCTTTCGTAGCAGTGATAGTAGCTCTGCTTGTAGCATTTCCGCAGTTGAGGAAACGGGTATATGTGACTCATTAGCTTCTGGGTGTCGGCATACTCCAGCGTCACAATTTAGCCCAAACTGTCGCCAGTAAAGCGTTGGTACAACCCAGCCCCGTTGCCCAAAATATTCATGATTCAGCAGACTCGACTCCAGATATGCCTTAGGAGATTCGTACTGCTTTTGCTGCCGGGGATAAGGAACGGTAAAACAGCCAAACGCCTTGCGATATTCTTCCGAATCGAGCAGGGCCATAATGACTTGTTTTACTCCTTGCTTTAGCAAAATGTTGCTGTAAAGCTCAATCTCCGCCTGGTCAAACGGTGCGCGACCCATGAAATGCTTAAAGCACCAATCCAGGAATTTTAGGTTAGAGCAATTAAAATAAAACGCTTTAAGATAAGCTTCAGACTGACCTAATTCTTTAAGAAATCGCCGTACTCCAATCTTATCGGTGAGAAAGTTTTTCTCTGCTTGCGCCAGACTTCTTCGCTCGAAACTGTAGGGCTGTCGTTCGAGAACTTGTTGATAAATCTGATGCAGCGCAGATTGCCGTTCTTCAACTGGAGAATGGCGACTAACTGTAACTGGGGTAACATTTTCCATGCGAAAGACCGCTCCATTGATTGCGTTTAGGGTTGAATGGAATGGCTGAAGATCGCAGGTGTGGTTAGGAAAGCGTAAATTTAAGCGTGAGATTGGAGAGAGGTAATGACGCTCTCTAAGTAGGGGCGAACCAAGCTACTGCTTATAGCGGGTAAGTTGGTGTGAATCGCTTCTTGAAGATAACGATAGGCCACCATACATTGAGCATTTTTCTTGTGGGCCATGAGAATGGTGTCCAACCAGGACATCATCTGCTCTTTGAAGAAAATTTCATCGTCCCGTAAGATTGATAGAGCAACATAACGAAGCACTTCTGTCATGTCGTATTGACAGCGCTGCCCATGTTTCTGAATCAGTTCTGGATAAACTTGGGCTAGTTTTCGCAGTGCTTGTAAAACCAGCTTTTGGTTTTGGTCACGTAAGTACTGATAAGTTTCCAGGCGAGTTGTATAGCTTTGAAGATAGTGCTCTAGGGGTTGAAGCCCTTGAGCATCAAGGTAGCTACCATCTGCCTCTAAAACTTTTTGCTCCAAAATTCGATTGAGAGTATGCATAACAAGCTGAGATCAAGTGAAGAGTGTGATCCAAACTGAGGGCTAAAGACCCTACCTGCAAATGCGGGAAAGGTGGCTAGTTAAAGCGACTCTAAGTTTAGGGGATTAGCTAGATAAGAGGTTTAAATTTAGGCGGAGCGTGATAATTCTGTCGCTTATTTTCTAGACTGCCCTGGAGAGAAAGGCATTGCTATAAATTGATGTGTTTCTAAACAAGTTGATGCGATTCTTAATACGGGTCTTTGCCATAGGATAAAGTGATGGACGTGCCGGTAGAGCGATTTGGTAGAGCGATCAGGTTTTAGAATGCATTCCGATTCAGGCAAGCAGCAGGTTGTGATCAAAATAGAGGCTGAGCTTTTAGAGCGGTTAGATCGGTTGACGGGCGATCGCAATCAAGCGATTGAGTCTGCCATTCGGCTCTGGTGCGACCAGCAGTCTGACAACGTGGGTAAGATACTGCAACGGTCAGCTCAGGTGCATCAGCAGCGCCATGACAATGACGAAACAGGCTGGTTAGTGTAGTTGGTCGATGTAGAGGGAGCGCAACCGTGGAAGTGTTTGCTCAGGCTTACGAATATGCCGCTACCAACGTAGGCGAGTTAGTTACTGCACTGAGACAACACTTTTTGCTGGTGCTGGTGCCGCTGGCGATTGGACTGATTGTGGGTTTGCCGCTGGGGTTGTGGAGCGCGCGATCGCGTTCAGCGTCCACGGTTCTGATCAATGGCTTTAATGCGCTGCGGGTGATCCCCAGTCTGGCGATTCTATTTCTGGCAATTCCCTATTTTGGGCTGAGTTTTCAGTCAGCGGCGATCGCCCTTACCCTGCTAGTCATGCCCCCCATCTTAATTAGCACCGATGTCGCCTTTCGTAACATCGACCCGATGATCCGAGAAGCTGCTTACGGCATGGGAATGGCTCCGGGACAGGTACTTCGCCTGGTCGAGATTCCACTGGCGTTGCCCGTGATTATCGCTGGGATCAAAACAGCAACCGTGGAAGTGATTGCTAGCGCCACCCTTGCAGCTTTCATTGGAGCAGGCGGGCTAGGAAGTTTCATTGTCTTAGGATTTGCCCTTTACGACAATTCTGTTTTGTTGGTTGGAGCGATCCCAGTTGCGCTTCTGGCACTATTAGCTGAAATCGGGTTAGGAACATTGCAAAGATTTCTACAGCCACCTACGGGTTGAGCTGAATCACAAGCAAAGATGCGATTATCAGCAAGTGTTTGCGTGAAGGATCTCTAGCTCGGATTGGGCAACTTATCTAACTGTCTCTTTTGAGCACGAGTAGTTTGTTGAATGCGTCTACCGGGATTTGCTGCCCATTCTAGGGCTAGCAATGCACCATTGATGATGAAGGCGAGTAGGGAGACGGCGATCGCCCCTGCCCAGATTTTGTCGTAGCGCCCAGCCTGGTTGATTCCGTCAAACAGCAGGGTGCCTAACCCGCCTGCCCCAAACTTTGCGCCAATGGTGGCAATGGCGATCGCTACGATCGCTGCAATTCGCAGCCCCGCCAAGAAGATGGGCAAAATCAGCGGTACCTGAACTCGCCACCAGCGCTGCCAAAGACTCATTCCCATGCCTCTGGCTGCTTCTAAAATGGCTGGCTTAATCGATTGCAGCCCGACTGCCAGATTTCTTACCAGAATCACCTGTGTGTAGATCACCATTGCCGCAATGACTGACTGTGCGTCCAGTCCAAAAATCGGCACCAGCAGAATAATCAGTGCCAAACTGGGAACCGTGTAGAGAATCCCCAGCACTCCCAGAACTGGAACGTTTAGCCAGCGATAGCGGGTGATCAGCAGCGCTAAGGGGAGGGCGATCGCCACGGCAATAACCAGCGTCAAACTCGTCATCTGGAGATGCTGTAGCACCAGATTCCAAACGATTCCAGGGTTTTTGAGGATGTAGCTCATGGGTAGAAGCTAGGATAGGTTGGCGCTGTCCAGTGGCTAAATTCTAGGCAATCCTAAATTCTAGGCATCAATGTTCAATGACTCATTCTCAGCGTTCGGATTTCAATTCCTACAGTCCTCACCAAGATTTGGTCGAGCAGCTAGATTTGCTGATTCGGGCACGCTACCCTTTACTCTACATCGTGGCTGCCGAAGAAGAACCCGTTGAGGCAGTTTTGCGTCAGGTTGCGGTTCAGGCTCAGCCAGCGCGAAAGCTGTTGCTGTGGGATATTGTGCGCGGTTGGGAGGACAGCGGCTCAGACAAGGGTTCGCTCATGGGTGCGCTAAGTCGAATTGGCAAGGCAGATGTCGAAGAAGTCGCGATCTTTGTGCTGCGAGATCTGCATCCATTTCTAAATAGCTCAATCAGTGAAAAAAGTGCGCCCATTGTACGAGCGCTAAAAAATCTAGCGCGAGAGCTAAAGCGCAACCGTAAAACCATTGTTTTACTCAGCCATACGCTAGCTTTGCCGCCTGAGCTAGTGCAAGAAATCACTGTAATTGATTTTCCATTGCCCACTGCCCAGGAAATTGATTACCTTATTTCACAAGGAATAGCGCCCGAAAACCTAAAGATTTCAGGTTTGTCCAAAGAGCAGCTTGTAAAAGCTTGTCTGGGTTTGAGCCGAACTAAAATTCAGCGGATTTTGGCAAAGGCTATTGCTGCAAAAGAGCAGGTGAATGAGACGGACATCGTGCATGTGCTGGAGGAAAAAAAGCAAGCCATTCGTCAAACTGAGATTTTGGAATTTTTTACAACTCAGGATTCGCTCAAAAGTGTCGGCGGGCTAGAAAATCTAAAGCTTTGGGTACGGATGCGACAGGGGGTGTTTACTGAAGAGGCTCGGCGGTTCGGCATTCCTAACCCCAAAGGTGTGCTATTGGTTGGCATTCAGGGTACGGGCAAGTCGCTCTCTGCCAAAACGATCGCCCACGAATGGCGCTTACCCCTGCTGCGGTTGGACTCTGGACGGCTGTTTGGCGGTATCGTAGGCGAAAGTGAGAACCGGACGAGACAGATGATTCAGCTTGCAGAGGCGATCGCCCCCTGTGTTCTCTGGATTGACGAAATCGACAAAGCCTTTGGCAACATTACCAGCGGTGCAGATGGAGACTCTGGCACTAGCCGTCGCGTCTTTGGCAGCCTGATTACCTGGATGCAAGAGAAAACGGCTCCTGTTTTCATCGTCGCCACGGCAAACAATGTGCAAATTCTGCCTGCTGAACTGCTGCGAAAGGGGCGATTCGACGAAATTTTCTTTCTGAATCTGCCAACTGAGCCAGAGCGTGAGGAAATTTTTAAGGTGCATTTGCAGCGACTTCGTCCCAATCGGCTGCGAGAATTTGATTTGAGCCTGCTAGCTCGGCAAACCAAAAACTTTAGTGGTGCAGAAATCGAACAGGTGGTGATTGACGGAATGCATCGGGCATTTGGTCAGGGTAAACCTGGACAGCGACAGGACTTCACCACAGAAGACATTATTATGGCGATCGAGGAAACGGTGCCTCTAGCGGCGATCGCCCATCACCAAATCGAAGCACTCAAACGTTGGGCTGCTGAAGCTGGAGCCAGAACAGCCTCTAAAGATGTGCAGCTTACCGAAGAATTGAAGCGATATACCTTACAGCAAGGGATTCAATCTTTGGAAGTCGATTGAGCTATTTTGGAACTGAGTTTTAGTTCTTCATTTCACTTCTTTGCTATGTCACACTTTACCTGCATCAAAACTCAGCTCAAGGATCAAAATGCACTGATTAAAGCTTTAGCAGATATGGGTTTAGGGCAGGTTGAAGCGTTTGACACTGCCGAGCATCTTTATGGCTATCGGGGCGATATTCGTCCACAAGCGGCTGAAATAATTGTTCGACGACGCTACATTGGTCCGCTTAGCAACGACATTGGTTTTCAGCGTCAAGCTGACGGCACCTTTGAAGCAATCATTTCTGAATACGATCGCTCCAAATATTCTCAACAGTGGCTCAACCAATTAACCCAACGCTATGGCTATCACACCCTCATAGCAACTGCTCCCACGCAAGGTTTCACCATTGAAGAAGAGGAAATTCTAGAAGACGGCACGATTCGAGTAGTGGTTGGAAAATGGGTGTAGGAGATTTCGTAGGGGCAACGCATTCAGTAAAGATGTGCTGCAATCATCAAAATTTTGCGGCCGAATGCTTCGCCCCTCCCCGTCGTACCCCGCCTCAAACGGCTCTAACCTTGTCGAGCAGCTACTCCTAGCTGCTGGAACAGCATACTTGGCAGGTAAGCCCCTCCGCCGACCCACTCTGGAGTACTTCCTAGGTCAGCCAGGTGTTGGAAGGCTTCAAAAATATTACCTGCGACCATCGTATTTTTGACCCGACCGACAATTTTGCCCTTTTCCACCTTGTAGCCCAAGTCCAGGTTGACCGAAAACTCTCCAGCAAGCTGGTTTGACTGTCCTGCACCCAAAACCTGATCGACAATCAGTCCTTCATCCATGCTGGCAATCAAGTCTTCGGTAGAAGTGCCACCCGGAGCAACGCAGAAATTCACCATATCAGGGCCGGGACGCGACAATCCACCCCGAAAGCCATTGCCAGTCGGCTCCGTTTCAGTACGGGCAGCCCAGCGACGATCCCAGTAAAATCCTTTGACTGTACCCTGGTCAATGTAAGCTTTGCGGCGAGTCGGCGTACCTTCATCATCAAACGCACAGGCAGAAACGCCGATCGTGGGATCTTCAAACACGGTCAGGCGCTTGTCAAACAGCGTCTCGCCAACTTTATCGGCTAGCGGTGAAGCCTTTTGTGCCACAACCTGACCCGAAAGCACCGTTTCAAATAAGCCACCTAGCGAACTGGCTGCTGCTCTGGGGGTAAACAGCACCGGGAAAGAGCCGCTGGTAATGTTGGCATTTTGCTCTGCCCAGCGATATTTCTGCAGCAGTTCTGCCAGAATGCGGTCATAGTCAGGGATGCGATCGCGCCCCACATCGTAGCTGTATGCCTGAAGAAAGTCTTCACCGCGCACTAAATTTCCTGAAATGCTGGCGCTGGTCGTCTGGCTAGCCCGCTCTGCATACACGCCCTTGCTGGTAGCGATTTTTGCTTGCCCGGAGCGGACGTGAAAACCGACGTCTACGAGAATCTCTGAATTGTAATCGTGAACCGATTGGATCAGGCGATCGCCCACTTCCACCAGTTCCTGAGTCGCAGGCGGCACATAGCCCGCATCACCCGCACCATTCTGACTATGCAGTTCATCAGCAAAGTCAAACTCAGCCACACTGCCAATTTCTGCCGTTTGCACCGCCGCATCGACCAAATCTTCGAGGCGAGTCAGGTCAGTTGAGCTAGCAAACCCCAACCTGCCATTGCAAATTACCCGCAGTGCTACACCTTTTAAGGCTTTGGTTTGCAGTGCTTTCAGCCGATTATTCTCAAACTCAATTGGCGTGTCTTGGCTAGACAGGTAATACACTTCTGCCGACTCAGTTCGTGGGGCAGCCAATTTCAAAATTTGCTCTAAGGTAGAATCGCTCACAATGTTCGGGGGGTAATGGGCAAGGGAAGTATTCAGATCTTAACTAAACCAAAGCAGGCTCCCTATAGTGAGGGCGATCGCCGCTAGCGCCACCCAAATGAAAGCATTATCTTTGGTGTTGACCTGACTCAGATCAATCGGTTCGGGGTCAGGTTGAGGGCGCGGACGAGATGGACGTTTGGCAGGAGTGGGATAGCTTGTGCCGCCTTTGTTGCCTTCAGACTCGTCTAGGGCTGCCAGGTCAGGAATTTCGCTCAGCCATTCGGGACGGGTCTTGAGTAGGGGGGCTTTGAGAATGTAGAGCAGGCGCTTGCCTTGCTTACGGGTTTCATAGTCGGGATGGCGGCTGACCGTTTCACAAAGGGCGATCGCCTCTTGGCGCTGTCCTGCGGCCTCGTAGGCAGTGATTAGCCAGACCAGCACCTCCCCACCAAAGGCGGTGTTTCTCGCTACCAGGCTGGCAGCTTTCTCTAAACATTGAACCGACTGGCGGTATGCCCCTCGCTCGAAGGCCGCTTTGCCCGTCTGGTACTGCACTTTTGCAGCTTCTAGGTTTTCTGAACTCACGATTTACTCAGTCAAGAATTCGGTTAAGGATCGAGTCAATGCGATCGCTACTTCAATTTTAAAGGGCAACGGATTTTAGGTTGGGGCAGGCAGTTGCCAATCTAAAACCTAAAATTGAAATTAGGGCGAACTCTACCCGATGCAAAAACTCGTTTCAAGGCTTCGTCTTGAAATGGAGGGTGAGAAGCTCTGCCTCCAGGAACCAAATGGCAGAGAAACTTTAAAGGCATTCCCAAGTCAAGCTTGGGAACGGAATATTGAAGGATCGTTTTTTGTTGATGGACTCTTGAGGTAGACCAATGCTCCAAGCTCTTAATCCGTTCCGCTCTAGTTGGCATAAGCCCTTGCTAACTCTCAGTACTCTAGCGCTGGGTGCTGCTGCCTTCACTATTGATGCCTCCTCCGCAGTGGCCGACACAGTTATCATTCGCAGGAATGGCACGATTCGAGTTAGACCTTCTGTAATCTACGATGACTACTCGTCTCGGACGACTATCCTTCGCACAGAACGCTACTGCTATCCCTATTACGGCGTGACTCCAATTAATGAGCGTCCTACTTCAGGGCTGGTGAACTGCTCTTCTAGCGGCTCGACGTTAAGGAATCCAGTCATTGTTGACTCAACGATCATCGACTCGACATTGATCAATCCAGTCATCATCAACTCTGACCGGGTTAACACTAGAACGATTCGGATACGTTAGCAGCGTAGGTTCAATCAAGATAGAACGTTAGCGATCGCCCCTAGAGCGAGGACCCCGGGACATGGCGATCGCCCGTTTATCTACCATCGTCATCATGGCAGGCATATCGCGTGAGACTTTTTGTGCCAGGTTAAGCTCCGATACGGCTATGTCAAACGTTTTGCCGCGAGTCATGCAATAGCCAATGTCCTCCACTTCTGTCCAGGTTAGGTCGCTCTCGATGTAAGCTTTAGTCATTGCAATCAGGAGATCCTGGTAATTGTTGCCTTCCTCCAGCGTCAACATCGTGTGAGGAATATCCAAAATCCGGTCAAATCGCTGATACCAGCATTTGGGCTGATATTTAACGCCTGACTCAAATAGCGATCGGTGATCATGATTGCCCACTGCAATATCACTTTCACTAGAAATTGCAAACGTGGGGGCGATCGGACCTCGACGCGATCGCTTCAAAATATCCGTTCCCATCAACAAGAACACTCGCAGCGCCGGAATCATAAATCCGTTGTAGCCATATCGCGCTGCCTCAGGCTTGGGATTCACCCACTCGTTGTAAGAGTCGAGGTTGCGAACAAACAGGTCAATTACTTTACTACTACTGCTGAGAAATGCAGCATACAAGATGGCACGAGAAATCACTTGAGGACGCTCTACGGCTAGCCAACCCGCCAACGTTCCCCCGCCCGACAAGCCACCCACTACAACCTGCCCACCCAGCGTTTGGGCTAGCTGAAGCCACTGCAAAGCAAACTTTTGGTAATCTTCGGCTTTGGTAGGTAGCGGTGGCGGATTATCTTTACCCCAATCACCTGCCAACCCGTGTCCTGGCATTCGCGGAATTAGGACGTTGTACCCAGCCCGAAACAGTGCTTCTGCCATTGGCACAAACTGATATGGTCCAGCCGTAAAGCCATGAAAAAACAGACAGGTTTTGGCAGCAGGCGCAGGTTGAAAATAAAAGCGAGAGCGACAGGCTTCATTGCGGACGGGCAATGCATCTTCACGGGCTTTGATGTCACGGACTACAGCTGAGGTGATAGCAGAGTAGCTGGGCATAGGGAAGTTGAGGAAGAGAGGGGTAGAGGTGATGAATTGCCGTTCTGGTCACACTCGCCAGTCGCGAACGTGATGCACAACTTGGGAAATGTTATAAATTAGACCTCCATCATTGTATGAAGGTTCTAATGGAACGTCTTTAGCCGTTTCGGGCGATTCTCTCTAGCCTTGTCGGAGGATGCTCAAGACATAAATTCTGATGCAACTAGCATGGAGCCAATTCCAGCGTCAGTAAAGATTTCTAGCAGCAGAGCGTGGGGAATGCGTCCGTCGATGATGTGGGCCGCTCGGACTCCTTGAGCGAGCGATCGCACACAGCAATTCACTTTAGGAATCATTCCGCCTGACACGACCCCCGATTCAATTAACTGACGAGCTTGTTGAATATCCAGTTTGGCAATCAGGCTAGACGGATCGTGATAGTCCTGCAAAATTCCGGGTGTGTCAGTCAATAAAATCAGCTTCTCTGCACCCAGTGCTGCCGCCAGTTCACCTGCCACGGTGTCAGCATTAATGTTGTAAGCCTGTCCCGTATCATCCGCTGCCACACTAGAGACAATCGGAATGTAGCCGGAATTCACCAAGGATTCCAGGACGCTGGCATCAATGCTGCTGACATCCCCTACAAAACCGATTCCTGCGTCATTTTGGGGACGTGCCTTAATCAGATTGGCATCCTTGCCACACAGCCCGATCGCAGAGCCTCCTGCCTGGTTGATCAGGGACACAATTTCTTTGTTGACTCGACCGACCAGCACCATTTCCACCACGTCCATTGTGGCAGCATCCGTTACCCGCAACCCGTTCTTAAATTGCGGCTCAATGCCTAATTTGCCCAACCAAGAGTTGATTTCGGGTCCGCCACCGTGAACCACAACAGGACGCAAGCCGACGCAAGCCAGAAACACAATATCTCGCATCACTTTGGCTTTGAGCATGCTGTCTTTCATTGCTGCGCCGCCATACTTGACCACTACAGTACGTCCGGCAAACTGCTGAATGTAGGGCAGGGCTTCACTCAGGACTCGGACACGAGTTGCTTCGGCTTTTTGGATATATTCACTATCGAGATAGTCTTCGCTGATCATCGGCAACTGAATTTTGTGAAGGGGTTGAATGCAGTTTAGAGGAGGTTGCCACACTCAACAATGTCAGATTTAACTTTGTCGGATTTAACTTTTAGGTGAACGGCGATCGCTCGGTTTGATTGTTTTGTCTATTTCTTCCAAAACTCGACTGGCGACATAGCTAGGCGGAGCGCTGCCATTGATTCTGACGCGCACGTCAGCCTGAGCATAGAGGTGCTGTCGCTGTTCCAGGAGGGTTTGCAGCTTTTGCATCGGGTCGGGGGTTTGCAGCAGTGGGCGGGTCGTGTTGCCCTTGAGCCGCAGGTAAAGCTGATCGATGGGCACGTCTAGCCAAACCACAATGCCGTGATGCAAGTAGCTCCAGTTTTGCCGCTGAAGCACAATGCCACCTCCGGTGGCGATCGCCAGTCTTGTGTAAGCCGATAACTCTGACAATACCTGCGTCTCAATCCGCCGAAATGCTTCTTCGCCTGACTCGGCAAAGACTTCCGACACTGACTTTCCAGTTAACTGCTCAATCATGGCATCAGTATCAAAAAAGCGATACTTCAGCCGTTTTGCCAAAATGCGTCCGATGGTTGTCTTGCCTGCCCCCATCATGCCAACCAGATAGAGGTTGACCCCCTTCAACAGATGCTTCTCGGTCACATCGCTGAGTGGGTTAATTTCGTATGAAGATCCTGCCATTGTTCCTGCCACAGCAAATTCTTAAGATTTAGTTTATCGAGATTATGGCAAGATTACAGGTCGCTTTTGTGGGCATTAGGGATTAACGACGGGGGCGATCGCCTTCATCCTCAAAATCGTCCTCAAAATCCCAATCTTCCTCGTCCAAGTCTTGACGGGAAGCAGGTTCATTATCCAGTTCATCGAGCGATCGCGCGGGCGGAATGATTACCCGGTAGTCTGCGTCATACACCGATTCGGTTTTACCCACGCCAGAGTCACTCGGCTCTCGGTAGCTATAGGAATAGACCGAACCCGACTGATAGCTAGTCTTGGGATCTCGGCGCACCTCATAGTCCGTTTGCTGCGGCTGAGCAGGACTTGGGGGAGGCGCATCCGGCTCCTCTTCCCAGTCCTCCCACTCCTCCCGTTCCTCTGGCTCCTGAATATAGGTTTGGGAATTGTAGGACGAACTCGAATAGGATGAACTCGCTTGAGGACTTGCCTGAGCAGGTGGCGTATCTACAGGTTCCTCATAATCCTGCCAGTCTTCCCACTCTTCTACAGGAGCACCAACATTTTCCCAATCATTGCTAAAGTCAAAGCTTGATTTAGGTTTAGGCGATGCTGACTGGGTGTAGCTGGTGGTTGTGTCAGTGGAGGCTGCCGCTGTAGCAGCAGTTGAATAAGACGAATTCTGCGATTCAGCCCAGCCTTTGTCCCACGATTCATCGGCTGAAGTAGAACGGCTGGTTTCGCGTGGGGCAGCAGGACGGCGAGTGCGCGGGGCAGAAAAAGTACTAGAAATTCCAAATAGTGCTGCGATAACCAGTGTAGTGAAGGCTCCAGCAGCGATCGCCCCTACCATCCACGCTGCCAACGGAAATGCCTGCGTCTGCACTCCCAAAATCACCAGCGGCACCGCAGGTGACCAGTTTTGCAGAGCAAATAGCGTTAACCCTCCCAGGATGGCAAGCAGCAGCGCAAGGCGAATTACTGGCACGGCTTATCCTCCAGTGGGCGATCGACTGTGAATAATCGGACAGCGGGCAGTAGACGGTAGGTATTCACAATCCTCAGTATAGGATTGATGGCGCAACCGTTGCATCAAGGGAAGGAGGAAGGGGAGCGATGCGAAGCGATTCCCCCTTAGGGGGAATCGCTCCTCTACATCTACGCTTCATCTCCCAAGTGTCCTTCCCAGCGCTTGATTGGTACACAATTGATGTCTAACTGATCGAGCGCTCTAGCTACAACAAAATCGACTAAGTCCTCAATGGTTTGAGGATTGTGATACCAGGCAGGAATGGCAGGAACGATTCTAGCTCCGGATTCTGCCAGAGTGGTTAGGTTTCGCAGATGAATCAGGCTAAATGGTGTTTCGCGGGGCACCAGCACCAGTTTGCGCCCTTCTTTAAGCTGCACATCTGCCGCCCGTTCTAACAGGTCAGAACTGAGTCCTGCAGCTAGTTTGCCAATGGTACTCATGCTACAGGGCATAATCACCATACCCAGGGTGCGGAATGAACCACTGGCAATGTTTGCACCAACGTCGCCCCAGGGATGACAGTGCAGTTTGCCGCCCGTTTCAACCTGGGCTTGCGATCGCCAAAACTGCTCTTGCTGAACAGCTTCTAAAGGCATTCGCACATTTTGCTCAGCTTGCCAAACCATGTAGGTCGATTTGGAGGCAACTAACTCAACCGAGTAGTCTGCCTCCAGCAAATATTTCAGGGCACGAACGGCATAGATTAGTCCAGAGGCTCCAGTAATTCCTAAAATTAGCGGTTTGTTTGAAGTCGATGTTGCAGGTGAAGTTAGAGACACGCAATTACACAGAGCAATGACACCAGGGAATACCCCTGTTTTTAATCATAAGCCTCTGACGGTTGCTCGTTTTCTGGCTCTAGCTCCGGCTCAAGGGGTGAAACATCATCTACATCGTCATCGGTGGCTTCACTGCCGCCACCGACCGCCACTAGGTCAATCTGCTGACGATAGTAGTCCACGCTCTTGACTTGAACTTCAACGCGATCGCCCAGTCGGTACTGCTTGCGGTTTTTGCGGCCGACCAGCTTTTGCTGACGAGAACGGTACTCATACCAGTCATCCTTCAGGGAACTGACGTGTACCAAGCCTTCGACTAGCAGTTCCTCGATTTCCACAAAAAAGCCGTAGGACTGCACTCCAGTGATTAGACCGTGGAACACTTCCCCGGTATGCTCCTGCATAAATTCGGCTTTCTTCAGCCCTTCCAGGTCAGCTTCAGCTTCCTGAGCCAGTTTTTCTCGCTCACTCAGATGCACCGCAACTGCCGAGAAATGTTCCTCTAGCTCACTTTGAATTTCGGGCGGCAGCACATTCCAGGTGATTTGCCCGTGACAAGAGCTGCTGCGGAGATCCACGGATTCTTTAGAGCGAGTTGAACGGCGATCGCGCCCAAATTCAAACACCGCGTTCAGCACCCGGTGCACCAGCAAGTCGGGATAGCGGCGCATCGGCGATGTGAAGTGCGTATAGCCCTGCTCTAGCGCCAATCCAAAATGATTTCCCGGCGTAGTGCTATAAATTGCAGGCTTAAATGTAGACAGCAGCAGGTAGGTCAATACTTTCTCTGCTCTCGATTCAGCAAACTCCCGCAGCAACCGTTGATAGTCACGTGGATGTACCGCATCCTCTTCTTCCAGGTGAGTGTCGATACCCATATTGCCTACCAACTTCAGCAATTCCTGCACATCAGCAGGGTCAGGGGTACGGTGAACTCGATAAATTCCTGGCACCTGGAGTGCCTGAAGGTGAGATGCAACCACCTGATTTGCCAGAATCATCAGTTCTGTAACGATAGAACGGGCTGGCAGTAGGGACGAAACCACCATTGCCCCTAACGCTCCCTCGTCGTCATACTGAAACTTAGGCGAAAGGTATTTGCCGAGTTCTGGATTGCTTTCGTTCGGAAAGATTTTTTCGGGCAGGTTTAGCTCAAATGCACCCCGCTGCCGTCGCTGTTCTCGAATGGCTTGGCTCAGAGCAAACAGTTGATCTAGCAGTTCAAAAACGGGCGTAAACTCCTGTAGCTCCTCCAGAGAGGGCAGCGGATAGCTCAATGTTGGATCTGTTTCAGGAGATTGGTTACGCTGCAAAATCGCCTGAACTTGCTGGTAGTTCAGCTGATGGTGAATTTGAATAGCGCTGGGCTGGATTTCAAATTCGAGCAATTGTCCGGTCTGATCCACTGTCAGCAATACCGAAATCGTGAGGCGGTCCTGATTCGGTGCTAGAGCACAGCAGCGGCGAATTTGCTCTGGAAACATTGGCAACACGGTTTCGCCTAGATAAACCGACGTGCCTCGCCGCTGAGCTTCTACATCTAGCGGCGACTGAGGTTCTACATAGAAAGCGACATCAGCAATGTGAACGCCAATGCGCCAGCGATCGCCATCGAGTTTCTCCAATGTCAAAGCATCATCGATTGCCGGTCCGGAGGGTGAACTTGGTCCATCAATGGTAATTGCAGGCAAGCTACGCAGGTCTAGCCGCTTCTTTAAATCGCCTTTACGCAGCTTGGTTGGCAGGGCTTTAGCCGCTTCTATCACCGTTTCAGAAAAGCTACGCGGCAAGTCATGTTTGCAGCAAACAATGTCAATGTCAGAAGCCGCCTGAGCATCACTTCCTAAGATCTGAGCAACTCTGCCAAGGGGCGGCAGTTGCCCCAGAGGGTAGCGCAAAATTTCAACGTGAACCAGCTGATCAACCGCATCTTCCAGTTTGCCGCCATTCGATTTAAGGTCAAGCTCAAACAACAGTCGATCATCCAAAGGAACAGCGCGATAGCTGCTGTCTGCCTGTTTAACCCTTGCCAAGACTGAAGAGTTAGCCCGCTCTAAAATCAACCGCACCTCTCCTTCAGGGCTGCGTCTGCGACTACCTTCCTTAGTCACTTTGACTAGGACGCGATCGCCATTCCAGGCTGTATTCAGTTGGCTCTCGCGAACGTAGATATCCTCAGCCCCTTCCTTGTCTTGAATGGCAAAGCAAAAACCTTTACTAGAGCAGCGCAGCTTGCCCTCAACGACATCTTCTTCAAATACGCGGCGGTATTTGCCTCGCTCCTTCACTAAAATGCCGATCTTCTCCAAAGCATCCAGGGCAATTTGTAGCTTACGGATACTGGCATCATCCTCACAATTGAGCTTTTTTTCTAAAGCTTTGGGGGCTACTAGTTTGTCATCCGTAAAGTTTGCCAGCAGCGACGCGATCGAAAATTCCATGCAGCGATTGATCCTTCTCTGTAAGTTTGGTGTTTTGACCTTGTTCTTTTGCTGTCTGAGTGAGCCACGAGCCTGTCTTGAGTAAGCTCATTGCCCTCTTTAATGCTCTCACGAGCCCAATCTGAACTTGGCGATCGCAGTATCAAGCAGCTCAAAGTCCTGCTTCTGCGTAGCCAACCTTCTCACCGCTGTTGCAGCTTTCCTTGCAATCAGGGCATGAAAATCAAACAATGACCCGAAAAGCGATTGCATCGTTCGTTCCATCAGTTTGCTGAAAATGCTTTAGCTCCGCAATCTGAAAATGGGAGCAATGACATCAGTGACAGCAATGAGTGGGCGACAGTGCAGCTAAGGGGGGACAACGGTAGCTAACACCGAATTAGGTCAACTATGTTGGAGAAGTGCAAAAAATTTCGGCTAATTTGCACTCTGTACACTGTATTTATATTTCGTAATTAGCGCGAAGCTGTCAAATCCTGCCGAAAAATTTACTTAGATTCATAATATATCTATCTTGAAGTTCTAATTAGAGTGCGCCTCGCACAGCCGATTCACCCTGCATCTAATTCAGAACTAAACATATAGCGATAGTCGGAATAGCCGTGACTCCAAAACTCACCGTTGTCCAGTCACGATATACGCTACACGCTTACCAATATTTGTAGCGTGGTCTGCCATCCGCTCCAGGTGACGAATCACTAACACGAGCAGCACAATTGGCTCGATCGCCCCCTGAATGTTGGTTTGGTTTGCCAGCAGGGTATACAATTCCTCATAGTCTGAATCAACGTCATCATCCTTAACCTTGATATCCAAACCTGATTCTGCATCCAGATTGGAAAGTGCTGCTAGACTCATCGCCAGCATTGCCCGACAGCGATCGGACATCACCTGCACCCGATCCATACAGGGATGAACTGGGTAAGGAAACAGCTTCATCGCAATTTCTCCCAGATCATCAGCATAGTCGCCAATTCTTTCCAAATCGCGCACAAGCTGCATGAGAGCACTAAGCAATCGCAGATCTTGAGTCACAGGAGCCTGAAGCGCCATCAGATTCACGCAGTCAAGCTCAATCTGTCGGTAAAACTGGTCAATCTGTTTATCTTGTTGGGCAATTTGCTTGGCCGCATCTAGATCTCGCTCAAATAGAGCTTTGCGGGCAAGCCAGCAGGAATTTTCGACTAGCGCACCCATACGTAAAACGTCACGCTGTAAGCGTCTGAGCTGTCGTTCAAACTGAATTCGAGTAGGTTGAGAAGCGTTCAAGGAGATTCTCGCGAAGCTTAGGTGCAGTAGATACAGAAACGGGAAAATTCACAAATCACGAAAATTGGATGATTTGATAACCCTAAAAGTCCCCAAATTTTAAGTTTTCAAACCAGTATAGACATTTCAACAGGAAGAGAGCAGATAAAAATGTATGGAGCAAACAGAACCGAAGCAGACAGGGTAAAGCCGAGAGGGGTTTTAGCGGGTTAGCGATAAGACAGCACAGGTGAAGCTTGCCTCTGTTACATCATGTGACAAATTGTTCAAGAATGACGTGATTTAGCCGACAGTGATGAACGTTGGCGCAAAGCCTACGAAGTAGAACATATTGCCCATCAAATCAGGAGTTTTTCAGCTATGTCATTATCAGATACCCAAATCTTTATTGCATTGGTCGTTGCTTTAATCCCTGGCGTTATGGCGTTTCGGCTCTCTACAGAGCTCTACAAGTAACGCTCTGTGGCGCGAAGCGCTACCCCGTTCATAAATTCTGGGCGTAGAAATTTATTTCCGCGTCCAGAATTTGTATAGGGAGACTGAAATCAGTTAGAGATAAATGGATTGTGAGAGGTACATTTTTTCAGTGTAACGCTCACAATCCATTTGAAGTTGCTATACTTCAGCTCACAACGGCTCACAGAGTTATAGTCATTTTCTAGAAATGCCCGAAAGCTGTCTTTAATTTTCAAAAGGAATTTTCAAAAGGGTTGCTTTTACTGTCCCATCTGATCTAGCCTCAACCTGTTAGTTCAGCTCATACCCCTTCGGGGTGTTTTGATTCCTTTTCCGAGGCGAGTATGCTCTCAATTAGGGGTTTTCTCGGATTCGGCAGTCCCCTTGGATAGAGCAATATTCAACATCATGAACGCAACCCAGCCCTCTAGACCTCCACTCCACATCGCGCCCCCCGCTCAACGCTCTGTACCTCGGACAAGGCGACAACCGCAGCAGCGCCACCAACCCCATCAAGTTGTGGCGACTGAAGTTGGAGTAAAGCTGGCAGTGAACGTGGTTTTGGCGATCGCTGCTGTTTCTGCTTTGGTCAAGCTCATTCCCTACAACCTGACCCAGCAAGCAAAGCTGCGTGAGCTAACGACTGAGGTTGCTGCGGTTGAAGGGCGTGTTGATCAGATCCAGACAGACTTTAACCGACATTTTGATCCGCGTCAGGCGACTAGTGTGATGCAGGAGCAAACTAGCAGAATTGAACCTGGGCAACGTCCTATCGTCTGGGTTGATCCGCCTAGCTCCGACTCTAGTGCGCAATGACACAACAAGGGATTGGGAGATTGAAGGGAGTCCCTCCCTTGGCACGGGTAGTATGTCTCTAGTAGCCTTGGCTACACAGGCAGCTATTCTGTTTTGACAGCCCCCCTTTCGGTCATGGCGATTCAAAAATTTCCGCTGGCAACTCTGCAAAAGGTTAGACAGTACATCAAAAATACGTTACTCCTACCCAAGTCGGAGCAACATTGGACTTGGACTAGTTCTAAGTCGGCAGATAAATTGCCTGAACCAAATTCTTTAGATGCTCTAGGCGATTTGTTTAAGTTTGGGGGAGTGATTGAAAGCCAGTTGACCTCTCCTAGACCTTCTGGTCATTGGCTAGTTAGCACCCTTAACCCAGGCACCGCCCTGGCAAAGCTGCCGGGATTGAAGCTCAAACCAGGATTTCGGCTCATTAGCTATCTCTACCGAGCTGAGGTAGACGGTGCGGGGGTTGTCTGGGCAATTCCAGAAGCGTTTGGGACGACAGCCCAGCTTGAAAAGCCGATCGCCATGGCAGGTGCTCTCGATCAACCGCCTAAACCCGAATCGGCCCTGACAAATTTTATGCAGGCGATTGAGGGCGATCGCTCTCCTCAGTCTTTTATCATCGCCTCACTCCTACGGCGAGAATTGCTAGAAATTGGGGCACTAGGTCAACACCGCAACTGGAGCCATCACCGTTTAATCGATGAGCCACCTGCTCAGGTCAACTGGCAGTGGAGCACCGAGCAGCCCAAAGACCTCTCGCCTAAAGTACGGCTCTTGCCAGACCAGGCAGCAGTCGAGTTTTTTACTTGTCGCACTGTTGCCCCTATTGCCCTGTTTCGTCACATCGACCAATACTTGCCGGGTCAATACAAGGCTAACAGCATCGATCGAGTCGTGGCGATTGCACAACGATAAGGAATGCAAAATTCAACTATTGCTACAAAAGGCTAATATTTAGCCAGAAAGCCACTTGATTTTGGTGATTAAACCGAAATAGAACGATTTTCTACCTAGAGAATGACTTACAGCTCAGCTTAATGATGCAAAGTTAAGTTCATAAGCAACAGCAACCCTCGCTTTGGGGACGAACTTTTCAAACAGTATGAACATCGATCACGTTCATTTCTATGTTGAAGACGCAATAGCGTGGCGCGATTGGTTTGTTTATACTCTTGGCTTCTACTCAATTGCAGGGCACTCTACGCTTCACACTCACACAGAGGTTGTTAGAAACGGCAAAATCTATTTTGTCATTTCGTCGCCGCTGACCGATTCTAGCCCCGCCTCTGACTATCTCAGCTTGCACCCTGCTGGCATTGCAGATGTTGCTTTTCAGGTTGTGAATTTAGAGCAGGCGATCGCCACCGCAACCGCTCACGGAGCGCAACTGCTGCACCCCATTCAAACAGAACAGCAATCTCAAGGCTGTTTGAAATGGGCCAGCATATCCGGTTGGGGCGACCTGACGCACACTTTAGTAGAGCGATCAGGATTTACATCCCTACTCCCTCACCGGGCTGAGCCAGGACAGGAAGTTGAACAACTCATCAGGCTGGATCTGAGCCAGTATCTTTCCACCCAACAAGAGGTGTTACCCAACTTCATTGACATCGACCATGTCGTGTTGAATGTTGCAGCCGGAAGTTTAGCAGACGCTGTACTTTGGTACGAAAAAACATTGGGATTTGAACGACAGCAAACCTTTGCAATCCAGACAGAACGTTCAGGTTTGTCCAGTCAGGTTCTAGTTCACCCCGAAAGTGGGGTAAAGTTTCCAATCAACGAACCTGCTTCAGCAACCTCCCAAATTCAAGAATTTTTAGATGTTCATCAGGGTTCTGGAGTACAGCACATTGCCCTCCAGACTGGGGATATCGTGCAGACCATTGCCCATCTGCGCCAACGGGGGCTAAACTTTCTGCCCGTTCCCCTCACTTATTACAGCCAGTTGCGCCAGCGACCTGGGTTTTGCCTAGCAGAATCAGAGTGGCAGGCGATCGCCCAACAGCAAGTGCTAGCAGACTGGTCAGAAGACACCCCCCAGGCAATGCTGCTACAAGCTTTCACTCAACCAATCTTTGAGCAACCTACCTTTTTCTTTGAGATCATTGAGCGCCAAACCTACTGCTACGCCGAACGTTTGACCCAGGCAGAAGGATTTGGGGAAGGTAATTTCCGAGCCTTGTTTGAGGCGATCGAACGTGAACAGATTAAGCGTGGTAATCTTACTTAGAGTGAGGAATTAGAAATTCAAAATTTCAACTAAGAGACTTCCCCACCCTAAGCCTCTAAAAACTTCTAATCTTGCAAGACATCT
Organism: Leptolyngbya sp. FACHB-671; assembly: GCF_014695745.1. Lineage (NCBI taxonomy): Bacteria > Bacillati > Cyanobacteriota > Cyanophyceae > Leptolyngbyales > Leptolyngbyaceae > Leptolyngbya > Leptolyngbya sp. FACHB-671. Next base: position 11,798 of record NZ_JACJOV010000162.1, on the reverse strand, counting down.
TCAGCTCTAACAGCTAGACCTTAAGAGCCTGATAGAGAAGAGCTTAATAAGGTGCAAATCGTCAGAAGTATCTTCAGCTTTTCTTTAAAGTTTTCAAAAAGGCTAGACAACACTAGGTTTTGGTGGTACAAATGTTCTATGGAGTGATCCGTCGCTCTTAGCCACCGCTCCCAACACTACTCCTATGGAACGCCTTACTGAAGTCCAGCAACAGCTTTATGATTGGCTAGCCAGCTACATCAAAGAATATCAGCACTCTCCTTCTATTCGGCAAATGATGAAAGCGATGGGGCTTAAATCTCCCGCTCCTATTCAAAGCCGTCTTGAGCATTTGCGAACCAAAGGCTACATTGATTGGACAGAAGGCAAGGCAAGAACAATTCGGCTGATCCATAGCATTGCTCAAGGTGTGCCAATTAGGGGTGAAGTTTTTGCAGGGGGTGCGCTTGAACCTGCTACTGATGACGACACGACCTATCTTGACATTGCAGGGCTACAGCTTCGTCCCCAAGACTATGCGCTAAGGGTCACAGGAGACAGCATGATCGAGGCAATGATCGCCGATGGTGACTTCGTCATCATGCGCCCTGTGCAAGAACCCGACCGCCTGAAGGATGGCACCATTGTTGCTGCTCGAGTAGAAGGAGAAGGCAATACGCTGAAATACTTCTATCGCGAACAAGGTCATGTTCTGCTAAAGCCTGGCAATTCTAAGTATGACGTGATTAAAAAACCTCTAGAGAGGGTTACAGTTCAAGGCGTCTTGGTTGGTGTATGGCGTGATTACAGTTCCATAAAATAGTTGGAATAGCTCTGAGATTGGCTTCTGACTGAGATTTGTTGGAACAAGTATGTGGCTTAACAAGCGGGGGATCTGCTAGCAGATCCCCCGCTTTCTAGATCTAGGTATCTAAGAGGCGAACGGCTTTACAATTCTTTGAACAAGAGGGTCTCAAGCATCAGGTCGCGTAGAAAATCTTTAACTGATGACTTTCCTTAAATCCTTATTCCTTACACCCTCAATTAATTCTCATGTCTTCACTCATATTGGATCAGACGTATTACTATCATTAAGCTGTTAGACTCTGTTTCAAGGTTGTTGCTTTCATGACTACCTTGACGTGTGTTCTACCTTACTGGCAATTTGGATTGGTCATCCGCAAGAGTGAGGTTTTAACCAATGCGCCAAATTAACTTTGTAATTATCTTTGTCTTCTGCCTGGCTCTCGTCCTGTTTGGGATTGAGAACACAGAACCTGCTGTCATTCATGTTGTTGAAGGAGTTGAGCTACAAGCGCCCCTGTCAGTTGAGTTGCTTTTGGCAATGGGAATTGGGGCAACATTAGCCTGGGTCTTTAGCGTTTGGACGCAGATTCAGCGGGTGTTGGAATCAGGGAAAGAAATTCGTCAGCGTGACGTTCGAATTGAAGAGTTGGAGCAAGATGTACAGCGCTATAAGGTAGAGCTAGAAGAGCAGCAACGGCTTTTGCCTGCCTCCCAATCTCGAACTGAAGATGTCGAAGTCACTGAGGTATTTGCAGCTAAATAGCTTGTCTACCTTGCTGGATGCTGTTGACGATAATGCTACCAATGCTATTGATGATGAATGCTTCTGCCCTAATTGATCCGCTCAGCCCTTGGAGCTTGTGGGTGCCGCTTTTGTTTCTCAACCTGATTGTGATAGCAGCGGTGTATTTTGTCCGAATTCGTATCAGGTAAGCTTCTCTCCTATGACCCAATCCCTGGCACAAAACGCGATCGCCCTGCTGATTGACCTGGCAGAGCGAGGAGAAGTAGATCCCTGGGATGTGCAAGTGATTGAAGTCATCGATCGGTTTCTGAGTCAACTCAAACCAACGCAAACCGTCGAGTCAGGTCGAGCACCCTATGAGGCTGACCTATCGCAATCAGGACAGGCTTTCCTGTATGCATCGATGCTGGTTTTGCTGAAGGCAGACAGTCTGGCTCGCCTGGAGGCAGGAGCCGAAGCAGAGATCGTCGAAGAACCTGAATTGTTAGATGAGGCAGGGGCAGGTCAACCCTTGCCGCTGCATTTAGAGCGACGGATTCGGCGACGGGCGGTGGCCCGTCCACCCCAACAGCGGCGGGTCACGCTCCAGGAGCTGATTGCTCAACTTGAGCTAATGGCGACTGCAATGGTGGATCAAAAGCCCCGTTCGCGGGTGCGCCGCCCTCGCTCACAATCTCGCTCACAGGCGGTGCGGGCGATCGCCCAGCTTGCTCACCAGGAAAACCTGTCAGAGGTTGCAGCCGCAATTGACCAGTTTCTCGCTGAGCATTGGGATGAGATCAGTCAGGGGCAGGACTGGCTAGATTTTGAGTCGCTTCTAGACGTTTGGATTAATCCAACCGGAAATGGAGTGGCAGAATTTACTAAACCTGTTGATTTGCACAGTCATTCTCCTCAGGGTGATCGGGTTGCCGTGTTTTGGGCACTGCTGTTTCTTTCGTCCCAATCCAAGGTGGAGCTATCTCAAGAGGAGTTTTACCAAGATTTGAAAGTTCGGAGCTTAAGCCGTGATGCAACAACTGAGCCAGAATTCCCAGCGATCGCCTTGCCAGACTGAAGCGATCGCTAAATCTTTCACTCGCTGCGGGTGATATTGAACGTCGTGCAACTGTCTTGCCTGTAAGCTTTTCTGCAGTTTCCATTAAGTAAATTCCGGTTTTGCTAACAGGCTTAATGTAGATTGTGCAAAATTGCTATTTTGTATCCAGTAATTCCCAGAGATTATGGAAAACTGGAACAAGTTGACCAAATCGACATCAACTAAGCAGAAGCTAACCTAGCCCAGGATTGAGAGAAAATACTTATGAAAGCCATGATTCTGGCAGCAGGTAAGGGTACTCGTGTACGCCCTATTACCTACACCATCCCTAAGCCAATGATTCCGATTTTGCAGAAGCCAGTAATGGAGTTTTTGCTGGAACTACTGCGTCAGCATGGCTTTGACGAAATCATGGTGAACGTCAGCCATCTTGCCAACGAAATCGAAGGCTATTTTCGAGATGGTCAACGATTTGGCGTTCAGATTGCCTATTCCTTTGAAGGGCGAATTGAGCCAGACGGAACTCTGGTTGGCGCAGCGCTCGGCTCCGCTGGAGGAATGAAGCGCATCCAAGATTTTTCTCCATTTTTTGATGACACCTTTGTGGTGCTTTGCGGCGATGCCCTAATCGACTTAGATTTGAGCGCAGCTGTGCGCTGGCATCGTGAGAAGGGTGCGATCGCCACAGTCGTTATGATGCCCGTACCCCGCGAAGAAGTTTCCAGCTACGGTGTGGTTGTCACAGATGAGGAAGGGCGGATCAAAGCCTTTCAGGAAAAGCCCTCCGTTGAAGAAGCCCTAAGTACTGACATCAACACGGGTATTTACATTTTTGAGCCAGAAATCTTAGATTACATTCCCTCTGGTGAGGAATACGATATTGGCGGACAACTTTTCCCCAAGTTGGTAGAAATGGGTGCGCCCTTCTACGGCATCTCAATGGACTTTGAATGGGTAGACATCGGTAAAGTACCTGATTACTGGCGCGCAATTCGCAGTGTCTTGCTGGGTGAGGTCAAGAACGTAGATATTCCGGGACATCAGGTTGCCCCCGGCATTTACACGGGGCTAAATGTTTCAGTGAATTGGGACAAAGTTGACATCAAAGGCCCGGTTTACATCGGCGGCATGACTCACATTGAAGACGGAGCCACAATTATTGGACCAACAATGATTGGCCCAAATTGCTACATTTGCAGCGGCGCGACCGTAGACAACAGCGTCATCTTTGAATATTCTCGCCTTGGCCCCGGAGTGCGCTTAGTCGATAAGCTAGTGTTTGGTCGCCACTGTATCGACAAGACTGGAGCTGCCATCGATGTACAGGCAGCCGCATTAGATTGGTTGATCACCGATACTCGTCAAGTTCTCCCCTCGCAACCCCCTGCCGAGCGACAGGCGATCGCCGAGCTACTAGGGAAGGGATAAGAGAAGGGATTAGGAGCTAGGAACTAGGGGCTAGAGGGGGAGGAGATAAATTATCTTCTGGGTCCTCCATAACCCTAGCCCCTAGCCCCTAGCTCCTAGCCCCTATTAAGATTCCGCCCATATTTTCTGTTTCTCATGCAAGATCATGTTAGAAATCAGAGAATAACCTGCTGTAGCAAGTCTTAGCATTGAGCATTGGGCGCATGAATCAATTAACGCTGCAATGGGTAGAGGCAGGTCACGTCAAGACCTACACCATTGCTGATAAACAGCAGTCAATTAACTCGTCTGGAGGCATTCGGATTGGGCGTGATCCGGTGCGATGTGACCTGGTATTGACTCATCCAACAGTATCGGGTTTGCACGTCGAAATTTTTTATAATCCCCAGCACGGCGGGTTTTACTTGCGAAATTTGCGAGATACAAACCCTCCCCTTGTCAATCGGCAAAAGCTGACTGAGGGTGAAGTAGCGCTGCGTCAGGGTACCAGTATCTATTTGGGGCAGGTTGAGCTTCAGGTGGTGGCGATCGCCTCAAGCGTTGCTAATACGGTCGCCGTACCGCCACCTACTGCAACGACACCAGTACAACCGACGGAGCATCCTGCGGCTTCCCAGGCAAGCACATCGTATGGACTGAAGTGTCCTAGATGTCATCAAGTTTCGCCCTATGAGCGGCTTAGTCTTGGCTGTCCCTGGTGCGGCACGTCTCTAGCTGCTGCCGTTAGCGTGCTGATGGTTCCGGGAGAAAAATAATCGCCTAAGTCCTATCCTTCTACCCTATGAATCCCGGACTTCTGCAAATTCGCTTGCGTTGGGATGATCCTGCCACAGGAGAACGACGAGAGCCCATTCTGTCCGTGCCAATTGCTCTAGGGCGGGAATTTGCCCAGATGCCTGCTTCCTTGAGGGAACAGCGAGTTGCGCGGATTATGCTGGACAGTGGCCAGGTTTCGCGATTTCATGCGCTGATTGAGCAGGATAGCGTGGGGGTGGCGATCGCCGACCAGAACAGCAGCAATGGCACCTTTGTCAACGGCACCCGCCAAACTCGAAGCTTCCTTACCAATGGCGACACCATTCAAATTGGTCCTTACCAAATTTCCGTTTTTCTAGATATTCAGTCGGCTGCCACTCCAATTGGTGATTCGACCATCCTGTTTCATTCTGAAACAGACCTGCCTGTACCTGATGCTACATCCACCCTATCCGGATCGACCCCAACGGCACCTGCGGCACGCTCAAACTTTCCACCCCCCTTCTTTCAGGCTCAGCAAGTATCGATGCGTGACCTGATGGACACCGAGTTGATGGTGCATGAGTTTGACTATGCAGCAATTGGGGCAGGACTGGGCAGCTTCATTTGGGTAGATTTGCTGCGGCTTTGTGGGGCACGGTTGAATCAAGTCGTGGCGATCGGCATGGAACCACAGCCCTACGCCCGCTACCAACGCCTTTGCCAGAATTCCCAAATTCCGCTGCACGAACGGTTGCGGTCAAACTCTGATTCTTGCCCCGATAACATTTGGGGATTTCCTAGCTACGCCTTTCGAGAATCGTGGCACAGCTTTCGCCAAGGGCAAATCGGTTCTGCACTGAAATATCTGTGGCAGGTGTTTGCCGAACCAACCCTAGCAGAAACCTATACGCCTCGCTCTGGCAATGTGTTTGCCTCAATTGACCGAGAGGCACAGCGAATTGGCTGGCAGCAGATTTTTCGCTATGGGCGTGTTTTATCAATTCGCCAAACGAATGATGGACGGTATGCGATCGCCTATTCCCGCTCGACCGCTAGCCACCGAGAACATGCCTTCATTGTGTCGCGCTACCTGCACCTGGCAACAGGCTATCCGGCAATTCAATTCCTCCCTGACTTGCAGGCTTACCGTGAAAAAACGGGCGACTTCAAATCTGTCGTCAATGCCTACGAAGAACACGAACACGTTTACCAGAAATTAGAACAGTACGGCGGTACCGTGCTAATCCGTGGTCGTGGCATTGTCGCTTCCCGCATTGTTCAGCGCATCTATGAAGCCCGGAAGAAAAATCCTCATATCTCGCTGCTGCATCTGATGCGATCGCCCAAACCGCAAGGCAACAAATTTGGTAAAGCTCAGCGTCAGGTCAAACATCACTACGAATTTCAGCCGTTTAACTGGCCCAAAGCCTGCTGGGGTGGAGAGTTCCGCGCTGTGCTAGAGTCCGCTGACCCACAGCAGCGATCGCGCCTGCTCGCTGACTGGGGCGGCACCACCACCGCCGACCGCCACGCCTGGCAGCGTATCGTCCAGGAAGGGCTAAACCAGGGCTGGTACAAGATTGCCTTTGGTGAAGTCGAGCGCGTCGAGCAAGACGGGCAAAAAGGTACCATCACCTACATTCAGGAAAAGGACTTCAAAGGCAAAACTCAACTAGAGGCAGACTTCATCATTGATGCTACTGGGTTGGATGCCAAAGTTAACGCCAACCCACTGCTCGAAGATCTGGTAACACACTACGATCTGCCTATTAATGCTCTGGGTCGTCTCAGCGTGGCTAATGATTTCGAGCTAGTCGAAATGCGTTCCTCCGGGCAGGGGCGCGTCTATGCCGCAGGAGCAGCCACTCTGGGTGGACCTCACGCTGCTGTCGATAGCTTTCTGGGACTACAGTACGCCGCCCTCGCTGCCGTTGATAGCCTCGTCTCTACCCGCGCTCCCAACCTCCGCTACCTCAACGGACTCACTTCCCTGACTCAATGGCTTAGATGGGTCACGAATCAAGCTCCCAACCAACCCTAGCTCCCAGCCCCCAGTTCCTAACCCCTTTCCCCTATGACCCCCACGCTTCTCGGTCGCTGGCAATCTCGACTGTTACTCCTCGCTACAGTTGGGCTATTGGTAACGCTACCCTTCTCAATGGGTTGGATTGTGCTCGGTTCGTATCCAGTTTTTCTGTGGGTGTTGGGCTATGTTGCCGTCTTTGGAATAGGGTGGGACCTGCTCTACGATTATCTACAAAAATTTCGCTGGGATCGAGACTGGCCAGCTGCGTTTCAGCTCTTAGCAGGCATCTGGGAAGCAATATTTATTCTCTTACTGTTTAAGACAATTGGATTGCCAGGAATTGCCAGAACTACCCCAATCGGTTGGTTTGCACTGCACTATAGCCTGGTCTGGCTAGCAGTCTTTACAATGTCACAAACTTTGATGCGAGTGGTATTTTTGCGATCGCGCTTTCGAGGCGGACAGTGGCTATAGAAGAAGGACAGGAATTGTTTAGTTGCTGTCTGGTTCATAAAAGGTGATACAGACCCCAGCTAGATCAATGACAGCAAACTCTTTTGTTCCCCAAGGTTTAGTTTGTAGTTTGCCATTGGGATGAATCATTATTCCCCCTTTTGCTTGAAACTCCTGATAAAGCTGTTCAATCTGTTCAACTTGAATGCGAAAGGTTGTCCATTCTGCTAAATGTTTGTCGTCATTTTGCTGTAGAACAATTTGGGCTGAGTCACGTTTCACGATCGCCATTGTGACAGGCGCACCTTCCCGATAAACTGTCGTAAATCCAAGCTGCTGTTCATAAAAGGCGATCGCCTTTTCTACATCCTGACCTGCTGGAATAAACGGGCTAATGTTGCCAAGCTTTGGTGAAGTGGTCATAGATTATTCTTCCTAACTGAATTGTGGCGATCGCTTTTTTGTTAAGAACTAAAGCATCCACTCCAGCACAATTCCCACTCGGCTGTCTTTATTAAACGAAGAATTTTGCTTTTGAATATCCGTTGAAATTCTCAAATCTTCAGTCAGCGCATAGCCAACTGATAGCGTTGTTATTCCTACTTCCTCATCCCGACCAGGTGCCACCCAAGTTTGAGTCAATGAAATATCAGCCGCTCCTGTACGTGAGAGGGCAAGCAAAAAGCGCAGTCCTAGGTTGAGGTCGTCGGTAGTGTATTCATCGGTTTCCAGGTAGCGGTAGCCAATCACAGGAGCGACGTTGATATAGCTACCCAATGGACGAATGTAGTAACGCAAATCGGCACCGTAAGCCTGGCGATCGCCCTCGAAGGTTGCTTGATAGTCAGCGCTGACCGTCAGCCCCGTTTGACCGATGAACACGTCCTCAATGCCGACATTAAACCCACCCGCCTGATCGGTAGAGGGAAACTGCGAATAGCCCAGCCGCAGCCGCGTCCGAAAGCTTGGATCGCTGCGAATCTCAGACAATACATCGGGAATGTCTTCCAGCCAGCGTTGAAGAACTGGGCTATTTTCGATCGTCTCTGAATCTAAATCCACTTGTTCGGTCGCGTCAGAATTGCTTGAATCATCAGAATCTTGTGGTTCAGACGATTCTGGTGAAGGAGAAGTTTGGGCGATCGCTTCTATTTCTGGCAATTCGACGGTATAACCGATTTCAGCAGCTTCAGCATTGGAAGCGATCGCACCAAAAGAGTCCTCAGTAAAAGAAGCCTGAGTCAATTCGCCTGAAAATCCTAAATCAGCAACTTCTCCTAATGGCGGCAGCGTTGAAAGATTAGCGATCGCAGCAGATTGAGGCACTCCGACTTGAGAAATTGCATCCAATTCAGCTATTTCGGAAGTAACGACCTCTGATGTAACCAGATCTAGATCCGATGTGGCTACAGCAGTCATCTCTGCAGACTCTATGCTTGAAGTTTGAAGGTCTGCCTGCACTTCAGGTGCCAATGCTAAAGCGGGAGCGATCGCTAAAGGAAACCAGCACATCGCCATTCCCGCAATCCGGTTCACATTTCTCACAAGACAAATCCTAGACCTAGCAATAGCCCACTCCAGAAATGCAAGGTAACCGCAATAAATTTGCAGTTGCTTACTTGCTCTGGCTGGCCGTGGTGTTGAGCAACATGACGGCAAAGTTTGAACGCAGGTGGCAGGCTGAGGAAAATTAGCAGCGTCCAACTCGGAAAAACCTGCAGCGCCACACACAACCCCGTCAACCCGTAGATACTGCCACAAAGCCAGGGCAGGAGGCTAGCCCCTCTGGCAGTTCCCAAACGCACAATAGGCGATCGCTTACCTGCCGCCAGGTCATCTTTAACCTGATGGAAGTGCGAGCAAAACAAAATCAAACTGGTGCTGATGCCAATAATAATCGAAGCAACCAGTGCAGAAATCGACCAGGACTGAGTTTGGCTATAGTAAGCAGCAGCGATCGCAAGCGGACCAAAGCAAACAAAACAAATTATTTCACCCAATCCTTGATAGCCCAAGCGAAAGGGCGGTCCTTGATAGCTATAGCCCAAAGCACAACAGAGCAAAACAATACCAGGAATAGTGAAGTCACGCTGGAGCCAGGCGATCGCTAAGACTCCAGATACGCCTAGCCCTAAAAACAAGTTTCCTAACCAAAAAATTAGAGATTTGTTGCCTGTCAAATTAACCAACGAATGAGCTTTGTTTTGATCAATTCCTGTTTCCGAATCAAACACATCGTTGCTCAAGTTTATCCACGCCACGATTAAAATAGCCGCGAGTAAAAAAGTTAAAAATATTCCGCTTTGAATCGTTCCTGTTTCAGCAAATGCAATGGCTGTTCCAACCCAAATCGGAATCACTGCAACACTATACATTGGCGGCTTGATGGCTGCTAGCCAGAGCTTAGATTTGGGGTAACTAAGAGACTTTGTGGTCATGGCTTAAAACTCAGCAACTTAAAACTCAGCAAGAGACACGGACAGCTTGTCTCAAACATTCCTTGTGTCCCTCCCGCTCGCATTCTCGGAATCCTACCGAGGTGTTGAGGCGAAGAACACGGTTACGGGAATCGGAGACAGAGATAGGCAGGAATAACTGTTTTTCCTCCCAAATCCACCCTACGGGAAGCTGAGCAGCAGTGCAATGTGTCAGTTTTCAAAGATTTGTGACTCTTGCTCTAGCGAGCGAAGGCAGCTATGTCAGGCTGGTTCAGTCCACAAAATGCCGCAGGAACCATGCCAGAACTCGGCTTTTTACGATAACCTAACCGAGAAACTGCTTGACTGCTTGCTCTAAGCCCGCTGCTCAGAGAATCGGGTGCAGTGGTTACAGCAATTGGAAGTGTGCTACCTGTATTCATAGGTAGTCTAATCGGATTACACTAAACACTTCATCCAAAAAGCGCTTAGTTTAATCATTTCTATCTACTTAAAGCTGATCCATTTTGGGAAAATCTGACCTTTTTGCGTCCATGCCAGTCATACCCCATTCTGTCAATCTCTTTCAGAACTGTAAGCAGTTTTTTCAATTTCTTTCAATTTGTCAGCAGAAATCAATTGAGCAGAATGAGACGCAAATTGCTAGTATTTCCTTAAAAGTTGATCGGGTTGATCCGCTTGCTGTGTTACACGAAATTGCAACACCAGATCAGCTTCATTTCTACATCGAAAACCCCGCCGAAGATGAAGCGATCGCTGCTATTGGAGCAGTTTCATCTCTAAAAACGTCAGGGAAAACACGTTTTTTTCAAGCTCAAAATTTTACTGAATCCTGTTTCAATCATCTAGTTTCAGCCACTTCCTCAAACCATTTATTACCACGTTGCTTCTGTAGCTTTAGCTTTTTCGACCAGGGCGCTACTTCAGAATCCACTTTCTCAGAAGCCACTATCTTTTTACCAAAGTGGCAAGTTTCTTCAAAAGCGGATCAATCAATCGTGATTTTGAACCTAGCAATCCACGCTAATTCTAATTTGGAGCTTTTGATTGAACAAGTTTGTCGTGAATTTCAAAATATTTGTCTAGCAAAGTACGGAATTTTTAACCTTTCAAGCAACATTCAATATAAATTGAATCACTGGAACGTAAATGACACCAATAACTTTAAAGTAGCCGTAGCCTCAGCATTAAAGTCTATTCAAATTCATCACTTAAATAAGCTTGTATTAGCCCATGCAGTAGATGTAGTTTCAAAATTCCCTTTTCAATGGATCGACTCACTACATCACCTCCGCAAAATTTATCCTGATTGCTACACTTTCTCAACAGGCAATGGCAAAGGTCAAAATTTTATTGGAGCTAGTCCAGAATGCCTTATCAGAATTTGCGATCGCCAGCTCCATACAGACGCCCTAGCAGGTTCTGCACCTAGAGGTAAAACAGTGACAGCAGACGCAGACCTGGCGAATCGATTGCTGAATAGCTCCAAAGAACGGCATGAGCATCAGGTCGTAGTAGACTTCATTGCTCAACAACTATCTCGCTTTGGACTTAACCCCCAAATCCCAGCCGTACCAAACTTGCGCCAGCTAACCAATATTCAACACTTGCACACTCCGATTCAGGCAACTCTCCCAAAATATCTGCATCCACTAGAAATTCTGGCTCAGCTCCACCCAACCCCTGCTGTTGCCGGGATGCCCAGGGACTTTGCTTGTGAAGAAATTCGACGTTATGAAAAATTCGAGCGATCGCTCTACGCCGCTCCACTTGGCTGGATTGATGCTCAAGGGAATGCTGAATTTATCGTCGGAATCCGCTCTGCCCTCATTGACGGACATCATGCTCGTCTCTACGCTGGAGCAGGAATCGTCGCAGGTTCTAACCCAAACCGAGAGCTAGCAGAAGTCAAACTGAAGCTGCAAACTCTACTTCAAGCACTAGTTTAGATAACCAAACAACATTGTTTAAGAAGAACAATATGTTTAAAGAGCTAAAGCCTCCTTCGCTTTGTTGAAGGAGGCTTTAGCTCTTTTAATTAATAACCTGGCGCCGAGCTATTTTTGCGGAGGGCAACCCCTCAACTATCTTTGCCGCAGCGATGTTTCACGACCGAGTTCGGGATGGGTTCGGAGTGGTTCCATT
>NZ_JACJOV010000161.1:0-1958 GCF_014695745.1 Leptolyngbya sp. FACHB-671 | reverse complement strand
CCCAATTGCATAGTACTTGCAGGACAGGTTTGAGTGTCAGATCATACTCAGTAAATGAATACTCTACTTTCAGTGGCATCTCTGAATAGACATTTCGATTGACAATGCCATCTTTTTCTAGCTCTCGCAATTATTGGATCAACATCTTTTCTGTAATCTCTGGCATCAACCGTTTGAGTTCACTAATCGCTTTTTCTCATCTTTGAGATGCCAAAGAATCAAAATCTACCATTTCCCACCTAACACTTTTAAGGGTGGTCTGTACAAATACAGTACCTTGAGTGGGTTCATTGGTCATCTACGCTACTTTCCCATTCATTGAGAGAGCTTACAAAAAAGTAAGTACTTCCGAAAAAGTTAGTAGGAGTATAACCTGTTCTTTGTGATTGGTCATTGGTCACTACAAATGACGAACGATAAATGACGAACGACGAACGACATAAGGGCACAACACCATGCAAGTTCAAGGTGCGATCGCATTAGTGACAGGCGCGAACGGTGGGATTGGGCAATACTACATTCAGGGCTTACAAGCGGCTGGAGCCATTCGCATTTATGCTGGGGCACGTAATCCAGGTAGCTTGAAGGACATTGCGGCAACAGATCCCGATCGCATCATTCCTATTCCCCTCGATATCACCGATGAAGCCTTGGTCAAGGCAGCAGTTGAGGCGTATTCTGATGTGAATCTCCTGATCAACAATGCCGGGGTAGGATTTAATCAAAGATTGGTTGCGGATCTCAATTTTGACAAGGTGCGATCGGAGATTGAGGTCAATTACCTTGGTACGTTGCGGATGTGTTTGGCGTTTGCTCCAGTTTTGAAAGCGAATGGAGGTGGGGCGATCGTCAATATGCTCACTATCCTGGCGAAGATTAGTTTTCCGTTGAATGCGTCCTACTGTGCGTCTAAAGCAGCAGCTCTATTGGCAACGCAGGGAATTCGAGCCGAGCTTGCTTCACAAGAAACACTGGTGGTTGGGGTCATGCCTGGAACAGTAGACACCAGGATGAGCAAGGATTTTCCGCCACCTAAAGTTGCACCCGAAGAGGTGGTGCGGGCAGCACTTCAGGCGGTTATTGATGAGGTTGAGGACGTTTATCCTGGCGAACAAGCGCAGGAGATGCAAGCTCAGTTACTCCAAGATCCGAAAGCGGTTGAAAAGTGGATGGCAGGAATTTTAGCCAGTTAAATTCGGATATTTGATAGTTCCGTTCGACAAGATTTTCAACTCTCCTTAGCTACAAAATGATGAAGATTGGCATTATTGGCGCGGGTAGTATGGGTAGTGCATTAGGCACGATTTGGGCAAAGCAAGGGCATCAGGTGACGTTTTCGTACTCACGAGATCCAGCAAAATTGCAGAGTATCGCAACGGCAGCAGGCGAGACTGCACAGGTTGGGACACCAGAACAAGCTGTGCAGTTGAGCGATGTAATTTTAATTGCCCTCCAACCGTTCGTATTGGAAGAGGTTTTGAGTACGGTTGGTTCTCTGGAGAACAAGATTGTCCTGACCTGTATGAGCGGTTTGAAGCCCGACTTTACGAGGCAAACCATTGGCATTAACACTGACCTTAAAGTTTCGGTTGCTGAGCAATTAGCTGAACTGGCTCCCGGTGCAAAGGTGGTGGAAGCGTTTAACATTACGTTTGCTGAAATTCTGGCTTCTGATTCTCGCCAGTTTGGGAGTGAACATCCCACCGTTTTTTACTGTGGGGACGATCCAGAAGCAAAGGAAATCGTTGCTCACCTCATCCAAGACTGTGGCTATGATGCGATCGATGTTGGCGGGTTAATTGTGGCGCGTAGTTTAGAAACCTTAGCCACTGCCTGGGTACAATTTGCGGTGGCAAGTAACTTATTCCCAAACATTGGAATCAAAGCGTTGCGTCGATAGGGACTGCTGACCCCTAACCCTTTCCTCCTTTACCTATGCCCCTCAAAACAAACTCCCT
>NZ_JACJOV010000160.1:0-61438 GCF_014695745.1 Leptolyngbya sp. FACHB-671 | reverse complement strand
ACCGAGATGGACGGGTTTGAGGGAAACACCGGCATCATCATCATTGCCGCAACCAACCGTCCTGATGTCCTTGACTCTGCCTTGCTGCGTCCCGGTCGCTTTGATCGTCAGGTTTCCGTCGATCCACCCGACATCAAAGGTCGCCTGGAAGTGCTAGAGGTCCACGCACGCAACAAGAAGATTGCTCAGGAAGTTTCCCTGGAGGCGATCGCCCGTCGCACCCCCGGATTCACCGGAGCCGACCTTGCTAACTTGTTGAACGAGGCAGCAATCTTAACTGCCCGTCGCCGCAAAGAAGCAATCACCATGCTGGAAATCGACGATGCAGTAGACCGCGTTGTCGCAGGCATGGAAGGTACGCCGTTGGTAGACAGTAAGAGCAAGCGACTGATTGCTTATCACGAGTTAGGACATGCGATCGTTGGCACCTTGCTGAAAGCACACGATCCGGTGCAGAAAGTAACGCTGATTCCTCGCGGTCAAGCTCAGGGTTTGACCTGGTTCACACCTAATGAAGAGCAGGGCTTGATTTCTCGCTCTCAGCTGATGGCTCGAATCACTGGAGCACTGGGTGGAAGAGCTGCCGAGCATGTAATCTTTGGCGATGCTGAAGTTACCACAGGTGCAGGCAACGACTTGCAGCAGGTGACCAATATGGCGCGACAAATGGTGACTCGCTTCGGCATGTCTGACCTTGGACCACTTTCCTTGGAAAGCCAGCAGGGAGAAGTCTTCCTCGGACGTGACTGGATGTCTCGCTCAGAATATTCTGATGAGATCGCCGCCCGGATTGACGCTCAAGTTCGCACCATCGTCGAGCATTGCTATGACGATTCCCGCCGGATCATCCGCGACAACCGCGCCGTAATCGATCGCCTGGTAGACCTGCTGATCGAAAAGGAAACCATTGACGGTGAAGAATTCCGCCAAATCGTCGCGGAATACGCTGAGGTTCCTGAGAAAGAGCAATACGTGCCACAGCTCTAATTTTCACCTCGAAAAGTCCGCTTTAAAGCAAAGAGGGGGGCACCGTTGGTGCCCCCCTCTTTGCTTTGTGGGGATTAGAAACTCATTCGCTCCCAGACTAATTCTTCGGGTTGCTTCAGGTGCCAGCGCAGCAGATCAGCGGACTGACCTGCGATTAATGGTGGTAATGTTGGCAGACCGATCGCCCGTCGAGGGGCTGTCGTTGCCAGGGCGATCGCCTCTCCCACTTCACAAACGCCCCACTTCACCAAATTCTGCACTCCTACCAGCAAGGGCAGCGTTGTACCTGCTAATGTGCCGTTTTTTAACCGTGCTGTGCCGTCTTGCACCTCAATTTCGCGGTTGTCCCAGGGATAAGTGCCGTCAGGCAAACCCAGCGGTGCAAGCGCATCGCTAACCAGAAAGATGCCCAAATCGTGGGGAATGGGCGATCGCGTCCCTCGTCCAACCCGCAGCAGCAAATCGACCATGAGTGGAGAAACGTGCTGGCTGTCTGCAATCAAGCCGCAGTAGACGGTCGGATGCAGCAATGCTGCCCCCAACAGTCCTGGTTCACGGTGATGTAATCCAGGCATGGCGTTAAAGGCATGAGTCACCATAGAGGCTCCCTGGTCAAACGCAGCCTGAGCCTGAACCGCGGTTGCCTGAGAATGCCCCAAGCTAACCGTCATTCCCAAAGATTTGAGGAAAGGAATCACCGTCTCAGTAGGGTCAAGTTCTGGAGCCAGCGTGATCACTTTCACAAGGGATGCATAATCGCCCAGCACTCGCTTGACCTGATCTAGCTGCAACGGCAGCAAATATTCCTTAGGATGGGCACCTCGCTTCTCTAAATTAAGAAAAGGACCTTCTAAGTGAACCCCTAAAATTCGGGCAGATTGTGGATCGGGCTGGGACTGTTCTAGAAAAGTAGCGATAGTGTGGAGCGATCGCCCAATATTCTCAATCGAGGTCGTCACCAGGGTTGGCAGGAACCCATCCACGCCTTGTGTCCAGAGGAAACGGCAGATTTCTGCAAGCTGGTCGAGATGATTCAAATTTAGGTCAGGGAATGCCAACCCCAACGCGCCATTAATTTGTAAATCAATGCTACCTTGCGAAATCCAGTCTCCTTTTACATCTAGCACCCGCAGATCAGACGGCGGGAACTGCTTAACACCCGTAGCCATCGGTGCAGCAGTGCTAATCTTGCTCTGACGAATGCAAATTCGGTAAAGCTCTTGGTAGCCAACCAATCGAGCATTGATAATATCCAGAGAATAGTCAGGCATGGGAGATTAGCTGTAGGGACTAGTTCTTGAAACCTCTTTCAGATCCTCGCACACCCCCTGTCTTATTCCCATCCCCCACCCCCTCATCCTATGACCCCATCCCCTATTGGTATCATCATGGGCAGCGACTCCGACCTGCCAACCATGCAAGCAGCGATCGCCATCTGCGAAGAATTTGAGATTCCTTGTGAAGTGGCGATCGTTTCTGCCCATCGCACCCCAGAACGCATGGTGGACTACGCAAAACAGGCACATCTACGTGGACTCAAAGTGATCATCGCTGGAGCAGGCGGTGCCGCCCACTTACCAGGAATGGTTGCCGCTCTAACTCCACTACCCGTGATTGGCGTACCTGTTGCCAGTCGCCATCTTCAGGGCGTAGATTCGCTCTACTCGATTGTGCAAATGCCTGCCGGAATTCCCGTGGCAACCGTGGCGATCGGCAATGCCAAAAACGCCGGACTGCTGGCCGTGCAAATCCTCGCTAGCCATCAACCCGAACTGCTAGAAAAAGTGCAGCGCTATCGCCAGGATTTGAACAACCTGGTTCTGGACAAACAAGCTAGGTTAGATGAGATAGGCTATCGACAATATCTTGCAGAATCCTGAAGACGCGACATGACAGAAGCTACTCAAATCCGCCCTGCTGCCAAGCCCGCCGCTGACCTGACAATTCACTATCAGGTAGCGATGCCGCAGCCTGAAACTCACCTGTTTCAAATCACGCTCCAGATCAAAGGCTGGCAGACAGACGTGCTGGATTTGAAGATGCCCGTCTGGACACCGGGATCATATCTGGTGCGAGAATATGCCAGACACCTTCAGGATTTCACTGCTGAGACAACCGACTCAGCTAAACCGTTAGCTTGGCAAAAGCAGAGCAAAAACCACTGGCAGGTCGAAACGGCAGGCACATCAGAAATTACTGTGCGCTACCGTATTTTTGCGAATGAGCTATCCGTGCGAACCAATCATTTGGACACAACTCACGGTTACTTTAACCCAGCCGCGACCTGCTTCTATTTGCCAGGATTTGAGCATAAACCGATTCAAGTCACCATCATTCCACCCAAACCAGATTGGCAGGTTTCCACACCCTTACCAACAGCGTCAGAAGCAAATACATTTGTTGCAGCTGACTTTGACACACTGGTAGACAGTCCCTTCGAAGTGGGGAAACAGCAGGTGTATGAGTTTGAAGCATTGGGAAAACCCCATGCGCTAGCCATTTGGGGACAGGGTAACGCCCAGCCAGAGCAAATTGTTGAAGACACCCGCAAGATCATTCAGGTCGAGGCAGATCTGTTTGAGGGATTGCCTTACGATCGCTACCTCTTCCTCTTGCACCTCTCTGCTCAGGGCTTTGGCGGATTAGAACATAAAGACTCTTGCTCACTCAACTATCCGCGTTTGGGCTTCCGCTCGCCAGAACGATACAACCGCTTTATGCAGCTTGTTGCCCACGAATTCTTTCACCTGTGGAACGTCAAACGAATTCGCCCGAAAGCGCTAGAAGTGTTTGACTACGAAGCAGAAAACTACACGCCTTCCCTCTGGTTTAGCGAAGGCACCACCAGCTACTACGATCGCCTCATCCCATTACGAGCTGGCATTTACGATATCTCATTCTTCATCAAAGAACTGAGCAAAGGCATTACCCGCTTCCTGCAAACTCCCGGTCGTTTGGTGCAGCCGCTTGGCGAATCGAGCTTTGATGCCTGGATCAAACTCTACCGCCGCGATGCCAACAGCGACAACGTACAAATTTCCTATTACCTCAAAGGTGAGATGGTATCGCTGCTGCTAGATTTGCTGATTCGGGCAAAGCATGGGAATGGGCGATCGCTCGACCAAGTGATGCGCCAAATGTGGAATCAGTTCGGCAAATCCGAGACCGGCTTCACCCCTGAACAGCTTCAATCTGTGATCGAATCAGTCGCCGAAACCGACCTGTCAGACTTCTTCCATCGCTTCCTCAACACCACCGAAGAGCTACCGTTCAACCAGTATCTAGAACCCTTTGGACTCCAGCTTCAGTCCGAAGGCGAAGACGAACAGCCCCCCTTCCTGGGAATCACCGTAAAGACAGAAGCCGGACGGGAAATGATCAAATTCGTCGAAGCTGGCTCCCCAGCCCATCAGGTAGGTATCGACCCCGGTGACGAACTGTTAGCGATCGATGGACTGCGGGTCACAGCAGAGCAACTGAGCGATCGCCTCAAAGACTATCAGCCCAACCAGGTAATTCACCTCACCTTCTTCCACCAGGACCAACTGCTCACACACCCCATTCAGCTTGTAGCCCCGCGCCCCTCGCGCTATCAGATCAAGGCGAGCGAAAATCCCTCAAAAACACAGCAGAAAAACTTCTCCGGCTGGCTCGGCGCATCCCTCAAAGAAATTTGAGCCACGATTTGCACTGCCCAGCACTTAAAAAAAACCTGCCACCCACCAATGCGAAGCGCCACGTCCCCCATCCACCATCCCTTGCGGATGGTGGATGGGGGACGTGGCGCTTCGCATTGGTGGGGGTTTGGGGGCTAGCCCCCAAAAGGGATTTGGATTGAGAAATATTTCCCCAAAAAACTAAAAGATAAAAACAGTCACAGACTACACAATTCCTCCCCCACCGTACTTGTTATAACGAGTTGAGACGTTCCTCATTCTCATAACATGTTGGTCATTGCGAGGCGGGCATTCAAGTAATCGGTTCATTTAGATATGTGCCCTTTACTGAAGCTTGTCCGCCTCGTTTTTCCATCGTTGCCCATTACTCAAATAGATTGCAGCAAAAACCAATCGGGAGGCAGCTTTGTGCGGCATTGCAGGCATCATCTACCATAATCCAGCTTCTTACCAAAACCTTGGACGGGATTTGCTGTCCCTGATTCAACCCTTAGAGAGCCGAGGCCCAGATTCCTGTGGGGTTGCCCTATACAGTGACACGGACACCCAGGAACCAGGAATTTACAAGGAAGTAGGTGCGGTTAATAATCTGGCGAAAAAGTATGGACTTTACGATGTCAGCGGCAGTCATGGTATCGGACATACGCGCATGGCAACAGAATCTGTCGTAGATACCAATCATTGCCACCCCTTTACCCCTGGCTCTGGGCTATCGATTGTCCATAACGGTCAAATTTCTAACTACTACAAGCTGCGGTTTAAGTTAGAGCAGGCAGGCGTAGTATTTGAAACCCACAATGACTCAGAAGCGATCGCCCACTACATTCACCACCAGCTTTCCCTAGGCGAACCGCTAGAAGCTGCTTTGGAAAAGCTTCTGCGTGACATCGATGGAACCTACACTTTTTTAGTTGCAACACCCAACAAAGTTGCACTAGTGCGCGATAAGTACGCCGCCAAACCTGCCGTAGTTTACGAAACAGCTGAGATGGTGGCGATCGCCTCCGAATATCGCGCCCTGCTCACATTGCCCCACTTTGACCCAACCGTGCCCCTCCGTGAACCAGATGCAGGTGAAATTAACATCTGGTCAACTGTTGCAGTGACTCGTGAGCTTTTAGAGGCTAGGAGCTAGGAAGGGCTGGGGGATTAAGGATTAGGGATTAGGTTGTTTTATCTTCATTCTTTTGCTGAGATGCCTGAGACGATTCTTTCTAAGACAGTTTTGGATTGTGCAAAGTTAACCACCCGTGAAATTAACCAGCAGCTAAAAGCGCTGGCATCTGAGGGAATTGAGCAGGTGGAAGTGGTGAATCCGGCAGGACGACATAATCTGGCGATCGCCCTGGAACATCCGATCACTATTAGTTTTCAAGGTTCGGTCGGCTACTACTGCGGCGGCTTGTGTGATAGAGCAACGATTGAAATCAACGGTTCCTGTGGCTGGTCAGTCGGTGAAAATTTGATGTCTGGGCAAATTACCGTCCAGGGAAATGCCTCCGCCAACGCTGGAGCCTCGGCGCACGGTGGCAAAATTTGCATCCTGGGAAATGCTGGACCTCGCGCCGCCATCTCACTCAAAGGAGCCACCCTGATCGTCAGCGGCAATGTCGGACATAGCAGCGCCTTCATGATGCAGCAGGGACGATTTATCATTTGCGGTGATGCAGGCGAAAATCTGGGTGACTCTATTTATGACGGTCAAATCTTTGTCGGCGGCACAATCAAATCCCTAGGTGCGGATGCTCGACTTGAACCCATGACCGCTCAGGACTGGGAACTGCTCACCCAAGAACTTCACCCTCTGGGTCTGGATGCCAAAGCTTATGAGTTCAAAAAGATAGTTTGCGCTCAGGAGCTATATCACTTCAAAGCCAAAGATTTCAGCAAGTGGAAAGACGCATATTAAAGCGATCGCATTCTGTAGGTTGGGTGGAACGCAGCGAAACCAACAAATTTAAATCTTCGCGATGGTCAGCCCCTACCGGCTTAAGCAAATCGATGAACCTTACACTTGCCAAACATTGCTGTTGGGTTTCGCCTTGCTTCACCCAACTTACGTGACCTCTCGTTAATCCTTTTGAATTTTTAACTTAGAACTTCTAATGGAACCTGTTCTCAACACCAGCAGTACTTTTAACCCTGAAGTGATTCAAGCCATCCAGGAACGAGCAGAACTGGGACGCTATATGATTCGCGGATTTGGTGCATTCCGTAATGTGCCCCGGTTAGACGATCTGGTTTTTCTCACTGCCTCTCTGACTCGCCTGCCACTAGAAGGATATCGGGAGAAGTGCAGCACTAAAACGGTGTTGGGAACTCGTCACGCCAAGCGCCCGATGGAGTTAGAAATTCCGATTACGATCGCCGGAATGAGCTTTGGAGCACTGTCCCGCAACGCCAAAGTTGCCCTCGGTCGGGCTGCAACCTGGCTGGGAACTTCTACCACCACAGGCGATGGCGGCATGTTGCCCGACGAGCGAGAAGCCTCATCTAAGCTGGTCTATCAGTGTTTACCGTCGCGCTATGGCTTCAACCCTAAGGATTTGAAGAAAGCAGATGCGATCGAAATTGTGGTAGGGCAGGGCGCTAAACCGGGTGGTGGCGGCTTGTTGCTGGGGCAAAAGGTGAATCAGGTTGTGGCCGGAATGCGGACGTTGCCGGAAGGAGTGGATCAGCGATCGCCCTCTCGCCACCCCGACTGGATCGGTCCCGACGACCTGCGAATCAAAATCGAAGAACTGCGCGAAGCCACCGACTGGGAGATTCCCATTTACGTCAAAATTGGCGCAACCCGCGTCAAAGATGATGTCAAACTGGCAATCAAATCTGGCGCAGACGTAATCGTACTAGACGGCATGGAAGGCGGCACGGCAGCCACCCAAAGCATTTTTCAGGAACACTCTGGAATTCCTACGCTTCCTGCTCTGGTGCAGGCAGTCGAGGCGCTGAAGGAAAGCGGTATGTATGGAGAAGTTCAGCTTGTGATCTCGGGCGGCATTCGTTCTGGTCCCGATGTCGCCAAAGCCTTGGCTTTAGGAGCAGATGCCGTCAGCATTGGCACAGCCAGCCTGATCGCAATGGGCTGCAACAAACCCATTTACGTGGAAAGCTATCACAAACTCGGCACAGAACCTTATCACTGTCACCACTGTCACACAGGATTGTGTCCGGTCGGCATTACTACCCAGGATGAAGACCTGATGGCGCGTCTACCCGTTGAAGAAGCCGCAACTCACGTTGCAAATTACCTTCAGGCAATGGTGATGGAGGCTCAAAGTCTGGCGCGTTCCTGCGGCAAGTCTGACGTTCACAATTTGGAGCGAGAAGATTTAGTTGCACTCACTTTAGAGGCTTCGGCAATGTCCAAATTGCCTTTAGCAGGAACGGATTTTGTTATGGGGCAATGAGGCTATTTGTATTGCAATTTATGTACGATCCGGAGCTAGCAAAATTGGTGATGTAGTCAGTTCCAGATAAGCAGGAAAGCTCAAAGAGAAGGTTCATAAATTAATTGTTCTCTTGCTTTCCAAGTTAATGCCCTAAACGGCATAGCTATCCGTCAAATTTTACGGGAATGGAAGGAGAACTGACTAATGAAATCGCAAACTTCCGCTACAGAGAATTTCACAACTGAAGTTTTTGTTGAATCTGGTTTGCCCATTTTAGGCTTTTTGCTGCTCTTGATTTTGCTGTAAGGATAGCGTTCAGCTTGAAGTTGTTTGAGTAACACGATTACGTTTAGCAAATAGGTAATTCTTTACCTCTTCAAGCTGCCGCATCTTTTCATTAATTCCTTCAAGTTTAAGGTCAATTACTTTCAATTTTTCAGATGTCAGCATCGCAACGTTTCTCTAAGTATCAATCGAGTGTTTGATCTCGTTTAGAGCAAAGCCTGAAAACTTGCTTTGAGTAATGATGATTACTCGTTCTACGTTTAAAGTTACTGATCTAACGCTTCAACGCTTCTGGCACCATGCTGTGATTGATAGCGGTGGTACGGACAGGACTGGAAGTTGGAGCTTGGCGCAGTTTGGCAATGTTGCTGAGTGCTTTTTGGGCATTGGCTTTGCTGCCCCGTTCGGTAAATAGCTTGGCGGCAATTTCTAGGTCAGCGATCGCCCCTCCTCGATTTCCCAATCGCTGATAGGCAATGCCCCGATAATAGTGAACAATCGCAGTGTTGGGTGACAGAGCGATCGCCTCTGAGTAGTCTGCAACAGCCGCTTGAGGATTGCCCAACTTCTGGCAAGCCATGCCGCGATAAAAGTAGACGATTGGGTTGGGTTGAATCTGGATCGCCAAACTATAATCCGCGATCGCCCCATAGGGATCGCCCATTTCCACCCGAATAAAGCCACGATTGCAGTAGGCAGCAAGGTAACGAGGATCTAGCACAATTGCTTCGCTCAGGTCAGCCAGCGCGCCCGACTTGTTGCCCTGGTCATAGCGCACCAACGCCCGACCATTGTAGGCTGCTGCATCGCGTGGGGTAAGGGCAATCAAACTGTCGAAGTCGGCGATCGCCCCAGCCTTGTCACCCAGCCTATAGCGCGTTACCGCTCGATTCCAGTGAGCTGCGACATCTTCAGGGTCAAGTGTTGGACTATCGAAACTTTCAGTCAGCTTCTGGATCACCTCAGGGTCAGTCGTTCGCAGCTTTAGCTCCAGATTTGACAACACCGTTGTCGTCGTCAGCACCTCATCTACTCCCAACAAAGCAAACGATTGATCTGAAACCAAAAAATTCTCCCGCGCTCCCAAAACCTTAAAGCGAAAGTAATCTGGGTAGTTGCGCTTAAGCTGCAAGAGCTTGTGCAGCGTTTCCTGAATTGCCCCTCGCTGAATTGGGTCGATCGACCACTGCTGATTAATGCTGCTGAGAAACTGGACTTCGTTGCGGTCAGCCACGTGACACCAGCCCACATCAAGCTGGCGCTTCTGACTGAGCAAGGTTTCTAACTTTTGCATCAGCCCGTCATCCAAACCCGACTGCGCCAACCATTGCCAGACTAAAATCAGTCGCTCTTGAGTCTGAGTCAGCGCCTCTTCCAGAATGGCACGGCTCTTAGAAACACTCTTTCCATTCATGCTGGACTGGTGAGACTTTAGATCAAAAATCAACTCATACTGAAGCCCCGTTGGCAAAGCCTGAAGGTGACGATTCACCCCCTCCAACTCCTGATGCAATGTAGCTTCCACTCGCGTCTGAAAACTTTTTGAGTTGTTTTTAAGCGCCGCCAAGCCAACCGTCAGATCTTCCAAATGATGACGCATCATCTCCGCATCTTCAGAGGGAGGCAAATGACTCACCTGTTCCTGAAGCTGTTTGTGCTGTTCTGCTAGGGTTTGCGTAAACTGTTGCAGCGAGGCAAACTGTTCTTGGATGCTGCTCAAGTAAGCAGTCATTGCGCCTTCAGCTTGCATGTAGAGTTCTGAAGAGGCTAGATCAGAATTCTGTAAGCCATTTAGATAGGCAGTCATTGCCACCTGAGCCTCTGAAAACAAATCAGAAAAGGTTAAAGAGGGCATCAGCCCATTCATCGACGGCCCGATGCGAGCCAGACTTTCCTCCAGGTCGCTCGTCGGATCTGGGGGAATGTAACCCAACTCCAGAGTTGCTGCGGGGTCATCAACCGAATTGTTGTAGACCGTTTGGTCAAATCGGGGCAAGCTGTCAAACAGGGGATTGTAGCTCAGCTCCAGGGTCGCGGCCGGATCTTCTGCCTGGGCAGGTGGGGTAAAGGGCGGCGGATATCTTAGCTCAAGCGTTGCGGTTGGGTCGGCAATCTGGATGGGTTTCTCAACTTGCCGTCTCAGGTTAAGCGCAGTGGCTTCCACCGCAGAGAGAGATTGCTTGAGCGCTTCTTGCTGCTGCTGCATCTCTTTCATTTCAGCCATGAGTACTGACCAATCCCGTTTGGGCACCAGGGTAGAAACCATTTTGATCAGTTCTGCGACTTCCTGCTTTAGAGAGGTGGAGTCAACAGGTGGCGGTAGTTTTTGAAACTGCCGATTGAGGTGAGACACCTGATCCCGCAGGGAAACAATGCTGGGTTTGGTCAAATTGGTCAGGTTTTGCAAATTCACCCGAATTTGCACCAGTTCTGTTTTAAATTGGGCGATCGCCCCTTCTACTTCCTCCATCCGATTGGCAGGAGAAGCCTTTTGCAGGTAGTTAGTAACCCCCGCCAAGGTATCTGAAAGCTGAGCGTACTGCTCATGAATCTGGTAAATTTCTTGCCGCAGCGGTTGAATGCCCTGCTGCTCAATGGGGTCAAGCCGATCCTGAATCTCTTGCCGAATTTCTGCAACTTCGCTAGCCAGCTTGTCTAAAATTTCGCGGTTGTTGCGAGTAACTGTTTTCTTCAGGCTGCCAATCGCTTCTGGGGTGGGCAGCGACATCATCTGCTGGTTGAGCAACTCAATGTGCTTTGACACACGGCGATCGAGTTTGGAGAGGGCGATCGCCGTATTCTGTTCGCTCTGGTCTTCAAACCGCCGACGGTTAATCAGGTTTAGCAGCACCAGCACAGACAGCGGCGTGGATGCAAACAAAACCTGCTTGGACATGAGGGAGACAACCGATCCAACCCCTAAGCCGACCAGCGATAACGACTCAACTAGTTCTAACCAGTGACGTTTTTTCAAGGATGCCCTGACCTGAAGAATAAGAGTGAATGCGACTCAACCGTCAGAATGCAGATATCCGTTCTGGTGATCGAGACAATTTACTCGAATCTTCTATCAGTTTGCGAAGCAATCAGGAAATTCTTTACGGCAAAAGATATTAAGCCGGAATTTACGGAGGACAAGCTACCTTTACTCAGAATAGTCTCCGTATTGTCCTTAAGAATTCTGATTTGTTTAAGCATTAGCCCCTGTTATTAGCAGAATCATCAGGCATGATCAGGGTAGTTGGGATAGTGTGGCGCTCGCTTGGGTAAGCCAAAATTGAGGGAAACTCAAACAGCCACTGCTCAAACTGCACACTGAAAGAGGAGTTAATTATGGAACAAGGTGAACTGTTGACATTGATTATGCTGCTGACCCCCGGCTTACTGCTGTCGATTTTGGTGATGGCGGTGTTCTCTGTTGGTGGGTGACACACAATTTGCACACCTAGACGGACAAGTGTGCCTAACCACAAACTGTTTTTTTAGCTCACCGATTGCTTCGTTCTGATCCCTAAATGCTAATAGACCGACCAGTTTGAAAGGCTGAAGCATTCTATTCAGACTTCTGCTAAGAAAAGCTGCCTTCAAACTGGATTGGGCTAAACAATACAGTCGTGGAGTTGAAGTTGCAACTCTGAGGGAAGCATTATGGGGCAGTATGAACAGCAGGGTAAAACACCACAGTTGGCGATTCCTCGCTTTTGGCTCTGGTGGGCGGTGGCAACTGGAATTGCCGGGGCGCTCGTTGGAGCATTGGAAGCGTCAGGATTTCAATTCCTGGCGACTGTGTTCTTTACAGGTTTGTTTATTGGCATAGCTCAATGGTTGATCTTGCGCCACTACATTCCCAAATCCTTCTGGTGGATAGCGGTTAGTACGTTAGGGTGGTTTTTTGGACTGATGCTGATGGTGAGTTTGGATGTAGTCCTTGATCCGATCATTCAATTCTTAACCAGGCTGGGCGCGTGGCAAGTTTTTTGGATGAATTTGGTTGGTGAATTCGTTGTGCTGGCAATTTTGGGAGCCGCCCAGTTACCAATTTTGTGGCGAGCTGTTCGCAAAGCGTACTGGTGGCTTCCTGTTAGCGCTTTGGGTGGTGCGTTACAAGGCGCGAGCGGTTCGGCTGTCGCATATGTCATACAGCCAGGAGTATTGTCAGGAACATTCGTAACTGCACTGTCCTATGGATCGGGTTGGTTGACCTATGGCATCGTTACTGGAATTTGTCTGCAATGGCTACTACGCCACCAGTTTCGGTAGAAGCAAGTAACACAGCACTATAAACACACAGTAGGGGCAAAACATTTGTGATGAGGATGAATGGCTATCACCACCCATCTTCGACACAAACGCTTTGCCCCTACTTTGAAATTACAGAAATTGCAGCTAGGCTGCTGAGGGTCTAACGGCGACCGCGAACTGGGACTTTGTTGAGATAGTCGATGTCAAACGCAGAGGTGCGCTGAGCGTAGTTGATTTTGGGTGCGATCGCTGCCGCCACAGCGCGGAACTTGCGAGGATCGCCTTCGGGAAGACTGCGCTCCTGGAATTTGAGCGTGTAGAACTTCTCCAGGGTGATCCGCCAGTCGGTTTTAGCAGTTCCTGCAACTTCGCGATAGTCTTCACCGTAGCGAGGCACAAAGGTGAAGGGACGCTTCTCCATCCGCTTGCGCTGATAAGGAACAATCGAATCACCAAAGGCTTGGATGTACTCCTCACTATCGAGAAGCGCATCAACAAACCCGTGGAAGCCCAAAGTTCCAATCTTGATTGACCAGGCAATCTTCTCTTCCTGATTGTAAGGAGCACGACCCAACAACCGCTTGACGCAAATTTCCACCAAGCGGTAGTTATCATTAACGCCAACTACCAGGGTATAGAACCGCTCTGACTTCACCAACTCACGAATGAAATCACGAACGGTAATGGAGCCGTTTGCCAAGCGGGTTTCTAGCGTAATCTGGCGGTTAAATCTGAGCAAAAGCTGTTCATTAAACACTTGCCGATACGCTTCTCGAACCAAAGCTTGCAACTCTGATGGAGAATTCACGTCCTCAATTCGGTAAACGTAGGGGGTATCTTCGTTCTGATCGGATATGCCAAAGCTGCGAACCCTTTGGTTCTGACTCGATGGTTTATAGTCGAGCAACGGCAATGCCATGCTAATGTCTCCCTTCTGTATTGTGCGGTGTAAAAGTTGTCTGAAATATCAACTGCGGAGCAGCACTTACGATAGACAGTCTGGGCTAGGGATTGATTCAGACCAACACTTCTTTGGGCTTATTATCCCGTGTTTTGTTGACTGGTTATGTGATGAACTGCATTTTTTGTAAGCAAATTTCAACCCAATGGTGCAATTCTCAACATTTCGCTCAGTTTTGCTCAGCTTCAATCAGTCTCAATCCAGGAAATCCCTAACCTGCCGAACCTGAGAATGCACTCAGTGCCAGCAAGAATGCACATCCTAGCGTCAGAACGATCAACACGCCAGAAACCCGACCCCAGTTGGTGGACTTGAGGAATGTCTGAAGGTTGAACGGACGGTCAAAGTCAAGACTGAATTGATTTGCAGGCGTGTAGGGTCTAGCTGGAGGTAGCTGGTCGCGATAGTCAGCGCCATAGCGCGGGGTAAAGCTAAAGGGACGCTCTCCCATCCGCTTGCGCTGATAGGGCACAATGTTGTCGCCAAAGGCTTTAGTATACTCTTCACCATCCAGCAACAGGTCTACAAATTGATTCCACCCTTGGGTAGCAATTTGAATAGACAGCGTAATTTCCTCTTCTTTGCTGTAGGGGGCACGACCCAATAGCCGCTTTAACGCCAGTTCTACCAAACGGTAATTGTTGTTTGGCTCAACCACCAGCCTGTAGAAACGCTCTGATTTTGCTAATCCGCGAATGAAGTCTCGCACCGTGATCGAACGATTTTTAAGCCGCGTTTCTAAAACAGTTTGCCGATTAAACGACAGCGTTTCCTGTTCATTAAAGACTTGGCGATAAGCAGCCCAAATCAACGCTTCAACATCAGTGGGAGATTGAGTTTCTCCAAGCTGATAAACATGGGGAGTTTCTTCGTTCCGATCGACAACACCAAAGTTAGAAACTCGTTGGTTTTGTGTCGTTGGTTTATATTCAAGTAGCGGTAAAGACATTTTCAACCTCCTGTAATAGGATTCTGATATCTGCCAAACCTAATCTAGGATGTGTTTTAAAGCGGATTGAAAGGGTTGATTTTTCGGTTTTTTGTACCCGAAAAATCAACCATTAAAGCCTAGAGGATCTGGCTCATGCTGATACACGAAGTACTCACGGCACTCTAGCGGCAGGGGAAACCTGCGGCAGAGTTAATCGAAGCGGGCACGGGAGAAGTATCCTTGCGAGTCGTATCGGGGATGCTAATGTTGTCAGTTTTTACCTGGACAAAGTTAACGGGTTTGATTTGGAGCGATCGCGCCAAATCCAGGAAGTTCCTAACATCTCCCCACTTGTAGCGTTCCTCCTCTTGCTTATCTCGCCAGTAGTTGCTGTAACGAGGAGTCACCAGGTTAAACGGACGATCTTTGTAGCGCCGACGCTGATAGGGAATAATGCTCTCACCGAAGGAAGTCGTGTATTCTTCGCTGTCAACGAGGGCATCCACAAAACCTTCAAATCCGGTCGTCGCAATCTTGATTGACCAGGCAATTTTTTCATCGTTGTTGTAGGGTGCCCGACCCAGTAAGCGCTTCAGGGTGAGTTCTACAACGCGGTAGTTTGAGTTGGTTTCAACTACCAGGCGGCGATATACGTCAGATTTTGCCAGACCTCGAATAAAGTCTCGCACAGAGATCGAGCGATTTTTAAGCTGAGTTTCTAGCGTTTTCTGGCGGTAGCTTTGCAGCGTTTCGTGTTCGCTAAACACTTGACGATAACCTGCCCAGATTAGATCTTGAAACTCACCATCGGAGGTTGCATTGTCTAACCGGTAGATGCGTGGGGTATCTTCGTTGGGTACCTCAAAGCCAGCTACACGCTGATTTTGAGAAGAAGGTTTGTACTCAAGCAAGGGAATTGGCATGGAAAGATCCTCTAGAAAACTGTGCAGGAAACGAGTTTTAGGAGTTAATTGTTCATGGGCATGCACGAACAATTAACTCCTAACTAGACCCTTGGATTTGTGGGGATGTAGCGGTAAGGTAGAGCAACACTGGTTCGCCTCACGCTAACTTGTGAAGGAGCAGCTTCACGAGTTGAATCAGGAACCTTGACCGATGATGCTCTGGCAACGTGCCGCTGGCTGTCGAGTTGAGGTGGCAAAAGGCTTTGAGCCATGTTTAAGAAGCCAGCCGGAATAGCCTGCCGAATGATTTTCTTATCTAATGCACCAGCACCATAACTCCGCGCCTGGAAGTAAGAACGACTTGCCAGTTCCATATCCAACAGGCGACCACGCCAGTAATCCTCATAGCGAGGAGTCACCAGGTTGAAGGGACGTCCTTCCATACGACGACGCTGATAGGGAACCGTATATTCTCCAAAGTTTTGCAGGTACTCGTCGCTCTCGACCACGGCATCAATAAATCCGTGTAGCCCGCGAGTAGCAATCACAATCGACCAGGCAATTTGCTCATCTTTGCCGTAGCTTGCCCGACCTAAAAACCGTTTGAAGGTAATATCGACTAGGCGATAGTTGCTGTTGGTATCGGCAACTAATTCCCGATAGACATCGGTTTTACCCAAAGCACGAACAAACTCTCGCACTGAAATCACTCGATTTCTGAATTGCGATTCCAACGCGGGTTGACGATATTGTTCGAGGATCAAATGTTCGCTAAAAATTTGTCGATATGATGCCCAGATGATGGCATCCACGCCTGTATCCGGGGTGGTGCCCGTTAACTGATAAACAGGTGAATCATCTTCATCGGGGATGTCGTAGCCATTAACGCGCTGGTTTTGAGTTTTGGGGGTAATTTCGAGGAGGGGAAGAGGCATAAGGTTAAGTACCTTTAACTAAAATGCATACATAAAAAGCGAGACTGCCGTAGAGCAACACGGACAGCCATCAAGGTGCAGTCAGATGTTCTAACTGTTGTTGAGCCATCCAAGCTCGCGCTTGAACTGCTAAATCTGGATCGTCTGCCATTGCAGTTAATCGCTCTAGAATCCGCTCTAGAATCGCTGAACTGAGCTGAGACTGGGACGACTGAGATGGGTTGCTACTGGCGATCGCCAACGCCTGTAAACCCACAATCGCGGCATAGCGAATTGCCCAGTCCGGGTCGTGAGAGATCGTCAGCAACGTCTGCAATGCTCTGTCTTGAGCGATCGCCCGATCGCCCTTTGGCAGCTTCTCCCACCGCAGGCTTCCCAGTCCCTTAGCTGCTGCCCGACGAACGCTGGGGGCAAAATCGGTTTCCGCCGTACTGAGCAACACCTCCAGAGCGCGGGGATCGGCGATCGCCGCCAACGCCCGAAAAGAATAGGCTCGTGCCCCATAGTTGTACTCATCCAACTGCTCAATCAGCGGCGGAACCGCAACATCGCCCAGTCGAATTAGCCCCTCAACGGCAACGCTGGCGGCTTCGGGGTTGTTGTATCCCAACACGGCAATTAGGGTTGGAATGCCTGCTTCTAGACCTGAAGTTGCCAATGTGTTCACAGCCGCCACCAACCGATTGGGAGAATCGGCTTGCTCAACGGCTCGAATTAGTTCAGAAGCATCAACAGCCTTGGTCACGATCATCAGATCACCCGTAACTTCACAGAAAGAGTCGAAGCAGGAAATTAAGACAGCCAGTCAAAACAACGGTTTACTCGTCTATAGCAACGCATCCATCAGCGTCATCACCTGGGTAGCCGCAGGAGACAAGGCGACGGGGTTTGTTTGCTTGAGATTGCTCTCTAGCAGGCTTTTCAAAGCAATCATTTTGAAGCTATTCTCAACGCTGGCATGGGCGATCGCCTCAGCACCCGGTAGATAACCACTTGCACCTAAGTCGAGCAATAGCTTACGACGCAGCTTTAGATCTGCTTCGGATAGCGATCGCACCAACCTTTCTCCGTAAGCGGGGTGTTGCGTCAGCACGTACAATGACCGTGCCGCAGCATATTGCACCCGTGGAACGGGGTGTTGCAAAAACGGCTCAATCAAAGCAGCTGCCTCAGTTGCTCGTAGAGCTTCTAGAGCTTCCATGGCAGCTTCAACTGGCTTGGCTAAATGAGGTCGTCCAGGCATTAATTGAGCCGATTCTACTCCCCCAGACAGCACACTCATCATCGCTGAAATGCAGGCTGGGTCACCCAACATTCCCAAAGATTGGGCCGCTGCCGCTTGAACATAGTAGTCAGAACACTCTAAAGCTTGAAGGAGTTCTGGAACTGCGCGGCGATCGCCCAATTTGCCCAAGGCACGAGCCGCATTGCGCCGCAAAGGATAACCTCCTAGCTCAGTGCGATCGTCCTCATCATGAAGAGCCGCGATCAGCGCCTCCACTACGCCCGGACTTCCCGCCCCAAATTTGCCCAACCACCAGGCAGCATAATATCGCAGGCTCACATCTACGTGAGTTAGGTTGGCAAGTGCCGTTTCTACCGTTAACGGTTCACCATGAGGCGGCTCTAATTCAGATTCAAAGTGTGATTGAGTTAACTCTGACATTGATCTAAACGAAGGGGCAGAGACAGAGGCGGGATCACTCCCTAATCGAAGGTTGCTTAACCCTCCGATGACTTCTCGGTGTGAGCAACTTTTGCATCAGCATGAGCAGCAGTAGCTTGCTGCTTTGCTCCATGACTATTTTCAGCGTCATGAGTCAACGGTTTGATGCTGACAATCGTGCCACCCAACCGATTAATCCGCTGCATCTCTTCGTTCATGCGGGTATAAGGAACCGCAACAACCGCATTACCACTGCGACGAATCGGATAGCTCAACTTGTCAGACTGATAGGTTTGACGCAAGCCCTTAACTTCAAACAAAAACATGCGGGCTGCGCTATCTGTAAAACTGTTACTTCCCTGGATTGCTTGACCAAACATAACGGGCGAAACTCCTGATGTTAAGTGTTCAAGAGACAATAAATTTGTCTCACATCCAGAACTAAAAGGCTCTATGTAATACCTTTCACCACACATACCAATAACACTCAGCTTCGCAGATTATTCGTTGCCGTATCTCTACTAAGAACTGAGTGCTATTGGGAAGTATGCAGACGAGTTGCAGCAAACTAGGCAGGTGTAACGCTGACGATCTTGCCGCCCATGCGGTGGATCTGCTGCATTCTCGGTAGCATTTGCTCAAAAGGCACTAGAAAAGCTGTCGTGCTATAACGCACACTGGGATATCCAGGCTGAAGAATGTTAGTCACTTCAAGCCGATAAATGCGACCACTTTCATCCCAGGAACCACCCAGACACGCGGTTGGAGTTGCGTCCTTAGAAATGGCGCTAAAACTAGCATTACTAGACATCGTGTGAAATACCTCCAAATGACTACGGGGAATACGCTGTTGAGCGAAGTCCGTCTGAATTGCTTGGAATAAGATAAGCAGAACCCACCCTCACATTACCGTCAGGATGGGTAGCACGGTTTAGGCAGGCGTAACGCTGACAATCTTGCCGCCCATACGGTGGATTTGCTGCATTCTGGGCAACATTTGCTCAACGGGCACCAGGTAAGCAACATTGCTGCGACGCACTCTGGGATAACCAGGCTGAACAATGCCAGCAACTTCCAAACGATAAATTTTGCCGCTTTCACCAAAAGAGCCGCCCAGCGCCTTGGAGGGAGTGTCGGTCGAGCCAGCACCATGGTATCCGCCGCTATGATCGCTAGCGGTAGGCTTGACGATGTTAGAGGCCCGATTTTGAGCAAGTTCACGGAAGACATGAGGGCTTCTGCCACTTACCTGAGAGCGATCGCTATTTGCATATCCCCGATAGAGACGGAACATGCGAGTAAAACCAGTGGTTCTCACGCCTGCATCGACTGAAAAGCCAGTGTAGTAGGGAACAACGTTGTTACCAAAGCTGTTCTCATATTCAACACTATCAATATAGGAATCGATTTCAGCGTCATAGCCTTTGGTGTTGTAAAGATTGAGATGGAAATTCACCTCATCTTCGGTGTAAGGCGCACGACCCAACAAATGCTTGTAATTCAGCTCGATGAAACGAGTATTGGAATTGCGGAAAAGAAACTTGTTTTTGTATAAATCTGACTTGGCAATCGCCCGGACAAATTCCCGAACGGTGATATTGCCTTGACGAAGCTGAGACTCTGCGTTGGTCAGACGTTCTGACGCCATAATATAGTCATTGCCAAGGACCTGACGATACGCTGCATTGATCACTGAGCGCACATCATCCTCTGTCCGATCGGGGCGCAGTTCTACCCTGGAAGCATCAAATGCAGAAAGACCAAGTCTTCCTGCGGCTGACAAATTAGACGCAACTAAACCGCTCATGCCTATTCTCCCGAAGCAACAATTTGAACAACGTGTTTGAAGATTTTTATCATCAAAATGAGAAAAACAATGCCCGGAAAAATTAACAACTGCCAGCCAACTTGCCAACACTCGCTTATTCTTCCGGGCAATAGACCTGGAGACTAGCTCAGGGCGTTAATCACGTAGTCGATATAACCATTTGCTTCGACAGCGGGCTGACCGGTAACACCATGGTTTGCCTTGATCCACTTCAGCGCTTCAACGTACCAGCTGTTGGATAGGTCAAAGGTGCGGTGCATCTCATCCAATCCAGCCAACAGGAACTCATCGATAGGTCCGGTACCACCAGCAACGAGTGCGTAGCTGATGATGCGAACGTAGTAACCGATGTCACGAGCGCACTTGGACTTACCGCGAGAGTCAGCGGCGAAGTTAGCACCTTGCTGTTGGGTGGTGTAGGGGAATTTCTGGTAAACCGCGTTAGCAGCACCATCAACTAGCTTCTGAGCATTGTTGGTCAATGCACGAGCAGCTTCCATAGAAGCAGCGGCGCGCTCATAGCGACCGTATACTTGGTTCAGCTCAGTGTTGCTCAGGAAACGTCCCTGAGTATCAGCAGCAGCGATCGCTTCGGTAATGGGGGTCTTCATAGTTGAGATATCTCCCTAAGATATGTTCCTTCAAAGTTTTCGATGAAATGGCTATTTAGATTCAGCTATAGCGTTAGCTTGTTGCCCGTTGTTCCAGACTCAAGCTCAAGCCGTAGCCGTTTCCTTAAAGGAGAGCACTGGTGGAATTAACCAACAGCAGAAGCAGCGCGATCGAAGTAGCTTGCCAACTCAGATACGAGAGCGCTGCAATCACCCTTGGTGATACCGTTGGGGTCGTTCACGATAGCGATAGCAGCTTCCTTCATCTTGCTGACGCCAGCAGCAACGGAACCACCGGGTACACCCAGTGCTTGATAAGTTTCACGCAAACCGTTGAGGCAGCGATCATCTAGAACACTAGCGTCTCCAGCCAGAGCAGCGTAGGTGACATAGCGCAAGATGATTTCCATGTCGCGCAAGCAAGCTGCCATGCGACGGTTGGTGTAGGCATTTCCGCCGGGCTGGATGAGCTGAGGCTGCTCCTCAAACAGAGCGCGTGCAGCATTTGCAACGATGGTGGAAGCGTTACCGGTGATGCGGTTAACGGTATCCAAACGCTTGTTGCCCTCTTTCACCATGTTTGACAGAGCGTCAAACTGAGAGCTGCTCAGGAATTCACCTTTGGCATCAGCTTGAGAAACGACCTTAGCGAATGCATCTAACATGGACTCAATCTCCTACTTTTTTGGTTGAGTTCGGTTTTGATTAAAACTGGGATTAAGTTCAGCCAGTTCAAGCTGCAAAGCGCAGCCCGTGGAAGGTAAAGCAGGTATACTGCTCAAATCACTGAATTCGCAGTGACCTCAGACTCAATTCCCCATTGATGAGAATGTTAACGTAAACGTTTTGAATCTGAGAAAATTTCACAACTTTTATGAGAAACGGAAAAACTGATGAACTAGTGATTTGATTAACTTTTTCCTGTCATTTGTACCCTTCCGGTAATCTTTATACAATGCGGTAAAGCCATTATTTGTTACAAGTTGTGAAATTGTATAACCCTGTGCAGAAGAACGGCGTGAACCCATAAAAGACAGGCATTTCACCTTCATTTAAAGGAAATTTTCGACATATTTGTTTACAATTGATAGGGGTAATTATACTTATCAAGTGTTTTTCAAAAATTTTTATTTTTATTTAAGATTTGCAGAAAGCTTTTATTTAAGCCAGTTAAGGTCTACCCAAAGGTAGAAGCAAGATGAGGCAATTGTTAAGAAAGACAAAGCGACATTGTGACACTTTTCATTTGATGAAGTTAGATTTGTGAATCAAACCGCCGTTTTAGCACCCTCAAGAGCACGGTAAATGTTTCAGGTGGAGGGGCGATCGCCTCGATCCATTCTCCTGATACCGGATGCTGCAATCTCAGCTTCCAGGCATGAAGTGCCTGTCCCTCCAGGTTCACCCCGACCGATCGCCCAGACCCATAAACCGGGTCGCCCACAATCGGATGCCCCATTTGCGCCGTATGTACCCGGATCTGGTGTGTCCGCCCCGTTTCAAGCTGAAACTGCATCAATGTGTAATTTCCCAGCCGATCTTTAACAATCCAGTGAGTGACGGCTCGCCGTCCTCCTTTCTCTTCAGGCACGATAGCCATCTTTTTGCGGTCGACCGGATGCCGCCCAATCGGTAAGTCAACCGTGCCGCTCTCAGCCGCAGGTGCGCCAAAGACAATCGCCAGATACTCTCGTCGAGCCGTCTTCGCCTTAAATTGCGCCTGAAGATGTTGGTGTGCCTGATCGGTCTTGGCAATGGCGATCGCCCCACTTGTGTCTTTATCCAACCGATGCACAATGCCTGGTCGCTGCACGCCGCCAATTCCCGGTAGCTCCCCACAATGCGCCAGCAAAGCATTGACTAGCGTCCCCGCTTCATGACCAGGTGCAGGATGCACCACCAGTCCAGAGGGTTTATTCAAAATCAGCAAATGCTCATCTTCGTAGAGAATATCCAGTGGAATGTCCTCGGCCTGCAAGTCCAGCGGCTGAGCCTCAGGAATGGTGAGTGAGATGCGATCGCCCCTTTTCACCACTGCCTTCTTAGACGTACAAACCTGCCCATTCACCCAGACCTGTCCCTGCTCAATCAGCTTTTGCAGGCGCGATCGCGATAAATCGGGCAACTGCTCAGCCAGGTAGCGATCGAGCCGTTCTGTGGTTGCTTCAACCTCTAAGTCAAATTCGGGGAGTTTTGGGGACAAAGTTTGTGCCTATACTCAACCCTTTCATTATCGCTGGGAGTTGTAACTGAGGGATTATAGGGAGCGATCGCCCTCTATGCAATCAATTCCAATTACTCACCATAGAAGATCCTGAAGATTTACAGATCCTTTCATATGGGAGGTATCAGACCTCTCACTGTGATTTAGGTTTAATCTCAAATTCCATCTGAGAACGGTAAAAACACACGTCAAACTCCATGAAAAAGTTCACCTGCCCTAGAATCAAAGGTGCGTTCGGGATCTTAGTCCAAGCAAAAGCTAGCTGAAGCGGTGCAATATCTCCAACTTGAACCATTGCAAAGAAGGGTATCGCTGATTGACTGCCTAAATTACCTGCAAGTTAGATGATCGCTTTACTATCATTCCAAGTAGCACCTAGTCGTAGCCCT
The DNA here is from genome assembly GCF_014695745.1 of Leptolyngbya sp. FACHB-671. Lineage (NCBI taxonomy): Bacteria > Bacillati > Cyanobacteriota > Cyanophyceae > Leptolyngbyales > Leptolyngbyaceae > Leptolyngbya > Leptolyngbya sp. FACHB-671. The sequence continues at coordinate 38,405 of NZ_JACJOV010000160.1, read as the reverse complement.
AGCTCGTAGGGCATCACATTGACCGTTGCACCACTGTCAACCAAACCGAGTGCTTCAACTGTAAACCCTTCTCGACGAAGAATTATCGGCACCCGTGGCAAACTGTCAAACTCATTTTGCAAAAGGTCGGAGGTGGAGTAGCGAAAACGCATGACAGTCAAGTTTGGGGGGCTGACTCTGCCGCTTGCATCAACACTGAACCAGCACTGAAGCTGTCATAAGGTGTTGGCAAATCGTAGGTCTTAAAGGGTTCTAGAGGTGCAATGTCCTCTGCTGCTTCTAAATCTTCTGCCAAAATCCGAATTAGCTTTAGTTTCTCAAGGGTAGATAGTTGGCGGATAGACGGAAGAACCTCAGATAAAGTCATATGTGCTTCTCCAAGCAAGTTGACTATAAGCATATCTGTGAACAATTCTACCGTTACTACTGAAGCAGGCATCTTGCCCATCCAAGGGAGTAGGTGTCCCACTCCACAGGTTATTCCACTGTGATCAACTCTTTTGCTTCATCGGTAGAATTAGCGATCGCCCTCATCCATCACGCTCAGACATTTCATCAAAAGCATCAGCAATCGCCCTCCATGCCCGTTTAGGTTGAAGCCGATCATCCAGTGGTAGGGGACGCACAGCGGCACCATCAGAACGGGGTTGGAAGTGAGTAAGCCAGGTGTAGCGATCGCTCAGTCCCCAAGTGAGAACGGCAATCACAGACGGTTCTGCGAGGGCGGCAGTAAGGTAAGCTTCATACACTTCGGCGACTTGGCGATCGCGAGTATCAATGTCACGAGGTAAGCGGCGATCGGATACATCCAGTTCTGTAATTAAAACCTTTAGACCCATGCTGGCAACATCCTGAATAAAACTCCTAAGTTTATCTGGATTAAAGTGAGTCAAGTCACCATGTAGATGTGCCTGTATGCCTAGTGCATGAGTAGGAATGCCACGAGATTGTAACCTTGAAAGGAGTTCCAAAACAGCTGTACGTTTGCGTTCTTCTTCAGAGATGTCATAATCCAGCCCAAAGTCGTTGTAAACCAACATTGCGTCTGGGTCAGCTTGAGCCGCAGTTTCAAAGGCAATCTCGATGTAACTTTCTCCAAGTAGGCTTAACCAGGGCGTTCCTCGTAATCCGTTTTGCCGTCCGTGAGCAGGCAAAATTGCCTCATTCACTACGTCCCAGGAGTGCATTTTGCCTGCATACTGACTCACTACGGTTTGAATGTGAGTTCGCAAAAACTGTTCTGCATTGTCGGCTGTAACGGTGCTTTCAAACCAGTCGGGTAAACCGTTATGCCAAACTAATGTATGTCCGCGAAACTGCATATTGTGACGCTGAGTGAAGTCAAGCAGGCGATCGCTCCGACTAAAATCAAACTGGTCAGGGGCAGGGCGCAGAGCTTTCCATTTCAAATCAATTTCTGCAACCAAGATATTACATTCTCGTGCAACGCAAGCTGCAAAGCTTGCATCTGAGGATATTCTATGTGCGGTAACGGTTGCTCCGTAGAGTAACCCTTTTGAGGCAGCGCGATCGCTTAGAGAAGCTCGCCTATTGTCATCATTGGATAGGTGATTCTTGCTAGCTACCAATCCTTGATCCGAACCATACGTCTGTTGGGAAGTGGAGCTAAAGCCTTGTTGAGCAGCAAGCCAAGAGCCACCAAAGCCTAATGCTCCTGCTGCTCCATAGAGAAAAGTTCGTCGTTTTGCCATATCACCCGTAGGCAGCTTCAGAGTTTCGTAGGATACGTTAGGCAACGCGATCCTCACCTGTATGCTACGAAATTTTTGATGATGTGGTGAGTTGAAAGATAGGTGCGTAAATTTCGCGTCACGATTCCACTGTTTGAATTTCAACTTTGGAGAGCACAGCGTGTAAATTAACGACTGAGCCGATAACGGCGATCGCCGGAGCCTCAAAGCCCGTTTCCTCAATTTGCTGCACGATAGTTTCTAGTGTGCCAATTAATTCTTCTTGCTCAGGACGGGTACCCCAGCGCACTAGAGCGATCGGCGTAGTGAGTGATAAACCCGCTGTGTGGAGTTGCTCGACAATGTAGGAAAGGTTGTGAATACCCATGTAGATCACAATCGTTTCAGAGCCGTGGGCGATCGCCCCCCAATTGACTGCCGGACGATACTTCCCGGCGGACTCATGACCTGTCACAAACGTTACTGAAGAACTGTGTAACCGATGCGTTAGGGGAATTCCAGCGTAAGCAGGAGCGGCAATTCCAGAAGTCACTCCCGGTACTACTTCGACAGACACACCTGCCTTGATCAGATCTTCCATCTCTTCGCCACCCCGCCCAAACACAAACGGGTCACCACCTTTCAGCCGCACTACAATTGCGTGAGTTTGTGCCTTTTCGATTAAAAGCTGAGTAATTTCCTCTTGAATGAGCGAATGTCGCCCGCGCCTTTTGCCTGCGCTGATTTGCTCTGCTTGCGACCCGATCATCGCCAAAATTTGCGGACTCACCAGCGCATCATAAACAACGACATCGGCACACTCCAGCAAGGTTTTTCCTTTCAGGGTAAATAGTCCGGGATCGCCTGGTCCGGCTCCAACTAGGTAGACTTTGCCTGGAGTTTGATGCATGGAAGTGGGAGGGTTGGGTAAGTGAAGGTTAGAGCGTGTACACAGTAAAAAAAGGGAAAGGAGCTATAACTTTTAGGCAAGCAGCTTTAGGCAAGCAGCAGTTCTATAGCGATGTCAGCTAATTCGGCGTTGGCTCCAATCGGGTCTTCTAAATACAGGTGAATGTGAGGAAACCGCTGGGCGAGGTGGGGCAAGTGTTGAGCGATCGCATCCGTGATGCCTCCGGCAAACAAAAAGTAGGGCAAGATGGCGATCGCCTGGTTGCCAGTTTCTACGAGTGCTGCGACCTGAGAATCTAGGCTGGGAGAGACTGACCAGTAAGCGGGGGCTGCTCCCATGTGTTGAGCGATCGCCTCTACAGGCTGGTTTCCTCCGGGTCGGCGACTGCCATGAGAAATTATCACTTTGGCAACTTCTGGTGGCGTGTCAGCGGAGAGGGTGAGCAAAGTTCTGAGCCGAGGATGGCTGCCCAGATGGGTACACAAGCTAAGGCGAATACTCTCCCCTAGAGCAGCCTGGGCGATCGCCAGTTCAGCCGGAACGTCTTCCATCACATGCACACCGGGCAGCAAAAACAGGGGTAGAATTTTTACCTGACCGTAACCTGCGGCCCGGGCGCGATCGCCAAACCGCTGGATTTGCTGGTGCAGCGGCAAAGGAGCTAGCTCTAGAACGGCAGTACCTACAAGCGGCGATGATTCCATGACCCGCTGCGCTGGGCGGCGGGGAGCCTGTAGTCTAGCTTTACCAAAGGGCAACCGGAGGGGAGTTGTTTGTAGCTCCTCTGGGACAGGAATTTCGGCAGCCAGACGATCGCGAATCAAGCGTGCCAATTCTTCTATAGCAACTTGAGGGCGAGGATCACGGCTTCCGTGAGAAACCAATAAGTAGGCAGTAGAGAAATTCAACCGTTTAACTGTTCCAAACTAACTGTTCAACTCGACATAGAACCGTAACAGGGCTTTGTTACGAAAAATGTCTGATTGATCATACTGTATCGCCAGCAACAGCAACTTCTGTATCAGCCGTTTCTAAACTTCTGCCAAACTGCCGCAATCCCAAAATAAACTTGAGCGCGAAGGCGACACCTTCACGCTCAAATTCTTACCAAAGATAGGGGCGTTATGACATTAACTCAACCCTAACTTCAACCCTATTTCTAGTACAGTCCGCAGTCACGTTTCTGCTTTCAGCTTCTATCACGACTCAATCGCTGCATCTAGTTGCTACCGTTAGCTAGCGCAAACGCTGGAGTGAGGCTATCGTGAGCCAGGAAATGATCGAGATGGAAAGCTCGATCTTCTGTCTCCATCAAGATTTTTTCGTAGAGGTAGCGGGTAGCGCGATCGCCCAAGCTCTCAGCTTGCCCAGCCTGACGACGAATCACCTGAATAACGGACTGCTCAGCCGCTAAATCATGCTCAACCATTTGCCGGCAAGAAAATACCCCATCCGATTCGGGAGTAAAGCAGCATAGCTCCGCCAATTTGGTGAAGCTAGCAGCCGGAACGCCACCTAGCCCATTCAGCCGCTCGCCAATTTCGTGAACGTGACCTTCTACTTCACCATAGCTATCTTGAAAGAACTCATGGAGCGAATAGAACTCAGCCCCTTCAACGACAAAATGGTGCTTTTGATATTGCAGATATAGTGCCTGAAAACTTGCCAGAACAATGTTGAGCCCTTCGCAAACAGCCGTCGTTACATGGAGCTCTAATGCGATGGGATTTCCACGCATTTGCTCAAAGGACTGTAAGACTCCTTCAACTGTAGACATACCTCTTTCCCCCTATCAGCTAGTTGATGCTGTTTTATCTCTCTACCCCTCAATGTATCGAGGTTCATCTAGGGAGTCAACATTGCCTCTTTCTGCTGTTAGAAATCATTCTCAACACATTGGGTTATTTTCTACAAACAAATGTGGCTTTGAAGTTTGGAGCCCTTGGTTCAAAAGCATTTTAGCTATTCCACAATGCAACAAATTCACAGAAAAAATTGTTTTCCCTGCACACATTTCGTAAGACTCTTAATTGATTGTTAAAGTTTGTTTTTGCAGCGGCTCCTCAGAGGAAATAGCAGAGTTTGAAAAGTAATAAACGCCCTTTGTAGGACGTAACACTCTTAAAAATACGCAATATGACGGAGATTCGCTCAGCAATTTGGAAATGCCGTGAGAAACATTTCGAGAGAAGATAGAAGTATGGAATTAGAAACTTCTTTTTAACCCCGGTCAGGCGATCGGGGTTATTTTTTGGAGCACAAGGTTTTTCCCATCAAAAGGTTGAGCAATACCCAAGTCCGAAAATAGCCAGACTTTCTGCTGACAGGAGTTTTATGCTGTGGTCGTGCCAAAAGAGGCGTCGCCATGAAACAACCTGCTAAGACTCCTACGATGACGACCACAGCGTGGCTTTTGCTGATTCTCTTATCTGTGCTGTGGGGAGGTTCTTTCTTTTTTATAGAACTCACGCTTCAGGATTTGCGACCTCTCACGGTGGTGTTGGGACGAGTGGTGTTAGCAGCGATCGCCCTCACCACGTTCGCCTATTTCCAGGGACATCAAATGCCTACTTCAGCCAAACTTTGGCGTGAATTTTTAGTCATGGGCACTTTGAATAATCTGATTCCTTTTAGCTTGATTAGCTGGGGGCAACTGCATATTGATAGTAGCCTTGCCGCAATTCTCAATGCCACCACACCGGTATTTGGCGTAGTGTTAGCGCATCTTCTCACGGCTGACGAACGGCTGAGCGTCAATCGACTGTTGGGGGTCATTTGTGGTTTCTTCGGCGTAGCAGTTTTAGTGGGCACAGAAGTTCTTAGCGGATTGCAGCTCAGAGGGCTTGGGCAATTTGCCGTATTGCTGGCTGCCTTTTCCTACGCTTGTGCAGGCATTTATGGACGACGGTTTCGGCAACTTCCGGCTACCGTCGCCGCTGCTGGAATGGTGAGTGGAACCGCAATCATGATGGCTCCACTCACACTGGTGCTGGAGCGTCCCTGGACAGCAAACCCTGATTGGATGAGCATGAGCGCACTGTTGGCATTAGGTCTGTTTAGTACCGCGATCGCCTATCTGCTTTACTTTCATATTCTGGCGATCGCAGGTGCAACAAACCTGTTGTTAGTGACTTTTTTGATTCCCCTGAGTGCGCTATTGCTGGGTGTATTTGTGCTGGGTGAAAGTCTGGAGTGGAATGCTTTCGCAGGTATGGCGCTAATCTTTGTAGGGCTTGCAGCAATTGATGGACGCCTGTTTGCCAGGTTTAAGTTTTGAATTATCCCTAGCGCCAGTCCCAGATTTTAATAGTTCTATCCTTACTGCCACTCACAAGAGTTCTTCCATCAGGGCTAAAAGTGAGTGCCAGCACCCAGTCTGCGTGTGCGTTAAGCGATCGCAACAGCCTTCCAGTTTGCAAATTCCAGGTTTTGAGAGTGTGGTCGGTGCTGCCTGTGGCGATCGTATTTCCATCAGGGCTAATGGCGACTGCCAACACCCGGTCTTCATGACCTTCCAGGACGTGAAGCACCTGTCCAGTTTGCAGATCCCAAACTCTAGCGGTCTTGTCCCAACTGCCGCTCACCAGATATTTACCATCAGGGCTAATGGCGATCGCCCGGACTGCATCGCTGTGTCCAGAAAGGGTACGGAGCAACTTCCCATCCTGGAGGTTCCACAGCTTGATAGTGCCGTCATAGCTACAGCTCGCTAGAGTTTTGCCATCGGGGCTGATGGCGACCGACCAGATCGAGTCATAGTGGTCAGTCAGGGTTTGCCGGAGTTCTCCCGTTTGCGGATTCCACAGTTTGATGGTGCCGTCGTAGCTACCGCTGGCAAGGGTTTGTCCATCAGGGCTGATGGCGATCGACCAGATGGGTCCAGAATGTCCAGAGAGGGTACGGATTAACTTTTGAGTTTGCAGATCCCAAATCCGAATCGTTTTGTCGCCGCTGCCACTGGCAAGGGTTTTGCCATCCGGGCTGTAGGCAATCGCCCGGACCGCATCCGAGTGAGCATTCACCGTTTGCAGCAATTCTCCAGTTAACGGATTCCAAAATTTAACGGTGCGGTCAAAGCTGGCACTGGCGAGAGTTTGCCCATTGGGGCTAATGGCAACTGCCCAAACGGTATCCATGTGTCCAGACAATGATTGTGCTGCCTCAGATTGAGGCTCCTGGACGACGACACTCGCCGGGGTTAGCGACGAGTTAGAAACTTCTTCAAGCGCATCGAATTTGCTGGTGCCCAGGAACGGCGACCACCCAGCATAACTTCCTGCTGCAAGGAGCAGCACCGCTGTGATGCCCGATCCGGCTAGCAACAGGGCAAACCGAGTCATCAAACTAACTTTTGCAGCAGCATTAGGGACGGGCGTAGGTAGAGGAGGGCTCACCGCCATCGTTGGCTCTGCCTCTGCTGGCTTGCGTGGTTTGATGGGTTTTCTAGCTGCCGTGGGAATGCGATCGCCATTTTGGAAGGCCGCACGAAGCGCCTGGTTTAGCTCCATAACCGAGGCAAAGCGATCTGCCGGAGCTTTTTCTAAACATTTCATTACCACCGCTTCAACTGCGGGTGAAATGTCGTCGCAGCCAACCTGTTGTCGCAGCGGCAATGGCGATTTAGTCAAATGAGCCACTGCCCACTCTACCCCAGTTAACCGATGCTGCGTCTTACTTTCGGGGTCAAAGCTGTAGGGGTCAGATCCAGAAAGCATTTCGTAGAGAATGATGCCCAGGCTATAAATATCTGCCCGCTCATCTAGATTTTCCTCCATGCCGTGCTGCTCTGGAGCCGCATAGCGAAACGTGCCCAAAAACATCTCTGTAACGTGAGTTTGCTCAGAGCGATCGCTGCGAATCTTGGCGATCCCAAAATCCAGGATTTTGACCCATTCTCCCAGTGTGGTAGTCACCAAAAAGATGTTGTCTGGTTTCAGGTCACGATGCACAACTTTGACCCGCTCAACCCCTACCTCCTGACGAAGCTGAACGCCTTGATGAGCCAGAAACAATCCAGAACAAACCTGATGAATGATGCTCACGGTTCTGGGAACGGACAGGCGCTTTTCTTGACGCAAAAGCTGCCCCAACGTCTGCCCGTGTAAATACTCCATCACATAAAACGGATTGCCTTCAGCCGTTACCCCATAATCCATCACCTGAACAATGTGATCGCTTTGCAACGCTGCAATCACTGCCACCTCTCGCTCAAACCGCTTTCTCAACTCTCCAACCACAAGGCGCTCATTTAAGACTTTCAGCGCAACGTGCTGACCCAACAGCGAATCGGTCGCCAAAAACACATCACCCATACCCCCATTGCTAATTAGGTCGGTAAGAAGATAACGCTGGCGATCGCCAACTGGGCGACCAAGTCGAGTGTCAAGCGGTTGAGAAGGGGGCATTCCGGGAACTCTATCTAAGCTTTAGGAATCTAAACTATTAGAAATAAATAACGAAAGCAACAGCTCAATTAAGAGGAAATGTAGGTTGAAGAAGCTTAACAGTTCAACCCATTTTGGAGAGCCGGAGTGTAGGATTTTCAGAGCCACATTCAAGAATTGAAGCTCAACACGGCTTTTAGTCTAGACACAAAAAGTTGACTCCAAAACGAGCTAGATTGGCTTTCCATTTTGTTAGCTTATTCAGACAAAAAAAGCAGAATCCGTGTCTTTTAGAGACTGATTATGATCTTCTATGCACTTCAGAAAAATCTATCAGTCTGCCTGATTGTAGCAACCTAGCAACTTCATGCTTTCTTTATGAGCGCACCCTAATGTATCCGCAAATTTACTGAAGAACACTGAAATCCGCTGCTAGTCTGGCTCTTTTGATTCTTTCTCCAGGTAGAATAACCCAACAGTCAGTTCTATCCTTAGCTCAGCGGGATAAAAGGTATAAGACACAAGCTTTTCACCGTTTTAACCGACTTTAATCCTCCAACCCAATTATGGGTAAATTCTCAATCTTCTGGTTTAAAGCTTACGTAAAGTTACCGCAAAATTTGGGATGAACCCATTAGATTAGGATACACAGGGTATTAGAAATAACAGGGATCGAAAAGCTCTACCTTACAAGACTCAATTTCTTTACATTGCCCTGCAAGATTGAATAAATCTGACTGAATACAGTTCGTTCTAAGGCTCCAACTGGAACGCAGAGTTGTTAGTGCCTTCTAAAACCCACTTGTTCTGAAGCTTTAGAGGCATCTCCAAGTAAAGCCCCAAAATACTGCCCATAAGTCTGCTATGTTTCACAACCCTTGGCAAACAATCGGTGCTATCTCTTCTACTGAGGTTGATGCCTAGTTGACTGACAAATCTCCCAGAACTGTGGGTATCTCGTAGGTTGGGTGAAGCGAATGCATAACCCAACAGAACTCAGGTGGGTGTTGAGTTTCACGTTGTTTCATCCAACCTACATCAGAAGATTTGTCAGTCAACCAGGTTTGATGCAGAAACAAAGCCGTTGTTTCTGCTGTTAGGGACATTCATGAGTCTGTAGTAGTTATCACTTTGTACCCGCTAGCAAGAGAACCTTTCTCCTAAAAATTCCTGCTGACATAACGCTTAAAGCAGAATTTTAGGATAAAAATGTTTGCTTAAACTTATCCGTTTCTATCTCCAAGTCATCTTTTCAGTTCAGTTGTGGGGCTGAATTGAAAATTGTTTTTGGAAAAATTGACTCATTCACCTTTGGAAACAAAAGATTATGCAATTAAGAGCGATCGCCACTGGAGCAATACTGCTCACCTTTCTCTCCTCCTGTTCATCTCAGGTAGCAGTACAAACCCCAAACCAAGCTTCAAATCAGAGCGCAGATGGTGTTCCAGCCGAATCACAAGGAGTCTCCATTCCTGCACCAGATGAGGAAGATGTCCAACAACTGTTGAGTACTAAGGAATGTCAAGGTTGTAACTTGAGCAGTGCAGACTTGAGCAGCGCAGATTTACAGAATGCAAATCTTCAAGGCGCAGATTTGCGAGGTGCTAACCTGAGTCAAGCGAATCTAAGTGGCGCAAACTTGGTTCAGGCAGATCTTAGGGCTGCAAACTTGGTTCAGGCAAATCTCACCCAGGCGAGACTGACAGCCGCACAAATGAGTTGGTCAGGCAACAGTAAAGAGGCTGAAGGCTACGGCAGAACCAATCTTCAGCAGGCTGACCTGAGCGGCGCTGATCTGATCACTTCCTACATCCGAGGCGCAGATCTGACTGAGGCAAACCTCACTGGCGCATTTCTCCACGCCGCAGATTTAAGTCAGGCAATTCTCACCCAAGCCAACTTTGATCGGGCCGATCTGTTTGGGGTGAAAATGCAAGAAGCCGACTTAACTGAAGCTAATCTCAGCGGGGTTGTGCTGCAAGGAGCAGATTTTAGTCGAGCTGTCCTAACTGGGGCTGACTTGAGTAGCGCAAACTTATTTTGGGCAAAGCTTGGTGAAGCAAACTTGAGTAACGCCAATTTAGAGGGCACTAACTTTGCCGTAGCTATTCTAACTGGGGCTAACTTAAGTGGCGCAAATATGCAAAGCACCTATTTACATGCTGCAGAGTTAAGTGGCGCAGATTTAAGCAATGCCACTCTGACAAAGGCAGACTTGAGTGCTGCAATTCTGATCGGGGCAAACTTGAACGGCGCTTTGCTTCAGGAAGCTAATGTAAAACGAGCCACGCTGACCGGAGCTGACTTCACCAGCGCTAACCTACAAGGAGCAAACTTTCAGGGCGTTGATTTAGTTGGCGCAAACTTAAGTCAAGCGAATCTTGAACAGACTGATCTGACAGAGGCATACATCACTGAGGCTAACCTCAGCCAAGCAAAATTGCGAGAAACCGTGTTGGTTGGAGCTAGATTGAGCAATACCAATCTGGAAGGAGCCAATATGGAAGAGGCGATCGCCGATGGACTTCCCGCTGTAGCCGAAGAGCAACCGCACCAACACTCTCAACAATAAGAGACTCTACCTCCACTTTCTTAGCAGACTTTTTCTGACCTTTGATCTCACTTTCTCTGACCGACAGAGGGAGTGAGTTTTTTTATGCTAAGTGAATGTTGATCACGAGTTACTAGTTAATAGCCATTAGTCATTAATCATTGATCAACTGGGAATTGCTGGGTTTACAAATAGCCCACCTTCAATCACTTTCGCTTGTGTAGAGCTACAGGAAACAGGTTATATCATGATTCATCACATTTCACTTGCAGTTGACAATCCGCGCCATGTTGCTCAAGTTTTAGCAGAACTATGGCAAGGGGAATTTGCTCCTTTTCCACCTTGTGACGGTGCCTATATGGTGCTCCCGTTAGACATCAACGGAACGCTAATTGAACTTTTGCCACGAGGAACTGAACTGATTCCTAGAACGGAAGAGAGGGAAGCTCAGTTTGCACAAAACCTCAATTCCTCTGCCTACACGGCAACTCACGCTGCAATTTCTGTTCCAGTGAGTGAGGAGGAGATTCGAGCGATCGCCCAACGTGAAGACTGGCACATGATTCGTTGCAATCGTGACGACTATTTTGAGGTGATTGAGTTTTGGGTCGAAAACCACTTGCTGATCGAACTGTTGCCACCTGCGATCGCCTCTCGATATCTCTCATTTATGCATCCTCAAGCATTGCGGCCATTTCTCACCAATATGGCGATCGCCTCTCCTGAGGACATTACCCAAGCGGGTTAAGCCAAAGTCAGAAACACTTCAACCCCAAGGCTGACCGGGGCGATCGCCCAACTACATCCACAACAAAATCTCAACGTAACTTACTACACATTGCCCCACTGCAATATTAGACAAAACAAAGAGGCTTATTATGTTGACTACTGCAATCAAGACCTGTTGGATTTTCGTTAAAGACAGCCAATTCGACAGAATTTGGCAACTGTTCACTACCAAGTCACCCGGTTCAACCGACCTTAAAGTTGTCTGGAAGAATAACCGTCAGGGCGAGCGTTACCTGCAAATTTACGATGTGACGACAGAAAAACGTCATTATTTTGATTCTGAACAAGAAGCTCGGATTTGGCTGGAAAAGCGTTACAGCAGCTAATACATCAATGTAACTCAGCGAACAAACTCTCTTTTACCACCCCCGAGAAGATACTCCAATGATGAAATACGAACAACCCTGGATACAGGGGTTGAAGATGGCACTGGCAATTGTAATAGTTTTTGGTGTTCTCTTTCGCCTAGTTAATCTAGACCAAAAGCCCTACTGGCACGACGAAACTTACACCTCTTTGCGAATTTCGGGGTTCAAAATTGAGGAGGTGATGCAGCTTTTTAACGGACAAATTATTGATGTGGAGGCATTACGCCCCTACCAGCAGGTTTCTCCTGAACATGGGGCGATCGCCACCATTCAACGTATCGCTGAAGAAGATTCACAGCATACTCCCCTGTACTTTGTCATTGTGAGAGCCTGGGCAAAACTATTCGGCAGTTCCATTGTGTCGCTGCGAAGTTTGTCTGTCCTGTTCAGCATTCTGGCATTGCCGTTCATGTATTGGCTTTGTGTGGAGTTATTTGCCCTCCCGCTAGTTGGCTGGATGGCAACCGCACTGATGGCAACCGCGCCGATTTATATTCGCTATGCACAGGAGGCAAGACCTTACAGTATGTGGATTTTGCTCATCCTGATTACTTCTACTTTCCTGTTGAAGGCAATACGGCAGAAGACAGCAGTAAGTTGGGGAATTTATGCGATCGCCATGATCGCGGCTCTTTACTGTCACGTATTTTCTGTACTGGTATTGGTGAGTCACGGAATGTATGTGTTGGTGGTACAGCGCTTTCGGCTGACTGGAGCGGCGATCGCCTACTTAATGAGTGCATCAATTGCCGTTCTCAGTTTTCTTCCCTGGCTACGAGTGATGTGGATGAGCCGAGAACGGCTGGTTCTCACCACAAATTGGGCAAAAGTGCCGCTGCCTTTTACGGAACTTGTCAAAAGCTGGAGCCTGAATCTCTGTCACGCTTTCGTGTCCATTCCATCATCTTCTCTGAATAGCGTGTTAATTGGTCTGAGTGCAGCCATTTTGCTGTTGCTTGCGGGTGCAGTCTACTACCTTCAACGTCGCACCAGGCAAGTTTGGATACTGCTTTTTGCGCTAATGGGCGTTACGACTGCCGCATTTCTCTTGCCTGACTTAGTCACGGCGGGTCGGCGTTCTGCGGTCGATCGCTACTTCTTTATCTGCTACTTAGGAATTCATCTCACCGTTGCTTATCTGCTGGCATCTCAGCTTGTCCGCAACACCACAAATCTAGTTCGATTGAGACTGTGGCAAGTGATCACAGTGATATTGCTCTCCGGCAGCATTCTTTCCAATGTAGTCACGATGCAGGCGGATACCTGGTGGGGATGGTCAGAGTTTGATGTGGAAGTTGCCGAACAAATTAATCAATCTCAGCAGCCACTCGTGATCTCTGACATGCCGTTTGGAGGAATTATGCCGGTTGGACATCGGCTTCACTCCAACACAAAACTGTTGCTGTTAACTGAAGCTATTGATGAGTTGCAGTGGACTGAACATGAGTTTAGCGATGTGTTTGTCTATAATCCAAGCGATTGCCTTCAGTCTACGCTCACCCGGCAGGGCAAGGCACTCACGCCAATCTACCAGTTTAGGGACAATACACTGGCGATCGCCCTCTATCGCGTTCAGCCCAGTGATACGAAAATCGGCACTGCTCATCAAACAATTGCGTTCTAATTTGTGTCTAGGCTTAAGCAACATTTGACAGCGTGAATTTGTTACTGAGTTAGTAGTTTGATGCTTGAGCAAGATTTCTATCAGCGTGTTGACCAACATTAAGATCAACATCCTGGATAAAGATAACCTTTAGGTTACACATTCTATTCGTTAGCGGCAGAAGCAACCGTCCATTCGTCAGGCTCAAATCATACTGTTTGGTTTCACCACCGTTATTCACTTCAAGGAATGCAGATAAACCTTCATACCTGCCGTTTGCGGTGATTTGATAGGCAGATACTCGCAACTCACGAGTAAAGCGAGTGGACAGCAAAAAAGAGGCGAAGTGAAGCAATGGAGCATCAAAAACCGTGCCAGCAGAAGTCTGTAGATGAATTGCACCCCTAGCATAACTTAAACAAACCTGAGCAGCGAGAGGTTGACCGTTCGAGGTAAGAGAAAAAGTACTTTGTCGATCTGTTCGTGTATCTTGCCGCAATTCCAATACAGTTCTGGAACTGAGAATGCCCTGACGAATCAGCATCAGCGGTATTGCTAACAACAATATGCTGACGAGGGCACCCACCCAAAAACTCGTAGGATACTGCCAGATTACAGCTCCATGCACAAATAAGCTGGCTAACAGAGGAATCGTTAGAACTCCTAAATAGGCATCTTCAGAGCGAACTGAACTGTTTTGAGCCGCTCTGGCGATCGCCATTACAATCAACCCATTCATCACACTTAATAACAGTACAGTTCCAACGACTGCCCCAATACCGAGTTTGGCGATCGCCACCGGCACGGCTAACACTCCCTCTCCAACGGTTTCAAGCAAAGTAAGGGTTAGCACAATCCAGAGAAGAGGCAAAGTTTCTAACCGAGCAATTAAGGCAGACCATTGTGCGCGAAGTAAGTTATTCATGGGTTGACACGGCTGAGTAAGTGGGGCGATTTAAAGGGCGAATTTGGAGACCTGTATTCTCCAACGAGAAAAGGGAGCCGGATTAAAGTCCCTCTCTTGTGGGAGAAGGATGTAGAGTGAGGGCCGTTCAGAAGACACACTAGATTATTGTCATTTGTGATTCATCACGGGTTATCAAACTCACAACTTATGATGGACTCATGACAATCACCTCTTAATGACAATCATCTCTAGTCAAGTTGATTTGCCATAGCTGCTCTAGAACTGCGATCTGCTTTCGCAGGGCAGAAGCTCGACGTCTTTTGCGAAAAATAACTCCGACTGCGATCAAAAGCGGCAGGACGATGATCAAGGTTCCGATTAGGCTGTCGTAAAAACTAACTTGTACAACGTTAGGTTGAGCAGTGCTAGATACTTCTTGATAGCGTGAGGGGCGTTGCATGTACTTTGCTCCTTAATTCAGGGGAGGCTTTAAGAGCAATCGATTTTAGAGAAAATAGGGGACGTTGGGGCAAATGAGATATGTCCCCTATCTTTTAGTTCAGATCTAATACCAGTTCTTTTTAAGGCTGTATATTTTGGAGCGGGCCCCGCTCCAAAATATACAGCTTCATGTAGAAACGGTATAACTAGGCAGTTGCAGGTTGCCAGCCAGTATCGCCATTTCTTGTAGCACTGCGACGAGTTACACCAGGAGTATAGGAAATACCGCGATATTTCAATTCCTGTGTAATTTGTGGCATTGCTGCGGATTGACGAAGCTGATAGTCGCTGCCACGATAATGACCCGTTGTGACCTGATCAAGGTTGACCTGAGTATCAGACGAGTCATAGCTTGAGCCACGGTAAGTGAGTAACATGGTCGTTCTCCTGAAGATACTTAGTTAGGGGGCGTTGCTAAGCAAAGGAGCTAGCGGGGGCTAAACCATTTGCTCAATAAGCGAGGCTTAGTAGGAGCGGAGTGCAACCCGGCTGTTCCTGCAACTGAATCTAGTTTGGCTTTGATGCCCCCTATCAACAATCGGGGTTTAGGCTTTTAAGCAGGAACTTAAGCGTTTTTGAGTGAAAGATAGGCGATCGCCCTATTCTCAAGAGATTGACCCATCAACACAACCACTGTCAGCAGATGAACGCGACTTAAGTCAGGAGCCGATAAGCTTATCTCAGAAAGAAATTCACTCAATTGAGTGATTTCACGTAGACTCAATTTGCACTAGCGCTGCTCCGCTTAGTTCTGCTTAATCCTAATAGAACGCGCGCAAACCCACGCCAGCCTTGGTATTCGCTTAGTTTTCACCTTCGCGTAGACAACGATAGGCGATTTTGAAGAAAAACTGTTTAGCAGCAGAGATACAAGGTATATAGTGTAAATACTGTTGCAAGTGTGTCTGACTGAATGTGTAGCTATGGTACAAACTGGGCAACCAAAACGCAGACGCAGACGCGGTGTAATCCTCACTCCAGAGGGATTAGATCGATTTCAACAGGCCAAATCGGACGCAGAATTTGAGGAAAATGCCGGACATCGCTACACATTAGAGGCGCTGAGTGAGCGTACGGGTTTGGCTGTAGATACGCTGATGAAAATGCTAGCTTGTGAGGCAGGTGTAGACAAGCAAACTTTAAAGGTCGGTTTTAGGGCGTTTAAGCTGACTCTAAAAGAGGGTGATTATTATCATCCAGATGCCCAGGAGGAGGAGCCTGAAGGCTCAGAGGCGGAGGAGATAGGACTACAGTTACCCGATTTGCCGGGAGGTCAAGTTCCTTTAGATTCTACGTTTTATGTTGAACGAGCAGCGATCGAAGCGGACTGCTATAAAACGGTTCTGCAACCAGGTGGGCTAATTCGGATCAAAGCGCCTCGCCGCATGGGTAAGACCTCACTAATGAGCAGGATTTTGCGTCAGTCCGCTCAGCGCGGCTGTCAAACGGTATCGTTGAGTTTTCAGCTGGCGGATAAGGATATTTTTCGCGATCTTGATCCGTTCCTACAATGGTTTTGTGCAAACGTGGGGTTAGGGTTACAGATTCCCAAACGCTTGGACGAGTATTGGGATGATCTGTTTGGCAGTAAGATTAGCTGCAAGATTTATTTCGAACAATATTTATTACCCCAAATCGCACAGCCGTTGGTTCTGGCATTAGATGATGTCGATCGCCTGTTTGAGTATCCTGATCTGGCAGATGAGTTTTTTGGACTATTGCGAACCTGGCACGAAGAAGCCAAAAATCGCGATATTTGGAAGCAGTTGCGACTGGTGGTTGCTCACTCGACAGAAGTCTACATTCCGCTAAATGTAAATTCATCTCCATTTAATGTAGGTTTACCCATTGAGCTGAAAGCCTTCACAAGCAAGCAAGTTCAAGATTTGGCGGAGCGGCATGGGCTGAACTGGGCAGAAGAACAGACTGACCATTTGATGAATTTGGTGGGAGGTTATCCTTACTTAATTCAGGTGGCGCTCTATCATATCTGGCATCAGGATGTCACTTTAGAGCAGGTGTTGCAGCCTTCCACGATCGCCACTGGAATTTACAGCGACCACCTGCAACGGCAGCTTTGGTATCTCCAACAGCACCCAGAGTTAGCCACTGCTTTTGCTCAAGTGGTTGCGGCGACAAAGCCCGTTGAATTGAGCTTGGTTCAAGCATTTCGGCTACAAAGTTTAGGTTTAGTGCATCTCCAGGGAAATCAGGCTGTTCCAAGCTGTGCGCTCTATGCTCAATATTTCCGCGATCGCCTCGCAGAGAGAATTCCTACATGACCAGATTACGTCCTTCATCATTGCGGGCGATTCTGATCGTTCCCTTTGTGCTACAGCTTGCCGGAGCGATTGGACTCGTTGGATATTTCTCCTTCCGCAATGGACAAGAAACCGTACAAGATCTGTCCTCTCAATTGCGCTATGAAATCACTGCCCGCATTGAACAACAGCTTCAATCTTATGTCGATATTCCTCACTCACTGAATCGGGTGAATGCCAGCGCTCTGGTAGAAGGGGATATCAACATTCTCGAAGCTGAAGGATTTAACCAACTGTGGGAACAAGCCAAAATTTATCCTAATACCAACTTAATTTATTGCGCTAGTGAACAGGATGGGTCATTACTGGGGGTCGGTCGCAACGAGAACGATCGCTCTCTGCGACTGATCACCTATAACCAGAAGACGGGTCATCTGGGACATTATTACAACTTGAATAGCGTGGGCGATCGCACTACTTTACAGGGGGTCGGAAGCAACCAATTTGATGCCCGCGTTCGTCCCTGGTATGGAGCTGCCAAAGCCCGTGGGGATGCCTCCTGGAGCGAAATCTACTTAGACTTTGATACCCAACTTCCCACTATCACTGCCAGTTCTCCAGTTTACGATCGCAATAACCAACTGATTGGGGTCTGTGCGACTGACTTTATCCTACCGGCTGAAATGAGTGCTTTCCTGAAAACCTTGAAAGTGGGGCGATCGGGAGAAACTTTTATAATGGAGCGTTCAGGCACTCTCGTTGCCACCTCTACCGAGGAAAAACTGATCGAAGAACAGGGAGACGACGTAAAATATCGCCTTGCCTCAGAAAGTACCGATCTGTTAATTCGCGGCACTGCCACTTATTTACAAGAACATTTCCAAAACTTCAGCGCCATTCAGCAGGCAGAACAGCTTAACTACAAACTCGACGGACAGCAACAGTTGGTGCAGGTCTTGCCCTTTCAAGATGGGCGCGGCATCGATTGGCTGATTGTGGTAGTCGTCCCCGAAGCTGACTTCACGGGTGAAATTCGCGAAAACACTCGCGCCACGTTTATTCTCTATGTCCTTTCCCTCATCACCGCGATTGGTGTTGGCATTGTCACAGCCCGTTGGGTAACCAAACCTATCTTGCGCCTCAACGCTGCCGCCAAAGATATTGCCAAAGGTGAGTGGAACAAACCCGTTGAAACCAATCGTACAGATGAGTTAGGTGAGTTAGCCCAATCCTTTAACCAGATGGCAAGTCAACTTCAGGACTCCTTTATTGCCCTGGAAACGCGCAACGCAGACCTACAGAAAACCAAAGATGAGTTAGCCAATGCAAACGAACAGTTAGAGGCGGTGCTGGATGCGGTTCCCGGAGCGATTTCCTGGATTGCTTCGGACGGCATTTATTTAGGCATCAATTCTTACCTGGCTCAAAGCCTCCACCTCACGCCCGAAGCAATTGTGGGCAACCCGATTGGGACCGTTGGCAATAGCCCCAAATACATTACCTTTGTCCAAAACTTCCTCAACAATTCCACCAACTCTGCCTCTGAAGAAATTCCGGTTCAGGTGAATGGTGAGGAGCGTTATTACCTGTTTGCGGCTCAAAAATACCAGCAGGGAGCGGCGATCGTCGTCGTCGGCATTGACATCACCGAGCGCCAGCGGGCCCAGGAAGAATTGCGTCAGGCGCAACTCACCAACCAGGCAATTGTTAGCGCTATTCCTGACTTACTCATGCGAATTCGCAGTGATGGCACCTACTTGGGAGCTATCCCCGGCAGAACGACCCGAATGCTGAAGGAAGACAGTTTTCACGTTGGTGTAAACATCTACGACCTGATGCCCCACCACAGTGCTCAAGAGCGAATGCACTACGTCCAACAAGCACTCAGCACCAGTGAACTACAAGTTTATGAATATGACCTGGAACTGGAGGGAAACCATCACTACGAAGAGGCGCGACTGATTCCGCTCAACCCAGACGAAGTGTTAGTCATTGTCCGAGACATGACGCAGCGCAAGCAATCCGAACAGGCGCTTCAGCAAAGTGAGGCAAACAATCGAGCTTTGATTGCAGCCATGCCAGATTTGCTGATTCGAGTCAGTCGCGATGGCACCTATCGAGATATTCAAGGCAGAAATCGGCTGGCTATCCATAGCAGCGACCATTTTCAGATAGGAACCACAGTTTATGAATCCTTGCCGCCTGTAGAAGCTCAGCGACGGATGCACTACATCCAAAGAACGCTGCAAACTGGGGCAATGCAGGTCTACGAACAGCAGCTTTCGATTGACGGGCATTTGCAATATGAGGAAGTGCGAATGGTCGTCACGGGTAAGGATGAGGTGCTGATGATCATTCGCAACATTACGGAGCAAAAACGTGCAGAGGCAGCACTCCAAATTGCAGAAGAAAACTATCGAGGCATTTTTGAGAATGCCCTAGAAGGGATTTACCAATCTACGCCACACGGTATCTTTATTCGCGTGAACCCAGCAATGGCAAGGATGTATGGCTACGCTTCTCCACATGAAATGATCGCTAGCGTGACTAACATTGAACAGCAAATGTATGTCGATCCGGTGGGGCGAGAGGCGTTTCGCCAATATATGTCAGACACCGGCGAAGTAAAAAACATGGTGTATCAAAGCTATCGCAAAGATGGCAGCATCATTTGGGTAGAAGAAAATGCACGGGCAGTGCGAAATGAAGATGGTCATCTGCTCTATTACGAAGGCATTATCGAAGATATCACTGACCAAAAGCGACAAAAGGAAATTTTGGAAGAAAAGGTCGTTGAGCGCACGCAAGAGTTATCCGAAACGCTGCAAATCCTCAAGGCAACGCAGGCAGAATTGATGATCGAAAATGCGCTGCTTAGAAGTGCAGAAGACGCAGTTACCTATGATTATCAGGTAGGCGGGAGCCTGCCGTTGGATGCCCCGACTTACGTGGTTCGACAAGCCGATCGCTACCTCTATGCCGGACTCAAACGGGGTGAGTTCTGCTATGTATTCAATGCTCGCCAAATGGGTAAATCGAGCTTACGGGTACAGATTATGCGACGACTTCAAGCTGAGGGCTTTGTCTGTGCAGCGATCGACATTTCTGAAATTGGCAATCGACGGCTTTCAGATGAGCAGTGGTATGCAGGATTTATCTATTCTCTTGCCAGCAACTTTAATTTGCTGGATCGGGTTGATATTCGAACTTGGTGGCGCGATCGCAGCTTTCTATCACCCGTACAGCGTTTAGGAGACTTCCTTCACGATGTCTTACTGACTCACCTTCCCGAAAAAATTGTTATTTTCATCGATGAAATTGACAGCGTAATCAATCTCGACTTTGAGATTGACGACTTTTTTGTACTGCTTCGTGCCTGCTACAACAAACGCGCTGATCATGCTGATTATGCGCGTCTCACCTTTGCCTTATTTGGCGTTGCCACCCCTTCACAGCTGACTCACGACAAAATTCGTACTCCATTTAATATTGGGCAAGCCATTCCGCTCAAAGACTTTCAGCTTCACGAAGCACAACCTTTGCTGCAAGGTTTAGCAGAAAAAGTAAAAAACCCACAGGCCGTATTACGAGAAGTAATTAGCTGGACTAATGGACAGCCTTTCCTAACCCAAAAAATCTGTCGTTTGATTCGCAATGCTCAGTCTGAAATTCCGACTAATCAGGAAACTGCTTGGATTGAGGAATTGGTGCAAACTCACATCATTGAAAACTGGGAATTTAATGACGAACCAGAACATTTAAGGACGATTCGCGATCGCTTGCTCAAAGACCCTCTCCGCGCCATTGAACTGCTAACGCTCTATCGGAAAGTTTGGCAGCAAGAAGAAGTCACGACGGCTGACAACCCGGACCAGATAGAGCTCTTGCTATCAGGACTCGTTGTCAAACACGCTAACAGGCTCGAAGTTCACAATCGCATCTACACAATCATTTTCAACTGCAACTGGATTGATCAAACACTCACTGCATTGCAAAAGTAACTCAAACTCTTAAATCTAGTGATTAAAATACTACGCCCTCAAAATTTCAATTACTTAACATTTTTAATTCGGATCTATGCATTTAGTGTCCGCAAATTTCGTACGGGAACTATTTTATTCAAAGTTTACTGACTTCAAGAAACTATAAAGATTGGAAGAACTTAAAGTTGGAACATTGAATTATACTTCTAGCACTCATAGTATCTACGCATAGAGTAACGAGAATCTTAAAGCGTTTATAGCGTTACGTGCATACGCTAAGACGTTGGTTCTATGTAGAAATCCCGTATACTAAGGCTTCTGTCCAGAAGAATCTAAATCTGGGCGCACAGCATCCTACCAATCAGTGGAATTGTATTAATTGCTACGATATTCTGTTTACCTCAAAATAAGGCAACAGAGGTTTTTGACTCAGCGAATGTAGAAGTTTCAATAACAGAGTTTTCTTACTGTTCTTTCACCCTAATGTGAAAATGTATAACGCAGCTAGTGAAATCAAGTCCCCCCCTGATTTGCTTCCTTTACTAACTTCGCTCCCACAGACTGTTTCGTCCTCAGATTCAACGCCTGATACGGTTCAAATTTCTGTAGTCGTCCCTTTGCATAATGAAGAACCCAATATCAACTATTTCTTTGAAAGACTAGAATCTGTCCTGGAGGGTCTTGGACTAGCTTATGAGATCGTGTGTGTGGATGATGGCAGCAAAGACAATACGCTCAGACAGCTCGTCGCTCATCACCACCGAAATCCGAGTATAAAAGTCGTGAGTCTCTCTCGAAATTTTGGCAAAGAAATTGCTTTGACAGCGGCGATCGACTATGCAATTGGTGCAGCAGTCATTCCCATTGATGCAGACCTTCAAGACCCGCCAGAGCTAATCGCCGATATGATTGCCCAATGGCAACAAGGATATGACGTTGTTTATGCCACACGTAAATCGCGGCAGGGAGAAAGCTGGCTCAAACGCTTTACCGCTAACGTCTTTTATCGAGTGATAGGACGCATGAGTACAGTCGAAATTCCTCGGAACACAGGAGATTTTCGTTTACTCGACCGACGGGTTGTGGAAGTGCTCAAGCAAATGACAGAAAGAACCCGGTTTATGAAAGGTCTTTTTGCCTGGGTTGGATTTCGGCAAACTTTTATTCTCTACGATCGAGCCGAACGTTATAAAGGTAGAACTAAATGGAATTACTGGCGGCTTTGGAATCTTGCAGTAGATGGTATTACCTCTTTTAGTGTGCTACCTCTAAAGGTTTGGAGCTATGTGGGTTTCTCACTAGCGATCACAACATTCCTTTATGCGATGTTTCTGATTATTCGCACTTTAATATCAGGCATTGATGTTCCCGGATACGCATCACTCATGGTCGCAATTCTGTTTATCGGTGGAGTACAACTTTTAACTTTAGGCATCATTGGCGAATATCTCGGACGGGTGTATGAGGAAGTAAAAGGACGGCCGCTCTATTTGGTTCGCAACTCCTATGGCATTGATGCGCCTCCCACAAAGTAGTTCGATCTCCATCAAAACAAGAATCAAGCGGCAAACACTCTAGTGAAGTTAAATGTGATGTCATGTCAAACGTTAAAGGCAGTCTTGTTTTACTTACGTTAATTTGTCTGGTAGCAACCGCTTTAGCAATGCATTTGCTGGGTGGGGTTGACCCAGAACAGATTCAGACATGGCTACAGCAAGCAGGGATCTGGGCACCTGTTATTTATGTGTTGGTGTATGTCGTCGCAACTTTATTGATCTTGCCTTCGACAGCGCTCAATCTGACAGGTGGAGCGATTTTTGGACCTTGGGTTGGGACGTTCTGGACGAGCGTTGGAGCAATCGTCGCCGCAATTGTCGCCTTTGGCTTTACCCGCACCATTGGTCGTGAGTTTATAGAGAATCGCATGTCCGGCAAATGGCAAGCCATTGACAGTGAGATTCAGCATAGCGGGTTATTTTACATGTTCTCGATCCGGCTGCTGCCTATCATTCCTTATGGTTTAGTTAACTTTGCCGCAGGGTTAACCTCTGTCAAGTTCAAGGACTACTTGTTGGGTACAGCGCTAGGAACCGTTCCCGGAGTTTTGCCCTTTGTTATGTTGGGAAGTTCCGGCTTAAAGGCTTTGAGAGGGGGCGACATTCTACCCCTCGTGACTTCGTTAACTTTAATTGGGATGTTAGTGGCTGGCGCGACATGGTACCGCCGTTCTCGTCAGGATACTCGTCAGTCACTACACAGAACAGAGAATTCTTCAGAACACGTAGATGTAGACGAGCCTAAATAGTCTTTTGGACTCAGTTTCAATCCATTAGATCGGACAAGTAGATAGGACAAGTCATTAAAACCTTAGAACGGATGGTGAAACCATCCCTCATAGTCATGCACACTTTTATCTTACTTCCAATCTTGAGCTTGGTTTTACTAGTTCTGCTTTTTAATAGAAAGGTGCTTGATTGGCGTAGGTCAATTCTGTTAGGAGCGATCGCATGGGGATATACTTTAACCGCAATTACTGAAAGTCTGAGTTGGTTCAGCCTTTTATCCTTCAGCGGTTTAGCATTATCTTGGAGTGCGATTAATATCGCTTTAATAGGGCTATATGTTTTAGAGTTAAAACAGCATCAGGTGAGCAGTGGCTTAGCTTCAACTTCTGATTTAATTCGGAATTCTAAGATGCCTGCAATCTGTTGGGTTTGGCTGACGGGAACTATTTTCATCATCACAACAATAGGTCTAATCGCAATAGTAGCCCCTCCAAACACCTGGGACTCTATGACTTATCACATGAGTCGTGTTGCCCACTGGGAACAAAACCACAACGTTGCTCATTACCCCACTTATAACCTGCCGCAACTCTTTCACCCACCTTTTGCTGAGTTTGCCATCTTACATCTGCAAATATTGAGTAGGAGCGATCGCTTTGCCAATTTGGTGCAGTGGTTTTGCATGGTTGGTAGTGCGATCGGGGTATCGCTAATTGCCAAACAGTTGAGAGCAAATCTTCAAGGGCAGGTTATCGCCTCAGTATTTGCAGTCACGATTCCAATGGGAATTTTACAGGCTTCAAGTACCCAAAATGATTATGTCGTTTGCTTCTGGATTGTTTGTCTGGCTTACTTCGTGATTCAATCTGTCCAACAAAAACTTAATTTTCCAAATAGCATTGCGATTGGAGCAAGTCTTGGTTTGGCAATTTTGACAAAAGGCTCAGCCTATCTCTTAGCTTTTCCATTTATCGCTTTTCTTTTCTTAATCAAAGCACGACAAACAGGATGGAAAATTTGGAAACCCTTGCTAGTAATCAGCACTCTTTTTCTTACTCTAAACTTCAACCATTATCTGCGAAATCTAGATTTGTTTGGTTCTTTTTTAGGAGCACCTGCTGATTTTGCTAAGGAATATAAGATTGAAGTGATCATCTTACCTGCTTTTATTTCTAACTTAGTTAGAAATGCTTCTCTTCATGCTGATATCGTTAGATTTCTCAACCTTGAAAAGTTGATTGTCCCTCTGAATGGGTTAGTAGAAAAAGCGATTCGTATCTTGCACTCAATTCTAGGAATAGATATTAATGACCCACGTACTACCCATCCTCCGGGTTGGTATCAAGTTCCCGGAATCTCATTTGACGAAAACACGGCTGGCAACCCGCTTCATTTGGTTTTCATTCTTGTATCTATTGCTCTGTTTTTAATCTATAGACGTTTGCGATCGCAAAAATCATTAACACTGTATTTATTAGCAACTACAGACGGGTTCGCTTTGATTTGCTTGTTACTAAAATTGCAGCCTTATCAGAGTCGCCATCATCTTTCCATATTTGTGCTTTTTTCTGCCTTTGTAGGAGTTGTCTTATCTCAAGCACTAAATCGCTACTTGGTTTCAGTTTTAATCGTCATTATGCTAATAGCTTCTACCCCTTGGGCACTAGAGAATAAGTATCGTCCTATTGCCGCAGAACAAAACATCTTCAACATGGATAGGATTGAACAATACTTTATCAATAGAGAACAGCTACAAGTTCCCTATGAGGAAGCAGTAAATTTTGTCAAAGCTCAACAATGCCAGAGCGTTGGGCTTTGGCTAGGAACCAATGATTCTGTGGGAAATCGCTACTGGGAATATCCTTTTTGGGTTCTCTTTAACAGCACAAATACTCGATCGACTCGCCTAGAGCATGTCAAGGTTCAAAATATTTCTGCTGAAAAATCTAATCTGCTTCCCTACAGTCAGTTTGTTCCTTGTGCAGTTGTTTTCGTCCAGCCGAAGGATGAAGCGGTCGAAATTAAGCAAACTGATATTCAAGGGTATACTTACACCCCTACCTGGTCAAATGACACCATGGTTGTATTAGAAAGAGAAGAAAGCTAATTCAGCTTGCCCAAAAGCTTTTACTTGAGCTAGCTACTCATTCTCAGTAAAAACTACTCTGCTCAGTGACCGTCAGCAAAAAGTACTCGTATTACGCCAAAACCGGAATCTTAGACTATTGGATTTTGGACGTGAATGCTCGGTAAGTGTATATCTTTCGGGAACCCACTCAAGCAGGTTATCAGCAAAAAATAACGCTCTCTGCAAACACAAAGCTGGCTCCACTGGCATTTCCCGATCAAGAAGTTCCGCTCAATCAACTTTTTCTGCAGAATGCTTTTTAAGCTGACTTAGAGATTCATCGAAGCCAAAAAGTTCTCAAGCTCCTGCAAATTAGGGAGCGAAGTTTGCGCCCCAGCTTTGGTGACAGAAAGGGCAGCGACTGCGGCTCCCCAAGTTACAGCCTTTTGGATGGAGAAATCTTGCGCGAGAGCAGCAGCTAAGCCACCGTTAAAGGCATCTCCGGCAGCAACTGTGTCCACCACTTCCACTGGAAAAGCCGGAATTGAGAAAGTTTCCGCTGCGGTTTGGCAGAGTGCGCCCTGTTTGCCGAGTTTGATGATGGCTGTCTGCACTCCCCGCTGTCGCAAAACTGAGGCTGCTTTGGTGGCGTTTTCCGTATCCTCTACTGCAAAACCAACCAGCTGACTGGCTTCTACCTGGTTAGGCGTGATCACGTCCACCAAAGGATAAAGTTCTGTGGGCAAATTGTCCTGTGCAGGAGCCGGATCTAAAATCACCGTCACACCTGCGGCTTTGGCGGCTTTGGCAGCAGCAGTTACCGCATCTAGGGGAATTTCTAACTGAAGTAGCAAGACTTTTGCGGCTGACAAAATGGGCTGCAACCGTTCTACATCAGCTTGATCAACCCGTCCATTTGCGCCTGGAATGATGATGATGTGGTTTTCTCCTGCATCATCGACTGCAATCACCGCAACGCCAGAAGTGGTGGATTGGTCACGCAGCAGGCGATCGCACCCCACACCCGCCGTTTCCAAGCTGGCGATCAGGTCTTGCCCAAAGCGATCGCCTCCCACTCGTCCCACCATCTGGGTAGGCACCCCCAGTCGGGCAACTGCAACCGCCTGGTTTGCGCCTTTGCCTCCGGGAATAGTATCAAACTGGTAGCCCGTTAGCGTTTCTCCTGGAACGGGTAGCCGAGGCACACGGGTTACCAGGTCCATATTGACGCTGCCAAATACAACAACCATCATGCGACCTCCTGCATGAGTACTGCTTGATGAGTCACTGTTTCATGAGTCACTATTTAAAGCGTAAATGGCAGCGCGACAAAGCTACGCTGCCATTCACAAACTGTTGAAGTGAGTCTGGCTTGAGTCTGGCTGTTGAAGTGAGTCTGGCTACAGCATCTTTTCTAAGAATTGACAGGCGCGATCGCTCTTAGGATTGGTGAAAAACTCACTCGGTGGAGAGTCTTCCACCAGTCGCCCTTCATCCAGGAATAAAATCCGGTTAGCAACCTCACGAGCAAAGCCCATTTCATGGGTGACAATCGCCATTGTAATGCCCGTATTAGCCAGAGATTTGATGACTTCAAGCACCTCTTTTACCATCTCTGGGTCAAGTGCAGAAGTTGGCTCATCAAACAGCATTACTTCTGGCTCCATTGCTAAGGCACGGGCGATCGCGACCCGCTGCTTTTGACCGCCAGACAGCTTCGACGGATAGACATTCGCCTTTTCCGACAGTCCTACCTTTGACAGCAGATCCATCGCAACCTTATGAGCGTTTTCCTTTGACATCTTTTTCACAGTCATGGGCGCATAGGTAATATTTTGCAACACCGTCTTGTGAGGAAATAGATGAAAGTGTTGGAATACCATGCCTACGTTTTGCCGCACTTTGAGGATGTCGGTTTTTGGCAGCGTAATATCCTTGCCATCTACATAAACCCTGCCGCGAGTCGGCACCTCTAGCAGGTTCATGCAGCGCAGCAGGGTTGATTTACCTGATCCAGAAGGGCCAATAATAGCAACAACTTCGCCTTTTTTAACTTCAGTTGAAATGTCTTTTAAGACATTCAATTCACCAAAAGATTTACAAAGAAATTCAACTCTAATCACTGCGCCTCATCCTCACTTCTAGTTTCTGTGCTGCCCAGGTCAAAGCCATCACCATGACGTAGTAGATCAGTCCAACGAAGAGCAATGGTTCAAAGTAAATAAACTTTTCGGCTGCCACGACTACACCGCGTCGCATCAAGTCCAGCGCGCCAATGGTAGAAACCAGAGCAGAGTCTTTTAAGAGGGCAATGCTCTCATTGACCAGGGCAGGCAAAATGTTTTTGAAGGCTTGTGGCAAAATGATATCCCACATCATTTGGCGATAGGGAACTCCTAAAGATAGAGAAGCTTCTCGCTGCCCCTTATCCACCGCCATGATGCCGCCCCTGATTGTTTCTGAACTATAGGCAGCGGAGTTAAGCGCAAAGGTAATGACACCTGCTTCAAGTGGCTTAATTGCGTACCCTGTGATTTGAGGGGTTGCAAAATAAACCAGCGATAGCTGCAAGATTAATGGAGTACCTCTAAAAATAGACGTGTAAGCTACTGCAAACCAATGAAGCGGTTTAATGTTTGAAATTTTGAACAGGGATAAAAGTGTGCCTAGAGTAAACCCAAATAGGGCTGACAATAGGGTAAACATGAGCGTCACCCTGATTCCTTGCAAAATGTAAGGAATTGAGGGCAAAATCTGTGTGAAATCTAAATCCATGCCCGAATACTTGCCTTTGGGAAATGTTACAACGCAACCTTTGGAAAGGAATGAAAGTATCCATAAAAAGGGTTTTGTAGGTTAAGCAAAGAATTTAGCTATTGTTTGACCAATCTACGGAGGCGAACGATCGTTTGCCCCCTTATGGGAACTTCCCAACTGAATTCTTAATCTCCTATAAACCTCTTGTTTTAAGCTGAATGGCGATCGCCATCAATACAGCAAGAGCCATTGCTTGAATAGCTCGTCTCTACCCTGTTCTCTACACTGTGTCGAGATTCCTAAATTGATCTACTCAGTAGAATACAGGGCAGGAGAAGGTTGAGTTGGTATCGGAAGATTCCTTCGGATCTGTAGAGAGCCAAATTTCTGCGATCGCCCCTTCTCCTGATATAAAAAACAGTAGATCAGCTAGGAGGAGAAGCCTCTGGCTCTGCAGGAGCGGCTTCTGGGGATTCGGTTGCTTCTGGAGACTCAGTTCCTTCTGCGGGTGCCTCGGTGCCAGCTTCTGGTTGCTCTGGAATCGGTTGACCAAACCACTTCTCAACCAGCTTTTCTAGCTCTCCGTTTTCCTTCATCTCAGCAATCACCCGGTCAAACTCACTGACTAACTCTGAACCTTTAGGAAACGCAATAGCTGAACCCGCTTCTTCGGCATTTGGAATAGTGTTGAATTCTAAATCAGGGTTGTTTTCGACATAGCCTTTGGCAACTGTATCTTCAACAATTGCCGCGTCAATTCGTCCCGCTTTGAGTTCTTGAATGATTTCATTAATCCGGTTCAAAGGAACTACATTTGCCCCTTCAATTTCTTTTGCAGCTTCTTCTTGAATGGTGCCAAGCTGAACGCCAACCTGTAAACCAGACAGACTTGTCGGCTCAGTTAGATTGCTGCCTTCGGGAGCCACAATCGTATTTTTAGCTTCGTAATAGATTTGGGAGAAATCGACGTTTTGCTTGCGTTCTTCAGTAGGGGTCATGCCTGCCATAACGAAGTCAGCCCGATCAGCCTGCAATGCTGGAATCAGTCCGTTGAAATCAATATTAGTGACTTCCAGTTCATAGCCCAATTCACTCGTGATGTAGTTGGCAATATCTACATCAAAGCCCTGAATATCTTGCTGTCCGCTGGACGTATCAATGAATTCGTAAGGAGGATA
Source organism: Leptolyngbya sp. FACHB-671 (assembly GCF_014695745.1). Classification (NCBI taxonomy): domain Bacteria; kingdom Bacillati; phylum Cyanobacteriota; class Cyanophyceae; order Leptolyngbyales; family Leptolyngbyaceae; genus Leptolyngbya; species Leptolyngbya sp. FACHB-671. The sequence goes on along the minus strand of NZ_JACJOV010000160.1, from coordinate 9,169 downwards.
GTCTGCTGAGGTTGCCATGACTAGCGTTTCACCGCCGCTACCGCCTGACTCACCTGAAGCAGCAGGATCACTGGGTGCTTCACCCTGAGAGTTACAGCCCGTGACAATTGCAATTGTCAAAACTGCAGTTAGTAGAACAGTAAACAAAAACTTGAGTCTTTTCATCATGATTATTTGCTCGGTTGCTATTGCTGAATTTGGCATCGTTCGATAGAAATATTTTTAGGTGAAACATTGAATTTCATCCGCAATATTTCTAAGATCTATACAATGCTTGAATTCGAAATTTAGTGCTGAGTACTGATGTATCGTGCAGTAGCATTAACACAAATTTAGTATCTCACGATACAGAATTAAGCCGAGTAAATACTTCTAAAATCAAAAAATTTCTTTAAGTTTCAAGTCATTAAAAGTAGCTTGTGATGTTTTTAACGTGATTTTGAAAACTATAGGAGCAAATTTACGGAGCGGTGAATGTAGATTTATAGTTCTGCTAAACGCTCAATTAGCAGTTGATAAAATCTTTCAGAATCGGCAGTTTGAGAGACTTTAGTGTTTGGCGATCGCCCGCTACTATTCCACAAATCTACTACCGTTCGCCCAAGCGTGAGTTCACTCGCCGTCTCAATTTCTACATAACAGTCGCAATAATTAAACAGATCAGGCTGCAACAGATACGCAATTACACAAGGATCGTGAAGTGGACCGCCCGTCATCTCAAATCGCTCAGCATCACGGCTACTGTAGTGTCCTAATAGGTCTGCAGCGGCAGTGCCAACCGGAGTAGCGATCGCTCGAATCTTTTCTAACCGTTCTGGTGTGGTGAGTACTTGGTGAGTCACATCCAGGCTAAACATGGTTAGCTTGATGCCGCTGCTAAACATTACATGCGCTGCGTGGGGATCGACATAAAGGTTAAACTCAGCCGAAGCAGTGACATTGCCCTGAGAAATTGCGCCGCCCATCAGCACGACCTCTGGAATCTTGGCAGCGATGCGGGGTTCTTTGATCAGGGCGATCGCCAAATTGGTCAACGGTCCAAGGGTAGCAACGGTAATTTCACCCGATGAACTCATTAACGTGTCAATTAAAAAGTCAACTCCATGTTGGGATTGAAGTGGCATCTGCGGTTCCGGCAGATCTACGCCTTCCAGTCCTGTTTTGCCATGAACTTCTTCTGCGGTGGTGAGCGATCGCATCATCGGACGAGAACAGCCTGCATACACTGGGATCTGCGTTCGTCCAGCTAGTTCACAGATTTTGCGAGCATTTTTTGCAGTCAGGGAAAGCGGCACATTTCCGGCAACCGTTGTGATTCCCAACAGATTTAGCTCAGGAGAGGCGAAAGCAAGCAGCAGGGCGATCGCATCATCTACTCCCGGATCGCAATCAATGATGATGGGTTTTGCAGCCATAGAGATTTCTTCAAAGATTGATGGATGGGCGGCCAAACACCAGCAGAATAGCAGACGATCAATCTTTCGATCGTTCTACGCTAGCGTAGGATTACGATGTGATTCATGATGGTACGCTGCTACCTCCAAAATGTTGCCCCTAAAACGACTTCCCAAACGTTTGTTTCTTCTAGGTTTTGCGGTTGCTTTGCTGCCGCTGGCTTCCTGCGCTAACAGCCCACTGGGGGAAACGCTCCAGCGCTCCCTGGCGGCTGACCCCCAGCTAGAGGAAAATCCGGTTTTGTTTGGCGGTACGCCTACCCCAGAGGCGACTCCGGACGGAGTCGCTGAACTGCCCGCCAACTTTCCTGCCGAAATTCCGCGCTATCCGGGAGCGGAGCTAGTCGAGGTAATTCAGCCGAATGGCGACAATCCTAACGCGGAAGTGCAAACGCGCTGGCAGACTTCTGACCCGATTGAGCAAGTGCGCCGGTTTTACCAGGAAGCCTTTGCCTCAGACAATTGGAATTTGGATCAGTCAGTAGAGGAAGCGATCGCCGCAGCACGAGACAGACTACGGGTAACGGTTGCACCAGTCTCTAATGCGGCAACTTTAACCGCTGCGACCCCCACTGAATTTACGCTGCAATACGCTTTCACCAGTGATACGGCTGCGTCGTCGGAGCCAACCAACTCACCAAGGAATTCAGCCTCAGACAATTCAACTTCAGATAATTCAGCTTCAGACGATGCTGACGAAACGGCGGCTGTGCCACAACCCGGTGATCCTGACTTTATTGGACCCTTACCGCCAGCCGATTTTGGCACCGATGCAAACAGCAATGCTACTGCCCGTCCTACTTCTCAGCGCTTTAGCGACCTTGACCAGGCTCCCGAAGAATTGCGCCAATACGTTACAGATCTAGCGGAATTAGGCGTTTTTGGTGATCAGGCAAGCAATGAATTTAAGCCCAACCAGGAAATCACTCGACGGGAATATGCGCGCTGGCTAGTAGCAGCGAATAATTTGATTTATGGCGATCGCCCTGCCAGTCGCATCCGTTTAGGCAACGGCAGTTCCCAGCCTGCCTTTCAGGACGTGCCGCGCAACGATCCCGACTTTGCCGCAATTCAAGGATTGGCAGAAGCAGGCTTGATTCCCAGCCCTCTTTCCGGCGATTCGACCACGGTCACCTTTCGCCCAGATGCACCTCTGACTCGCGAAAACTTGATTCTCTGGAAAATGCCAATCGATACTCGCCAAACTTTACCGAATGCGTCACTAGAGGCAGTGCAGCAAACCTGGGGTTTCCAGGACACCGCTCGAATTGACCCCAAGGCGCTACGGGCAGTTTTGGCAGACTTCCAAAATGGCGAACTGTCTAATATTCGTCGTGCCTTTGGCTATACCACCCTGTTTCAGCCGAAGAAAACCGTGACTCGTGCCGAAGCCACTGCCGTCCTCTGGTATTTCGGCATTCAAGGTGAAGGGCTATCCGCAAAAGATGCACTTCAAACTGAGCAGCGAACCGAGCAGCAGACCGAACGACCACCCCAGCAACAGCCCGCCAGCCAGCAGTCTAACCAGCAGCCCAACCAGCCATCTGGCTCACAGTCCAGGTAATTTACCCGCTGATTCTTATGCACAGGCTACAAAAACATTGTCTAGCAGCGGGAGTGGCGCTTCTGCCATTTCTGTTTCCGATCGCAGCAAAGGCAGCAACCTTCAGCCAGGCCTATGTGTTTGGTGATAGCCTCTCAGACACAGGTAATGTATATAGACGAACACTCCGACTCTATCCCCGTCCGCCCTACTTCAAAGGGCGATTTTCTAACGGGCTAGTTTGGAATGAGTACGTCACTCAAGGACTGAGACTCGAAGCCGATCGCGATAACAACTATGCTTACGGTGGCACCACGACCGGAGAGGATGACGCAGTCTCCCTCCCGCTACTGGAATTTCCTGGATTACAGAAGCAGGTGAGAAGTTTTGTTGAAGACAACCCTGTTGCCGATCCCAATGCGCTGTATCTCGTCTGGTCAAGCGCAAATGACTATCTTGGCGGCAACGTCACAAACCCTGCCATTCCCCCGGCTAACTTATCCACAGCAATCACAACTCTTGCCCAAGCAGGAGCGCGAACAATCATGGTGGGCAACCTGCCTGACTTGGGACGATTGCCTTCTACCCGCCAAACAGCGGAGTCTGGCAGGTTAAACCGCTTGAGCAGTCAGCATAATGTTAATTTGGCGAGACAGCTACGGCGGTTAGATCGCACCCTCAATCCGCAAGTGAATTTGCTGACGCTTGATGTAGATACTTTGTTTGACCAAGCACAAGCTAATCCCACCGCGTATGAGTTCAGGAATGTTACTCGCTCTTGTCTCTCAGTGCCATCTTGCCGCTCAACTCCGAGTTTGCAGAATCGCTATCTATTTTGGGATGACATTCACCCCACAACCGCTGGACATCGACAGATTGCCCAACTCGCGCTGGATCTACTAGCTGAACCTGCTCGTGAAGTGCAGCCTCAATTTGGCCTTGCCGTTGCAGAAGCTCGCTCTGAAGCACAAACACCTCAACCTGCTAGTCAAGCCACGTCAGCCAGTGTTCCTGAACCGACTTCGGTTGCAGGGCTGCTCACAATTACTATTCTGGGGATTACACTACGGCTACGACGTAAAGTAGGGCGATCGCCCCATTCCATTCCTCCTTCAAATCATGCCTCTATCTGACCCCGATCGCCTGTTTGACCTGATCGAAACGCTCGTTCTCCATCATTCTCCCAGCGGCGCAGAGGCAGAAATTGACGGTTTTTTGCTCGACCAGTTCAAAGCACTGGGAGTCGAAGCCTGGTTAGACGAGGCTGGAAATGCGATCGCCAAAATCCCTGGTCGCGATTCGACCAAATCTCTCGCAATCACCGCCCACAAAGATGAAATCGGCGGCATCGTCAAATTCATTGGCAAACACGGTCGGGTAGAAGTGCGGAAATTGGGCGGCTCCTTTCCCTGGGTTTATGGGGAAGGCGTTGTCGATTTGTTGGGCGATCGCCAGACGCTCAGCGGCATTCTTAGCTTCGGCTCGCGTCACGTTTCCCACGAATCGCCCCAAAAAGCGCTGCAAGAAGACAAAGTGTTGCGCTGGGAAGATGCCTGGGTCGAAACCAAATGCACAGCCGCAGAACTAGAGGCAGCGGGCGTTCGTCCTGGCACTCGCGTCGTCATTGGCAAACACCGCAAGCGCCCCTTCAGGCTCAAACATTACATCGCTAGCTACACGCTCGATAACAAAGCCTCGATCGCCATTCTGCTAGGGCTAGCCGAAGTTCTAAAAGAACCCGCGATCGACATCTATTTAGTTGCCTCCTCCAAAGAAGAAGTAGGAGCCGTAGGAGCGCTCTATTTTTCCCGCAATCAGCGGTTAGATGCCTTGATTGCGCTGGAAATTTGTCCGCTTTCCACTGAGTATCCGATTCAAGACGGAGACATTCCCGTTTTGCTCTCTCAAGATGCTTATGGACTTTACGATGAAACCCTGAATGCTCAGATTCGAGAGGCATCTGTGCAGATTGGCATTCCGCTTCAGTTTGCTACTATCAGCGGCTTTGGTAGCGATGGCTCGATCGCCATGAAAAATGGTCACGTTGCCCGTGCTGCTTGCCTTGGCTTTCCCACCCAAAACACCCACGGGTACGAAATTGCAGACCTGGGAGCGATCGCCAACTGTATAGACATTCTCAAAGCCTATTGCAGTGATGTAACGACCTGTGAACCATAACCGGACGATCCCCGCGATTCCCTACAATGAAAGTAAAGGTTCCGTTGAGTAGTTCCGGCGAAATATGCCCACAACTGTTGCTGATGTCATGAGCCACGACCCCATCGTGGTCAAGCCCGAAACACCACTGAAAGAAGCCATCCACCTAATTGCTGAAAAACGAGTCAGTGGACTGCCAGTTATCGATGAACAGGGCAAGTTGGTTGGGGTAATCTCAGAAACTGACCTGATGTGGCAAGAAACGGGAGCCACTCCCCCTCCCTACATCATGGTTTTAGACAGCGTGATTTATCTAGAAAACCCGGCCCGCTACGAGCAAGAACTGCACAAAGCACTGGGGCAAACCGTTGGCGAAGTCATGACCAAGGAAGCGATCACGACCAAGCCTGACCAACCTTTGCGTGAGGCAGCCCAGTTGATGCACGACCGTGATGTGCGTCGGCTGCCCGTAGTTGACCCCGCTGGTAAGGTCGTTGGAGTTTTGACTCGTGGCGACATCGTGCGCTTTATGGCAGCAAATCAGGATTAGTGGAGAATTTAATGAGCATTACCCCTGAGTCGGTTAAACAACTCTTGGATTCCGAAGATTTTGGAGAGCGGTTGAGCGCAGTTAATCAGATGCGACAGCTTGACCCAGCGATCGCCTTTGATCTCATCCAGGTCGCTGCCCAAGACAAGAGCGCCCGGGTGCGCTATGCCGCTATCAGCCAAATTTCTAGCTTGGGTAAACAGGATTTAGAAACCGCTCTGCCCCTTTTGCGCGATCGATTGCTCAACGACAGCGAGCCAGATGTCCAAGCTGCTGCCGCTGACTCTTTAGGAGCGCTAAAGCTCACTGATGCGTTTGAAGACTTGCAGCAGCTTTATCACAGCACCTCTGAATGGCTAGTCAAATTCAGCATCATTGCAGCTTTGGGAGAGTTAGGAGACAGCCGCTCCTTTGAACTTTTAGAAGCTGCGCTGAACGCAGATAACGAACTCGTTAAAACAGCGGCGATCGGTTCCTTGGGCGAATTGGGAGACAGCCGTGCGCTGCCTCTGCTGATTCCCTTCGTCTCTCATCCCGATTGGCAAATTCGCTACAGGCTCGTGCAAGCCCTGAGTCACTTTGATCATCCAGACGCAAAAGCAGCCTTGCAAAGTCTCTCCCAGGACGAAATGCAGCCTGTCGCTCAAGAAGCAAAAACACACCTTTAGACCTATTAGGCAAGGCAGCATAATGCCGATCACTTAAGTTAGGACAAAAGAGAGAGGCGGGGCTAAAGCCCCGCCTCTCTCTTTTGTCCTAACCTTTATAACTACAGCTGTACCCCTAAAGTTACTAGCGCTTTTCACCACTCTTTTCACATCGGCCACGCTTTATTTCACCAAGGGTTTGTATTCAAAACAACAAACTTGAAGAGACGGTGAACTGTACTGCTCTGCCGATGACAAACTTTCGGTAAATGTGAGTACATGAAAACGTGGGTCGCGTAAGTTTACCTAAAAACCAGATTTAGCTTCTATAAGCTCGGTCTCCCTACTGAAATAGGTTCTGCATTTACCTCACTACATCTACCAACGGCGAAATTGTCTTTTGACTTTCAAAGCCAGTGCCGTCCCCTAAATGCAGAAACAAGACTGGAGTCTGGTTCATTCATCACTCACCACACGTGGCCTTACCAGGGAAATGTGACCTACCTGTCAGCTATTTGACGAACTATCGAATTTCTACTGAATTTACTGAATTTAAGGAAGACAGCAATGAAGCTTCGTGGATATCTTTTTGCAGCCGCTACAGCCGCTACAGCCGTAGCAGGACTAACAGTTCCCGCTCAAGCTGCCACTTTTGGCAACACCGGTATCACCTTTGACAAAGATACCACTGTAAACTTTTCATTCCAGGAATCTCACGGTAGATTTCGGTCAGACCTGGGTATCCAGCAAGTAGGCGCACCCGGCAGTTTCACCACCCTGTTTAGCGAAGCAAACCCTGGCTATGACAGCAGTGCGAATGATTGGGCTGGAAGCTGCGGTAACACTGTACAAAACTGCGACACCTCCTTCAAGTTTGAGGCAGGTAAGACTTATAGCTTCGTTTTGACCAGAAACTCCGGCACGAATGGCGTATCTGCTAACCGGGTTTTCTCCACCAACTCACTCAACAGCAACAACTCCAAGCAGGCTATTTTTACCGGTGACCTGTTCAGTGGCGGTGCCACCATCGCCTTTGAGGACATTGGTGGAACTGCCAATAGCGCAACTTGTGCAGCTCAGGGCAGCAATCCTAAGGCTGATTGCGACTTCAACGACTTCATCGTTACAGCCCAAGCTGAAAGTGAAACTAGCGAGTCTGTTCCCGAACCCGCAACTCTTGCTGGTCTAGGCGCAGTAGCGGCTGGCTTTGTTGCGTCTCGTCGTCGCAAAACGGCTTAAGTTGCTGAATTCATTGCTCCTTGAATAACTCAATGAATGGTAGCGTGGCTAGTTGCGCTACCATTCGTTGCCTCAAAAGAGATTCAGGTGAAGGGAGATTTAGGTGAAAGGACGGTTCAGGTAGCAGAGCGATCGCCCACCTAATCTCCACAACTTCCCTATCCCTTTTCGTACCGGCAGATCACTAGCAACAAAGCCTGCTCTGAACCACAGTTCATCAAGGTTTTGTATTGAAAGCAACAAACTTGAAGAATAGGTAAACAAAGGCACCACGCCGATGACAATCTCTCGGAGAGTGTGAGTAGATAAGAACATAGACCAGTACATTCACTTAGCCTCCAAAGTTTACGAGAAGTACTAAATAGCAGCCCATCTGATGACTCTGTATCTATCTCATCGCATCTACCTTAAATAATAGGGATTTAACTTCCGAGTTATAAAAGCGATTGTTGATACGATCAAAACACGGAGAAGCTTCGGTCTATTTTGAGACAGTCTGAGTAATGCCTATCCGCCCCATGAAGGATTACTCAACACTCACAAGTCAAAATCATCCAATCTCTCCCCATCAAGGAAAATAGCAATGAAGCTTCGTGGATATCTTTTTGCCGCAGCTACCGCCGTTACTGCCGCATGTTTAACCGTTCCTGCTCAAGCAGCAAGCTTATTCAACAACAGTAATCCGATCTCATTCAGCAAAGACACCAGAGTTGAATTCAAGTTTCATGCTTCTCATGGTGCTTACCAATCTACCCTTGCTGTGTATAACAGCAACAGACAACGGCTGCAAAATCTGTTCGTAGAAGATTTACCACGTGACCCAATTTCGGGCGGTAAAACTAATCAATACAACAACGTAGACTCTCGCGGAACTTGTGGAGTCACAGTTAATCCTGCGCCTTGCGTCACCACATACACTTTTCTGGCTAACACCTCTTACTATCTGGGTTTAAGTTCCTTAGGAATTAACACAACCGTTTTTTCAGATGATCCTGTCGGAGGTGCTACCCCTGGTGGCTTTAGATTCGTTGCGGATGTTGATTCTGTTCTTTATCCAACCAAGTATGCACCACCTACCGGTGCTAACTTTAAGTCTTTACCGCTCCAGAATGGCGAGACGGCAATCCTGATTAATGATTCCTCGCCTGTTGACCGAGATGCAAATGATTTTGTTGTTACGGCTAAGTCTGTACCAGAACCAGCAACTCTGGCTGGATTGGGTGTAGTCGCGGCTGGACTAGCAGCTTCCCGCCGCCGTAAGGCAGGGCAAACAGCTTAGTTCAACACTTGACCCAATAGCTTGAATTATTTGGGCTAGTTAAAAAATTGTGTGAGCTTCCTGATTGGAAATAGCAGAGTGTGACGAATCGCACTCCGGGGCTAGAGAGTCAAGAGATGGCTGGAAGTTCATAGTGTCTTTGACGGGAGTTGGAACCGTAGGGGTGTTCCAACTCCCATTTCTTGTAACTGGAGTTTAGACTAAGCGCAGCAGTGAGGAACTAAAAAAGAGCAGCCATAGAAAGAAACTGACTGCTCCTGGCATTGTGAGAAAAGAACCACCAATCCTCAGATGCCGATA
>NZ_JACJOV010000016.1:0-2440 GCF_014695745.1 Leptolyngbya sp. FACHB-671 | reverse complement strand
CTTCTATAGACTCACGCAGCGAAGCAAAGCCATACTGATCTATTTCAGCCAGATCATCTGCTGCCAAAACGGCTGGAGCCTCAATGAAGACCAACCGCCGCAGTTCGTCCTGGTGAGCTACTTCTAGAAATGCCTGACAGCCGACGATGAGCTGCTGCCAGTTGGTGTCTAAGGGCTGAATTTTAGCTTGGATGTAGTCTGTGATCTCACTGTAGGCTTCAACGATGACCGCCTTAAACACGCCCAACTTATCGTTGAATTGGTGATACAAGGCTCCCCGCGTAATCCCTAATTCGCTGATGATTTCCTCGGTTCCCGTAGCGGCATACCCCTTTGTGGCAAACAAGTGACGCGCTCGATCCAGAATGGCGCGACGAGTGCGACGAGTTTGTTCCGCTTTGGTCAACTTGGCAGGCATGGTGAATCGCTTGGCTTTAACATTCAGACAGTATGTATCTTGACAAGAGGAAGGCTCTCTCGCTACTTTGAGATACATACAGATTGTATCTTTATGTGAGGAATTTCCTCCAAGGGGTTTTATGTTAGCCGCCCTCAGCACTCGCAAAGCAACAACTGCTGATATTCCATTCCTCACCCAAATTGAGTACGAAGCTTCTTTGCCACCATTCGATCACTGCTTTTGGGAAGATCTGTTAGAGGGGACTGGAACCACTGCCTTGCAGTTTATCGAGGCAGAACTGAGGACAGATGCTTCTAACTGGGGCAACGTTGAAGATTTTCTGATCTTGGAGACTGAAGGAAAGCCCGTTGCTGCCGCAGCAGGCTATATGCCTGATACAGAAAACTATTGCCCGTTGCGCCTTTCCGGTCTAGAGGCGATCGCCCAGGAGTTAAACTGGTCTACCGAAACCTTAAGCGTCTTTCGCGATCGCTATCTGGCACTGTGGGGAGGGGATGTGCGACCGTTTTTCCTCACACCCCAGGCAACCTGGATTATTGAAAATGTTGCGGTGTTGCCAGGAGCGCGGGGACGAGGCTTTGGTAAAGCGTTACTCAGAGCCTTGTTAGAGGAGGGGCGATCGCAGCAGCATGCCTTTGCCGGAATTATGGTGATCAACGGCAATGATGTCGCTCGCCATACCTATGAGTCCATTGGGTTTAAGCCCTATCAAACCTTCCACGCCGATTACTTCTCGGAACAATTCAATATTGAGTTTCCGGGAGTGACAAAGTTTGGTCTGCGCCTCAATTAACGGGAGAAAAGCAATGTCTTTTAGGACGATTCTGGTCGCTGGTGCGAGTCGCGGCATTGGACTTGCGGTTGCAGAACATTTGATGAATCAGTGCGATCGCCTATTGGCGGTGTCTCGAACCGTGGCTCCGGCGGGTGAATGGGTAGAGGCAGATTTGTCTGACCTGGCAGGAATAGAAACAGTGGTCAACGCGATCGGGGATGATGCTTTAGATGCGTTGCTATATATGGGTGGAACCTGGGAAACCCACGCATTTACTCCTCAATATCGCTTTGAAGCCTGTTCTGATGAGGACATTGTTCGTGTGATTGCCGTCAATCTGGTCGCTCCCATTCGCTTGGTGAAAGCGTTATTGCCTGCCCTGCGGCTATCGGATAATCCCAAAATCATTTTTATGGGGGCGCTCTCCGGCCGAGATAACTTCCCAGGAAGAGAGGTTGCCAATAGTGCATCGAAGTTTGGACCGCGCGGAGTTGTGCATTCCTTAAGGGAAGAATTACGATCGCAGCAGATTGGTGTAACGGTGATTAACCCTGGCAATGTTGGCACACCCGAAGTTTTAGCAGATCTCGCAGCAGCCAATCTGATGGGTGGCGAAGCCATCCCTCTAAACGATCTTCTTTCCATCATTGACTGTGTTCTCTCTTTATCACGAGCTACTTGTATTAAAGAGATTGATTTACCTGCAATGCTAGGTGAGGGAGCTTAAATTTATGGCACTGGCGATTAGTTGTTGCGATGATTAAATGAGTTGCTAGTTGTCAGCTACCTAACACTGCGTTGGTGCGGACGGCAGAACGCCTATCGGTGAGGGTTCGAGGTTATCTGCCGCCGCACAACTTTACCGTTGGGCGGCAGCTTTCTACACGTATAAATTTTCACGTTTGTCGATGCGACTCAGAAAGTCTCGAACAAAAGTAACAACTTCTGTTAAATGCGTCTTCAGCAACCAGTGTCCACCGTCTAAGATATGAAGTTCAGCGTGAGGTAGATCTCTGAGATATGCCCGCGCCGCGCCTTCAGGCATATAACCGTCCTGCAGACCCCAGACAATCAATGTTGGCGGCTGGTGCTCACGTAGATAGGCTTGGTACTTGGGAAACCAATTAATACGGAATCCGGATGGTAGAGTGACACTAATTTATTCCTCCTTCCACCAATGAAAAAGTGTGTGTCCACGAATGGTGTCTGGCATGGCTGAAAGAGTAAGACAACGAGAAGCTAAC
>NZ_JACJOV010000159.1:0-74711 GCF_014695745.1 Leptolyngbya sp. FACHB-671 | reverse complement strand
ACTCAAGAGCAGACTGTTATCCCACTATTTGATTGGGCAACTCAAATCACCCACTCTTGCTATGAAATTGGGCTAAGCTGACCACCACATTTAGTACATCTGCGTAAGTCCTGTGTACTTTGGATCTCCAGCATGAATGGTGGTGCAGCTTCGCCAGACCACCATTCACGCAGCAAAAATGATTCGTGCAAGAAGTCTTTTGTGTAGGTTGGGTGGAGCAGCGCGGAACCCAACGCTTTAGACCTGCTGCACTACCACGAGGAGCTAAGCAACCGCTGCGCCCAGCACTTTAAGCTTTAGATTGAGCATTACGGCGGTGGAGTAGACCCGCTAGCGGCACAAGTCCCAAGGCAAGCAGCATCCCTGGCTCAGGTACAGACTGATTGGGGTTGCCAGCAATCCGGTTGCGGACAGCAAAGGCGGTGTCTGGGTTGTCACTAAACAAACCATCGATTCCCAGCTTAAAGAACTGCTCATATTCCAACTCTGGGTTGCCGCCGTAGTCCTCTGCTAAAAACACATCTTCATCACGGAAGGTGTAAGGATGCACTAACAACCCAGCATTGTGAGCATCACTCACTAAAGAAGTGGGAGTCAGAAGCTGGTTAAACTCATTCGTTGGAATAATCAGCCGCTTGAATGGGCCAATGCCATCAGCATAGTTGGCGATCGCGTTTAGACCAGATGGGGTTGTCAGATCGCCATAAGTGCGCGTATCTCCATTCACGATAAAGTCATAGGGCTTATCGTCTGCGTCGCTAAATAGCTGTACCAGCGGCACGTCCGTCAGCGTATTCAGGAGTTGCAGATTGCCAACCTCAAAAGATTGGACAAAAACGGGCGCATCTTCACCGACATATCCGTTTGCATTCAAGGTTTCGACCAGCGGCTCTTCCAGTGATAGCCCGATTGAGTCAAAGTAAGTCGGATGCTTTGTCTCTGGATAAATGCCAATGGTGCGACCTGTCTCTTCACTTTTACGCTTTGCCAGATCAATGACCTCTTGCAGGGTCGGCACCTCAAATCGGTCGTTAAACGCAACGTTTTGAGGGCGAATTTGCGGAATCCGTTCTCTGGCTTTCAGAGTTTTCAGTTCTTCCAGCGTAAAATCTTCTGTAAACCATCCGGTGATGGAGACTCCGTCGATTACTTTGGTGGTTCTGCGGTCGGCAAACTGAGGCAGTTCAGCAACGTTGGTCGTTGCTTCAGTAACGGCACCTGTCGTTGGGTCTACGATGGCGATCGCATTCTCATGCCGTGCAATTAGCACACCATCTTTGGTTGATACCAGGTCAGGCTCAATGTAGTCAGCCCCCATATCAATCGCCAACTCATAAGCCGCCAGCGTATGTTCTGGGCGGTAGCCACTTGCGCCCCGATGCCCAATGACGATAGGGAGTTCACCATTCAGGGTTGGTGTTCTGCTCAACGTGATTGCCTCAGCTTTAGCCGCAGGCAAAATTGCTAGAGCCGCAGCAGCTAGGAATGCCAGCTTGAATAGACGGGACATAGTAGATCTCCACGAAAAACTGTTGAATAGAATTGCGCTTACCCTTGTCCTTAACTGCTTTGACAGCAGCTATGGGAAGAGGATGAGAATCTCAGCAATTTTTCACAGAGTGGGAATGCTCACCCCATAAATTGCTTGATGACTTCAGCAAAAATACGAGGTTGAGATTAAGCCTGATAGCGGTTTGCGTTAATCGCAGATTAGCGGTTCATTAAGGCCACAAACACTTCACAATTCCGGGCAACACTGTGAAGATGAGCGTCCCCCCACCCGAATCTGTCATTCTACAAATTTGTCGTCCAACAAACGTAGGGGCGCAGCATTCGGCAAATAAACTTTGGCATAAACCAGAAGTACTTGCCCGAATGCTACGCCCTACAGGGGATTATGCTGTCTACTCAGTTTCCCAAGCCAAAACAAGCAGCGCATTGAGAATCGCGGCAGCAACCGCAGACCCACCCTTGCGCCCTTCCACCCGAATTTGAGGAACTGTGGTTTGGGCAAGAGCCGCTTTAGATTCCACAACTGAGATAAAGCCAACGGGTGCGCCAATCACTAGAGCAGGCTCTGAATTGGTTCCAGAGGACCGGAGCAATTCACACAGTGCTAACAATGCAGTAGGAGCATTGCCAATCACATAAATCGCTTGGGGAAATTGCTCCCAGCAGCGCAGCAGCCCTGTTTCAGTCCGGGTTTTTCCAGGAAGCGCCTGTTCCGCCTGCTCAACCGCTGAAATCAGAGGGTTGCCGAAGGTTTTGGCAACCAGCGTTGTGATTCCCTGTTTGACCATGCTGACATCGGTAACGATGGGAACTTGCTGCTGCAAAGCCGCGATCGCCCCCTCAATAGCCCCCGGACTGAATCGAATTAGGTGCTTAAACTCAAAGTCTGCTGTGCTGTGAATAACCCGCCGGGCGATCGCATATTCTTGAGGACTGAAGGTGTGGTCGCCAAACTCTCGATCGATTGCAGCAAAGCTCTCGATCAGAATGGGATGGTATAGCGAAGACATCGCTAAAGCTCCAGGGTTGGCCAGTCCGCCTCGCGGTAATAGCGCGTCATATCGTCAAATTTTCGCAGTTCTGCCCGATGCACCCAGAGTTTTTGAGTGCCTGACTCTAGCTGCTGCTGATTCAGATCGTTTAGCACTTGACCGAGGCGATCGCGATCGGACTGAATTGAGCCAGTGCCAAAATAGCCCAGCGTAATGTGCGCTGTAAAATGATATTGCTGCTCAATCCCCAGCCCCATCAGGTTAGAGTTCTGGTAAATCGATCGCCGCATATTCAGCACTCGCTGATACGAGCTTTCATCAGCGGGCACCAGACAAACTCCGATTGCCCGGGTCATCACAATTATCCCCAAAGCCTGCCACAGTACCTGACCTTCACCCTGAACCAGCGGCTGACTTTGCTGCAGGCTTTGACCAATCTGTTCCCTCAGCTTGGTTTCAAAGTCCGGATTCTCCTTCGCATGGTGATAAGCGTTGTCCCAAATCAGGTCAGCCAGCGTTAAATGAAAACTGTCGGCTGGCAAAGGCACGATTACACCAGGCTCTACCTGCTGCACAAGCTGCTGCTGATAGGATTGCAGCCAGCGATAAAATTCTTCATTTTTTGCATCGTCCACCCAGGGTGGTGTAATCACCGAGTAGCCTGGAAATGGCACAGGCTTTGCATCCCCACCTGGATATTGCTGAAATTTAGGGGATGCCTGAATATGCTGTACCTGAGAGCGATAAGACTCAGGTAAGGTCATCCGTGCCACTCGATTTACATAAACTTGATAGGTGTCGTCCAATCTTGCTCGCCTCGCATCCTAAATTTAAGCAATACCAATCAAGGAATATAACTTACGGAAAGCCTTTCCAACTAATCTAGCGATAATCCGAGTTTATAACAGTGACCAAAGCGTCTGATCCCCGATTAAAAAATACAATCAATTTTCAGTTTAGGAAGTGATCCCCGGAGGTTATATGCCGATTTTCTTGTACTGGGGAGAAGATGACTTTACGTTAAATCGAGCGGTGATGGCATTGCGCGATCGCACCCTTGATCCTGACTGGGTCAGTTTCAACTACGACAAAATTTCTCCAGAGCAGCCCGATGCTATTACTCAGGCACTCAACCAAGCAATGACTCCGCCATTTGGCTCTGGTAGTCGTCTGGTTTGGCTAGTGGAAACAACGCTGTGCCAGCGCTGCTCGGAGGAAACCCTGGCTGAATTAGAGCGCACCCTGCCCAACTTGCCCGACAACGTGGTTCTGTTGCTCACCAGTTCCACCAAGCCCGATGGTCGGCTGAAATCCACTAAGCTGCTGCAACGTCTAGCAGAAATTCGTGAGTTTGCTGCCATTTCACCCTGGAAGACCGATCAGTTAGTGCAACGAGCGCGACAGGCGGCTCAAGAGGTTGGCGTAAAGCTGACTCCTGGCGCAATTCAACTGCTGGCTGAGGCGATCGGCAATGACACTCGACAGTTGTTCACTGAACTGGAAAAACTGCGTCTGTATTCAGGCTCCGGCAAGCAGCCTTTGACTGAAGAAACCGTGTCCATGCTGGTGACAACTTCGACGCAAAGCAGTTTGCAGCTTGCCGCCGCAATTCGTCAGGGAGAAACGGCTAAAGCGCTCTCGCTGGTTGCCGATTTGCTCAACCGCAATGAGCCTGCTTTGCGAATTGTCATGACGCTAGTTGGGCAGTTTCGCACTCGGCTGTGGGTAAAGCTGATGGTTGAAGCTGGAGAGCGAGATGAACGGGCGATCGCTCAGGCTGCAGAAGTCAACAATCCCAAACAAATCTATTTTTTGCAGAAAGAGATTAGCACCATTCCCCTGGCTCGCCTTCAGCAAGCGCTACCGATTCTCTTGGAATTGGAAGCTGGCTTAAAGCGAAGCGCCGAAGAAACCGCCATTCTGCAAACCAAAACGATTGAACTTTGCCAGCTTTTTCAGAAGTAGCAGCGCATAGTCATTAGACCTCTCGCGTGAACGGTAGCGTACCATTCACGCTTCAAGAAGTGATTTATATAGGGGGTTATTAATGCGATCAGGTGATGACAAAGCAGAGAATACTTACGTAAGCAAGTGCCTTGCTGGAACTTCCCTCGCTTAAAATAGTTCAAAACAATAGACCCTTACGTAGTATTCTCATTCTCGATTTGTTACATAAAATTATGAACAAACCCTTTCACCTGATTCGACGACTTAAACCTCGCCTTGTACGTCCGCTGGTCATCGGTATTCTTTCCACTGTAAGCCTAGTTTCTGGGCTAGTTCCCGGTTTTCAGGCTAACTCACTCGATCGCACGGCTACGGTCGCGATCAGTAATTCTGCTTATGCCCAAGCCAATGCAATTTCCGATCAGGAAGTGGAGGACTATGCCCGCTCTGTGTTGGCGATCGAGCCAATTCGGCAGGAAACCTATAATCAAATCAAGCAAATCATTGGAAACCGCGACGTTCCGGCGATTGCCTGCCATCAACCAAACAGCCTCAACAACCTGAATCGAAACATTCGGGAAATCGCCGTTGACTACTGCGATCGGTCGATTGAGATTGTCGAGCAAAACAACTTGGACATCGGTCGCTTTAACCTGATTACAACCAGTCAGCAATCTGACGCACAGTTGCGGGAGCGCATCCAGCGAGCACTGATTCAACTTCAGAGTCGTCGTTAGTCGCCCTTAGCTCATGTCGAATAGCCTCACATTCAGAATCAGTCAGTTTCTACAATGGCAAGACTTGGTAACTCTTCTACAGACAAGCCAGGGTGATCTTCCACCTATTACATCAGGGTGATCTACCCGCTCAAGCAAATCCATTTGCCTGACCGCCCTGAGTAAGCGATATGATAGCTGCATCACACTGCGCGCAATCTATTGCACTCAATTAGCTGAACCAAAACGATGGCCCGACTCGATCCCTATACCCTACAGATGCAAATCACCCGCATGTTTGAGCAGGGTCAGTCGTTTTTTGCCACAACCAAGGTGCAAGACTGGCTGCGGGAGCGCAACGAAGATCCAGCCGACTACGATATTTTGTTTCACCAACAGCCTGCCCCTCCTGATTCAGGATTGGTGATGGTTGTGGAAATTCAACTGCGGCGGCGCGATGGGCAACCCGTTGATGCTTGGCTCCAGGAAGAAGTCAATCGTCACGGCTAAGCCTCAAAGTTCCATTCCTGACTACCGATTTTGATTACATTGCCGGACATCAACCAGCGTGGCTGATGGGCAGTAAGCCGTTGTCCATCAATAAAGGTGCCGTTAGAGCTGCCCAAGTCAATTAGTTGGTAGAGAATAGCTCCTTCACTGTTCTGACGCACGATCTGAGCGTGATTGCGCGAACACAGCGGATCGTCTAGAACCAGGCTGTTCGCAGGTTCTCGCCCGATTGTGAAGGTAGCCGTTGGAAGCGGAATGCTCTGACCCGATGTGACGTGAACCAGACGGGCAAGCGCCCCATCATCCGGGGCTAACATCGTTGCAGGTAGTGGCACCTTTTTAGCCGGAGGCAGATTAGTCGATGGGGTCGTCTGCCCCTGAAGCAAGACTGCCGTTTGCTCAAGCGCCACATCCGGCAACGGAATTGCTGCCTCGCCAGTTTGTCCTACGCGACCGGAAACGATATTTACCTGCTGAATTGGTGCTGCGGGGTGGGTCAAGCCGGCAATCTGTGCCTTTAGGGCTGCTTCGTGTTCGGCTTCCTGGCGAGCGCTCATGCCCTCGACCTGACGAATAATGCCGCGAGACTGCGGGAAGTTAATGTCACTCACCCGCACGTCGTCCAGATTGAAGCCTAACAGGTAAAACGTGTCGATGTTCTCTAGCAAATATTGCCGAATCAAGACTCTGCCCTGATTGGTTAATTGATCAACCCGCAGTTGCCCCACCACGACCCCCAAGCAGTCTTTGACTGCGCTAGTCAGGGTCGCAAGCGGGTCGGATAGTTCCAGAGCAACCCGTTTGGGGTCGATCACTTGATACATCACGTTGAGTGAAATATTCACCAAAAACTGGTCTTGTGACAGAAAGTCCCCCTGCGATCGCACCTCCAGGTTACGGACTTTGCTGTCCACCAAGATTAACTGACACTGCTCAATCCAGGGCAGCGCAAAGCTAAAATGTCTCCCTGGCTCCAGCTTTCGCACTAGTTGCCCATTTTTGACCAGCAGTCCTGCATAGCCTGCATTAATAAAGTCCATGCTCCAGCCCGCCCAGCGTTCTGGGGTTAACGTTTTAATCAGCGGTGAAGAGGAATTGGACATGGAACAGTCGCCACAAAAGAATGCAAGAAAGGGTAAGCAGGTTGGAATGATTCCACTATAAGGGCGATCCTAAAAATGGCAATTCTTGGAGCGATCGCCCTTCCTACTCTTTACTTCAAGCCTAACAGAGCTTTTTTCAGGCTTTGCTACTTGCTTCTGTGAAGAATTTTTTGCGAAGAATCTTATTACTACATTGGTGCGAGATCGAGCGAGATGATGTCATTGGCAATCTCCTCCATTCGTTCTGCATCCTGCTTAGTAGTTGACGGGTAGCTTGCTACTTGCTCAAGCTGAGGGTTTGAAGAGGCAGTGGCGATCGGCTGTAGTACTTCTTCCCTGGCTGCTGATGGAGTTGCAGCAACTTGTTGATGCATTTCAATTGCTTTGGCGATCGCCTGCATTCGTCGATCCTGGTCACTGGTTACTCCGTGAGTCGTATTACCCAAACCGGGGGCATTCCAGCGATTTGTATCTGGATCGAGGAAAGAACGAGTCCTCGCCCACAGCACTGCATCTGAGCCACGCAAGCCCACATCATGTGCCTCTTTTAGTCGATCCATGTAGCCGCCTCGGCTGAGTGCTGCTCGGGGAGACTGATTTGCCAAGTCGATTCCATTCAGTTCCTCTTCCAGCGTTAGAGTGATTCCTCGTTCTAGGGCTGCTCGTCTGAGCGTTTGAGCCTGCCCTCTGAGCCGCTCAAGCTGCTTTCGGTCAGCCTCGTCAGGAGAATTCGCTCCATGCTGATACGAGAAAGTACCCAAGTTCCAAACTCCGTTGCCCGGATCGACATGCCCCTGGAAAGCCCAAGTTCTTCCACCGTCGGGAGTTCGTGTGCCCTCGGCGCTGCCAACCGCTTTTGCCACAATTGAGTTGGAGCCGTTCTGGAAGAGTGCGTCTAGGGAGGAGGTTGGGGGTTGGGGGTTAGGGATTGGGGTTGCTTGACCGCCTTGTCTAGAGGGTGAAGCTTGTACTTGTGTAGGTAATGGCGTGGGGCTAGACGCTGTGGAGTTCAGCTCGAAGCTAAGTGCGGTTGGCCCGGCAGCGGCTTGAGTAGAAGGTTTGGGCTGGCGAACGGGAGCTTGGGCGACAGAAGGTTGGACAGGTTTGGGAGTAGGGGGTGCAGCAGTCAGAGTGGGTGCTGTTTCAAATTGAATAAGCTCGGGTTCAACTGATTCGGGTTGAATTGCGGTGGGTTGAACTTCAGGTTCAACAGGTTCAGGCTGAACTTCGGATTGAGTGGGTTGGGGCGATCGCTCCGTCACATACACCTCTGGTGGCGGTGGCGGTAATTCTGCTATTGCCTTGGAAGTGTCTGCGACTCCAACAGGAACATGAGTTGCTTGCGTCGGAATCTGGAGTGGTTTGACTTGAGGTGCTGCTTGAGAAGTTGGAGTCGGCTTTGGAGGCTGAGCCGTCGAAGCAGAGGCAGGGGAACTGGGGGCAACTGGAGCAAGGTCAAAGCTGATTTCAACCGGTTCAGGGCTAGCAGCACTGGCATCAGGCGAAACTCCCAGGACAGCGGCGATCGCTAACAGTGCTAACGCCATCAGGCGCACCACATACAGGTGAAAGTTGTTCATTGGGGCTTCTCGCTATTTCAAAGTGCGTTCAAGAACATCAGTAGACGGTTCGACCATTGCCCATTTGCCATCGGGCTGTCGGCGCAAAGCAGCAAACTGGAGAAATTTAGCAGAAGCGATCGCCTCTCCCTGCTCTACCTGACCCAACTTAGGACGGCGCACTCCGCACAGCCTGAGCAGATAAGCCGGAACCTCTGGGCTAGAAAACCCCACACAATCATCTCGGTGGGGTTCAACCTTGCCAGCGAATGGGGCATACACCTTACTGCCATCCAGCGCAATTGACACGTCTCCCAACCCACCTAAGATGCGGTGTCCAGCGATTTCACTACCGGGTTGAAGCTGCCAATTCTGCTGGATCTGAAGCACACGCAGCGCAACATTACTCGCTTTGGTACAACCCGTACAAATCAGTAGCAGCACCGAAAGCAACACCCTACTGCTGAAACACAAACGAGTAGCCCGCATACTCCTCCCCCTCATACAGAACGACAAACCAGGTCTGCGGATCGAATGCCAGAGGGTAAGCTTCTCGCTTGGCCGTTACGCCCTCGCGAATTTCTACGTCGGGCAATGTGCAATAGGGTTCGCTGACAATTTCGCGCACCGCTGATTTACTGTCTCGCTCCGACACGTTCAGCAGGCGAGCTAACTCATCTCTTGACAACACCGACTGAGACTGCACAACTTCCTGACAGACATCTGGATCAGGTGGCGGCTGAAACACAGTCCGTAAATCCACTAGTACACCGACGATCGCCAGCATTGAGCCTCCCGCCAAGAGGTACTTCACTGGACGGCGGGGTCTGCGCTTGCGGGGGGGACGCTGATTCATCGTTCTGACTCCTTGGGGAGTGGGAGGGAATGAAGGAGAGGAGTAGGGACGACGCGATCGGGTTGACATGCTCTGCGGCTCCTGAGCGAAGGTGTAATTGGGTGGCTAACCAGGGTAAAGCTGTACCCTGCATGTCCCTCAATCTGCAAGCCAGAATTGATTGACTGACCGTCGCGCTAAAAATCTAAGAACCGCTAAAATGCTTGAAGTTGCAAATCTGTCAGCCTTAAAACTTTTAGATGAAGCGGTTGAGCAGCGGACTATAGGGTACTGGTAGATAGGTTTTGTAGTGTACTAGTAGTACAACAGTAATATTTATTTAGTACAAGTGTACTATAAAACTAAAGTCAGATGACAGTCTCTCTTGACGAAAAATTTGTAAAACCCTGTTCGGAAATCCGATCGCCTGAAATAATGCTTTGAGAACTTACGCAAGCAGCCGAAATGCAGGATCAAGCACAAATCAATCGAGGCTGGAATTGGGCGACGATTCAACAGCGGCTCAGTCCGTATCTATTTTTGTTGCCTGC
This sequence comes from Leptolyngbya sp. FACHB-671, assembly GCF_014695745.1. Taxonomy (NCBI): domain Bacteria; kingdom Bacillati; phylum Cyanobacteriota; class Cyanophyceae; order Leptolyngbyales; family Leptolyngbyaceae; genus Leptolyngbya; species Leptolyngbya sp. FACHB-671. The sequence goes on along the minus strand of NZ_JACJOV010000159.1, from coordinate 64,986 downwards.
TCTCATCGTTCTGGCGCTGACCGTCTTTTATCCTGCTCTGCAAGCGTTTTATCTCAGCTTTACGCTCTATGGATATGACGTAACCCAGCCACCTCAGTGGATTGGATTAGAAAACTTTCAGCGGTTGCTGAGCGATCGCCTCTTCTGGCAAACCCTTGGCAATACTGTTCTCTACCTGGTTGGCGTGGTGCCAATTTTGGTGATTGTGCCATTGCTCTTAGCAATTCTGGTCAACCAGGCGCTACCGGGGGTTCGCTGGTTTCGGGCAGCTTACTATACGCCTGTCGTAATCTCAATGGTCGTCGCTGGCATTGCCTGGAGATGGCTTTATGCAGAAACCGGCTTGATCAATCAACTGCTGCGATCGCTCCACCTAACTTCTGACGGCATTCCCTGGCTCACCAGTCCTAACTTTGCCCTATTTAGCGTCATGGCAGTCACTATCTGGAAAGGCTTGGGCTATTACATGGTGATTTATCTAGCAGGGCTACAAGCAATTCCGGCAGATTTATACGAAGCAGGGGCGATCGACGGCTCCGACGGCTGGCTTAAACACTGGGACATCACCGTACCGCTGATGAAACCCTATTTGTTTCTGGTTGCCATCATTTCCGCTATTTCTGCCACCAAAGTATTTGAAGAAATCTACATCATGACTCAAGGCGGACCTAGAAATAGCTCTAAAACGATCGTCTACTACGTCTACGATCTTGCCTTCCAGGACTTAGAGAGAAGCTACGCCTGCACCATTGGTCTAGTTCTATTTCTAATCATCCTGAGTCTCTCGTTTTTGAGACTACTGCTCACCCGTCAAACTTCCATTAATTGAATAACTTGATTGGCTGATAGGTCTGCTCATGTATTCGCATTTTCGTCAGCCTGCTGACTTAGATACCAAAACTGAGGCTGTTTAACAGCAGGGATTTCGCTTTGCGGTACCTGTTCTCCGGGTTTCCTGGTTTCACTTTGGGGATCATCTGCTGAATGCTATACCCTTACAGACGACAGTTGCTACTTTTCAAATCTCTTAAAGGTTTGGCTACTTCAAACATTGGAGTAGTATGAAACCGAAACGTTATCATTCCTGAAACTTTTTGCTTTCAAGAGATATACTGCTGTTTTAACAGAATGTCTGAGAAGTAGCTAATGTCTTGTGTAGGGACGAAGCATTCGGTAGGCGATCGCCTGAAATTAGAGGAAACTTTGCCCGAATGCTTTGACCCTATGAGTATCTCGGACAAATTGAGACTTTTCAGACATCTTTTAATATATATTTCTAATCTCTTTGAATGTTTATCTCTTTAACTAGAAAAATAGTTAATCAACAATTAAGCAATTATTTTTGTCATTAAGCAATAGACTGATTAAACTTAACACCATGCCTAACGACGGCTTCTGGCTCTATTTGTAAGATATTGCACGTGATAGACCGCTGTGTGTAGCAGCAAGTCTATCGTCTAACCCGCCGGAATGTGGCAGTAGAAGATCCATCAAGTTACTCTGGTTGATGCGCGGAACAATGCGAAAAGCAAAATTTGTGCGAGTTGGATTTAGCTTAGGTTTGGCAACATTAACTGCCATTAGCAATCCATTGTTGAGGTTGAGCCTGATAGGAATTGGGGCAATCGCTCCTTTCTCTGCCATTGCTCCCGCAGAAGCAGCCACATTAACCAACTGGCAGTTTGACCCTAACACCCGTGAGCTTCGAGTTACAGTGCCAGAGGGCACCACTCCCCGCTACTTTTTGTTGGCAGAGCCCCCCCGGATTGTCCTAGATTTGCCCAATACTCAGATTGGGGCTGTACCAGAGCAGCAAGTGTTTAATGGGGCAGTGCGTCAAATTCGAGTGGGTCAGTTTCAACCTGGGCTAACGCGAATTGTGATTGAACTGGTTGCAGATGTCGAGTTTGCTCCAGGACAGGTGGAACTGCGTCAAGAAGGCGATCGCTGGGTACTACGTCCTTTATTGACCGATGGATCCGCTGCACCAGATGTTGCAACTGCCCCTGTCCAACCTGCTCCCGTTCAGCCGCCACACCCAGAGGTGCAAGCATCCGACGCTGGGACAACAGAAGCCATTCCTGAGACACCTGCACCAGAAACGACAGCGATCGCCCCTTCTCCAGCACCTCAACCTGAGACGACAGCAGCAGAATTAGGGAACGACTTGCCTCAGCTTAATCCTGCTCCTGTCGTTCCTGACACGTCACCTAATATTTTCGATGCCAATTCTGATGTCCCAGAGGTGATTCCAGAAACTGATTCAGCGGTAACTCCCGAATCTGAGACAACGGCGGATGTAGTTCCAGAGTTACCATCAGCAGATTTACTATCAGCAGATTCGCCATCAGCAAACTTACCGCCTTTGGAACCGGGGGCACTGGAAATTCCAGTCGAGCCTGCTTCAGAAGTACCCGAAACCCTGGAATTGGTGCCTCCAACCAATGAACCAGAACCCGATGCCGAATCTGTTGCCGAACAGGTTGAGCCCGAGGAGAGCGAACGGGACTTGCCTGCTGAGCCGTCAGAAAACTTAGTAAATCCTGATGACGTGGCAACTGAACCTACTTCTCAAGATGCTCAGGAGGGTGAAGTTAGTTCTGAAGAAGATGAGGCGATCGCGCTAGAAGCTGAAGAACCCATCAACGAAGCCGTTTCAGTGACACCAGAACTTCCGTCAGCAGCAAGCTCACCTCAAACTGAAATTGATCAACCTGAAGCTCAACCCCCAGAAGTCCAGAGCGCTGAAGCTGAGCAAAATTTTGCAGTGCCACTGCAAGAGGCACCCGAAGCACGGGAAGAGGCTGTGACGCTTGAGCCAGGAGCGCAGACGGAGCCGGAGGCGATCGCCCCGGAACCCGAAATGCAGGCAGAATCAGAGCCGATTGCTCTAGAGTCGGACGAGCAAGCACCAGAGGCGATCGCACCAGCCCCACAAATTCCTAGAGCATTACCTCCAGCAACTTTTTCGACTAGCCCGTCGGTCACAGTTGCGGTGCCTCCTCTCAGCGAAGCGCCAAGCAATCCAACCGTCGCAGAACCTCCCGGAAATACGCCTGTTGCTCCGTCTCAATCGCCGCCACCAGACGCCCTCCCCCCCGCGACCTTCTCGCCCAATCCAACGAGTCAAGTTAGTGTTCCACCCGTATCCACACTTCCCAGCCCAACTGCGGCTGCGTCAGCATCCCCTGCCCCGTCAGAAGATGAAATTGAATTTGGGCGACCCATATCTAGGCAACCTGACAGTCCGCCACCTTCTTCAGCTTCAACCGCAACTGCACCCCAGGACGATTTGCCAGAAAATGAGCTACCAGAGAATGATTTACCTGACCAAAACGTGTTCTCTGACCAAAACGTGGCAGTTGCTCCCACTTCGCCTAACATCTTGCTGCCTTCAGGGACGACACTGAGTTTGCGCTATCCGGGAGAAACCAGCTTATCTTTGGAGTCAGGTGTGCCACGCCAAGAGGTGCTGTTGCTCGATCAGCCTGTTCTCGATCGCAACGGCAACCTGATTGCAGAAGCGGGGACTCAGGTAATCGGACGGTTTGAAACGGGCAGTCAGGGCAGCCAATTTATTGCGCAAGCAATTGCCTTACAGGGGCAGAACGTTTTGCTAGAGGCAGAATCAGCAACGTTAGCGGGCGATCGCGAAGTCTCTGAAGATAGTTTGCTGCAAAACTCTGCCTTGGGTGCCTTAGCGCTAACCGTGTTAGGTGGCTTCACTGGAATCGGGCTACTGGGCGGACTGGCAGCGGGTGCGACTGCGACCTATTTAACTGCTCCTCAGCCAGCCATCATTCAGCCCAACCAGATCGTAGAAGTGCGTCTGACCAAAGATCTGCCCCGACCATAGACTTGACGTACAGTACAGCTTAGAAAAAAGAGAGGTAGGACTTCGTCCTACCTCTCTTTTTTAGACAATCAGGTAACTGACACTATCGCTAGAACCGTTGGGATTCTGGTGGAGCGCTTCCACCCCCGGGTTGGTCAAGGAACAGGTTCTTGGCGCTGTCATTTTGGTAGATGCAGTCAATCTTGGGTTCTCTGCCATTCCCCTCAATGCTGCCCGTGAAACCGAAGGTGTTCATCCGGTTCTTACACTCGCGTACCTGCTGAGGTGAAATCAGATTGTTTCGCTCTAAAACTGCCCAGTTGTTATTACGAAGCACACAACCTGGCTGCATCGACGGCTGAGAGATATAGACATTAAACGGGCTAAGCGTCACAAACGCCCTCATATCCATCGTCACCGCACTCGCACCATATTGAACGCAGATCTCAGCATTAGGCGCACTTCTATCAATAAATTCGCGAGAGGCGACGTTTTCTGGGGTGAAGTTTGCGGTCGAGCTAATCGCAACACCGATCCCAACTCCCAGGATAAAGATCCCTGCCAGAATTGCCATCGTTGTAGCGTTCAAAGCTGCCATGATGGGCGATCGCCCTGAAGATTCCTGATATCGATCCTGCGGTTGGCGTGCTGGTGGTCTGGGGGGTGATTTTGTCTTACGTCTCATAGCAACTTGGGTTCACAACGGTGTAGGGAGTAGTTCGTAACGCAATTGCAGACTTAGCAACCGACCATTAAATCAGGAGATTATATATCGAGTTTGTTTACTTAAAAACTAAAGCTACACAAATTTCTATCTCTACTAGTCTAGCTTAAGCCCTGGTCCACTCGTTCTGCCAATACTCCTACTAACTAATCCCCAATTCCAAAAAAATGTCGGTTGGTCAGGCAAGAGATGTAAAAATAGGGAAAAACTTACTTATCGTTATCATTGGGTCGCAATAATAGTGGCTTCTCAACCCCCGCTCCAGTTGGGTAAAACCTACAAAGTTTCTTTACTTCGCAGCATTTTCACAGATAGCCTGACCGTTTTTTGGGGAGACTGGCTTGACTTGCGAGTTCGCATCCTTCAGGTTGCGGCTTCGGGGTTAATTTCTCCTTTGATCTATATCTTGGCGTTTGGGCTGGGGTTAGGCAGTGCTTTAGATTCAGCTATGGAACCGCCGGTCGGTGAAAACTATCTCCAGTTTATTTTGCCGGGGATGGTAGCACTGTCGTCCATGACCATTAGTTTTGGTGGCACAACCTTCTCAATCTGCGGCGAACGCCTCTACACCAAAACGTTTGAAGAAATTCTGCTGCTGCCCGTTCATCCGCTAGCGCTTTTCTTAGGAAAAATGCTTGCAGGCGTAGTACGCGGCTTAATGACTTCTGCCTCTGTAATTCTGATTGCTATCCTGTTTACGGGGCAGTTCAGTTTTCTCAATCCGCTGTTTTTGCTGCTGCTAGTCCTAAACTGCTCTGTGTTTGCAGGACTCGGTGTCATTGTTGGGCTAAACGTCAAGTCGTTAGAAGGCGTTGGTTTACTCAATAATTTCTTGATTGTGCCAATGTCCTTTTTGGGTGCTACATTTTTTGATCCGACCACCCTGCCACTGATACTCAAAGCAGTTGTCTACTGTCTGCCGCTGACTTACACCAGCATCGGACTACGAGCGGCGGCTTATCTGCCCATTTCGCAGTTTCCCTGGTACAGTATTCCGGTGCTGCTGCTGATTGCGATCGCCCTTTCAGCGATTGGTGCCTATCAGTTTGCCCATCAGCAAGATTAAGGGGCTAGCCCCTCTCCACCCCAATTCCCAACTCCTAATCCCCAATTTCAAATGTCTTCCGACGAAATTCGCGCTGCCCGACTCGAAAAAGTTGCCCAACTGCGGCAATTAGGCTTTGATCCCTACGCTTATCAATGGGAATCAACTCACCATGCGGCTGACCTTCAGGAAAAATACGCTGACCTAGCCAGTGGTGAAGAGGTCGATGTAGAAGTGGCGATCGCCGGACGCATTCTGGCGCGGCGCGTCTTTGGTAAACTTGCCTTCTTTACCCTGCAAGATGAGACAGGCGCGATTCAGCTTTATCTGGATAAAACCAGAATCCAAGAAAGCATGGCGGAGCGTGACCCCGATGCATTCAATCATGTCAAGCAGCTTACGGATGTAGGCGATATTCTTGGCGTTCGCGGCACGATCAAGCGCACCGAGAAGGGAGAACTGTCTGTTTACGTCAAGCAGTACGCCATTCTGACCAAATCCCTGTTGCCCTTGCCCGACAAGTGGCATGGACTCACCGACGTGGCTAAGCGCTATCGTCAACGCTACGTTGACCTGATCGTTAACCCAGAAGTACGGACAACTTTTCGTCGTCGCGCCTTGATCACAGCCGCGATTCGGCGCTATTTAGACCAACACGACTTCATTGAAATTGAAACTCCTGTTCTCCAAGCAGAAGCAGGGGGGGCAGAAGCTCGTCCCTTCATCACCTACCACAACACGCTGGAGATGGATCTGTATCTGCGAATCGCAACAGAACTGCATCTGAAGCGGCTGATCGTAGGCGGATTTGAGCGCGTATTTGAACTGGGACGAATTTTTCGCAATGAGGGCGTTTCGACCCGCCACAACCCTGAGTTTACGACGCTGGAGGTGTATCAGGCCTACGCCGATTACCGCGACATCATGGCACTGGTTGAAGGGCTGATTACGACCGCCGCTCAGGATGTTCTGGGAACGCTGCAAATTACTTATCAAGGGCAGGCGATCGATCTAACCCCACCTTGGCGAAGAGCTACAATGCATGACCTTGTGCAAGAGCAAACGGGAGTTGATTTCAACCAATTCAAAACGCTTGACGAAGCAAAAGCAGCGGCTAAAGCAGCAGGTTTGGTTGATTCAGACAAATGTGCCAGCGTTGGACATGTTTTGAACGAAGCGTTTGAGCAAAAGGTGGAAGGGCAACTGACTCAACCCACCTTTGTGCTGGAATATCCGGTCGAAATTTCGCCTTTGGCAAAACCCCATCGGGACAAACCTGGTTTGGTAGAGAGGTTTGAACTGTTTGTAGTCGGACGTGAAACGGCAAATGGCTTCTCTGAGTTGACGGATCCAATTGACCAGCGAGAACGGTTTGAAGCCCAAGCTGCCCGTAAAGCTGCCGGAGATCTGGAAGCTCCTGGCGTAGATGAGGATTTTCTCACCGCTCTGGAATATGGAATGCCACCTACAGGGGGCGTGGGTATTGGTATCGATCGCCTGGTAATGCTGCTGTGTGATTGTGCCAGCATTCGCGATGCGATCGCTTTCCCCTTGCTCAAACCCGAAAAGCCCGACGAAGAGGAAACCTAATGTAGTTTTAGGAGTGTTTCATCAAGAACCGCTATTGGGGCTATTAGGACATTCAACGCTTTTCTAATTTTCTTTGTCTAGAGGGCTGTGTACTATGAGTATGAATTGACGAGTGCGATCGCTCGTCAATTCTGTAGTCGCAGTAGGTATCTGAAGCATGACCGCAGTCACTCCACTCTCCTCAACCACTCCTGCTTTTTGCGAAGGAATTCAGTATTTTGCTGACAGTTTGCCCCAGTTTGAGACGTATGGCAAAACGCCAGCGATCGCCGCTAACCAAAGTGCGATCGCTGATCCCACTGATCCCGCTGCTGTCTATCAAACGCTGCTGGCTGCCGATGCACTGCGCTACATGATTTTGCAAGTGACGGCTAGCAAAGCCTCTGGACATCCTGGTGGATTTGCCAGTCAGGTTGAAGCCTATGCCGCATTGGTCATGCTTGGCTACAAAAACATCCTTACAGAAGTCGGACATCACGCCCCCGGTTTCTACAGCGCCATGTTTATCGATCGCTCCCTTGAAGACATGGGGATCAGCACCGTCCAGCAATTGCGCGATCGCTTCCGAGAACAGCACGGTTTGCTAGGGCACTTGTCTGGCTTCATTCCTGGCATTCTTGCGCCTGCTGGGCCACTAGGACAGGGACAACACTTTGCCATGTCGGCCGCCTTGCTGCACCGTGACAAGCTTTTCCCCTTCACTGTAGGCGATGGTGGTTTGGGCGAACCCTACGTCATGAGTTCGATGGCGCATTTCCACACCGCCTACCCTGACGTAACCAACTTTTTGCCCGTCCTCGTGTGGAATGGCTATTCTCAGGAACACCACAGCATGGTGTCTACCCAGTCCAACGAACGCATGACAGCCTACTGGCACGGCAACGGCTTCGAGGAAATCGTGCTAGTTGACGCAAAAGACTTTGACGACCAGAATCAGCCCGGAGACTATGTAGACAGCACCGCATTCTCCTTTGAGCGCCGCTTGGCATTTACCCAAGCCGTACTGCAAGCTGCGGACAAAGCGGCTTGTGCAGCACTGGGCGGCAAACTAACCGTATTCATCATCAAGCAGCTTAAGGGTGCGGGCGTTCATGCTCGTGGCTCCAAGTCTCACAACCTCTATGCCCATCACACCTTAGAAAATGCGGAGGTAATCGCCGCGCTCAAAGCCCGCGCCCTAACTCCCGCCGCCTGGGAACTGGTACGCACTAACGCTGAAAGGGCAGGTGGTGGCCCCGCTGCGAAAACGTCCGTTACGGAATCCGTGTTACCGATCCCTGATCTGGGCGAACTGCCGCTAGAAGAATTCCCGGTTGGTGGCGACAATCAGGTTTCTACTACCGCAATGGGTCGCTTGGTAGGAACGGTGGGAGAACGCGATCGCCAATTTGTCGTCACCAACGCAGACGGCAATGAAGCTTCTGGCATCGGCAATATTAACCAGGCGCTAAAGGTAATTCACCCCACAACTGACCCGCTCTACAACCAGAGCCCCAACGGGCAGGTGTATGAACCGCTGAGCGAAGATGCCTGTGCAGGTTTGGCAGCAGGACTGGCGCTAATGGGTGGGCGATCGCTGTGGTGTTCCTACGAATCTTTTGCGATCAACGGCTTACCGATCTGGCAGACCGTCACTCAGGCAATGGCAGAATTGCGTCGCTCCACGCCTTCTACCGTCACCCTATTCACCGCTGGCGCACTGGAACAAGGACGTAACGGTTGGACCCATCAGCGCCCCGAAATCGAAGCTTATTTTGCTGGAATGATGCGAAACGGCAACGTTTTTCCGCTGTTTCCTCCGGACGCCAACAGCATCCAAGTTTGCTACGACTGGGCACTGTCCACCCAAAACAAGGGAATTGTGATTACTGCCAGCAAGTCTCCGCTGCCAATTCGCACAACCTTTAAGCAGACTCAGCAGGCGTTGAGAGACGGAGCGATCGCCCTCCAGGAAACCAGCGGCAGCAAAACTGTTGTGCTTGCCACAATTGGCGACATGACTCTGATCCCCGCTCTTGAAGCTGCTGACCAACTTCAAAGTCAGGGCATTGGTGTTCGCGTCGTCTCAATCGTTAGTCCCCGTCGTCTCTACCGTCCCAGCGACGTTGCCTGGGATATTTGCTCCGAGCCAGACGGCGATTTCCTGGACGATGCTAAATTTGAGTCCCTGTTTGGCGGCGATGCACTGATCGGCATCACAGGTGGAGCCAGCGGCATGTTAGAGCCAATTATGCTCCGCAGCACTGCCAAGCGCGACACCTTTGCCTGGAAGCGCGGCGAAACCACTGCCACTGCCACCCAGCTGATGGAATTCAACGGCATCACTGCTGCTGCCCTAACCCAACGTGCTTTGGAATTGGTGCAGTAAAGACACAGGTAATCCTTTTGTTGGGGCGATCGCAATTCCAGCGATGAACTAACTAAATTGGCAATCGGGCTCAGGAAAAAAACAGCGGACAGTTCAATTTCATAGAGAAATTCTATGAAATTGAACTGTCCGCTGACTCTGCTTCTACTTCCAGGTCAATTTCTGCGTAAACGCTAGAAAACTCTCTGGGATCGGAGGCAACATTGCGATCGCCCTGCTCCAGCCGGATTGCCAACACTTTTCCCTGTCCTTGGGAGATGATGTACTCCTCGATCGCCCGCTTAATGTCTTTCTCTTGCAGAATAATCTTAGTTTCCATCCTGTTTAACCCCGTTAAACTTGGCAGCTTTGCTGCATCTGGAGATAAGTTTGTGTCTGGTGATTGGTCTGTTACAGACTCATTCGTTCCTGAAATCAGCAACGCCAGCTTGACTATATGATGTAGTTGATTCTTTGGCAGAAGGGTATTCCTCAAAAGGCTGAGTTCTGCATAAATTCATTATCTGCTTTGAGATTGCTGTGAAACTCACTCAAACTGCTGTGGGGCGATCGCTCCTTTTAGGATTGGTCACGCTGGTCGTGATTTTAGGGTTAAGTGGGGGAGCGATCGCCAGAATCGTTCCTTGGAATTCGATTGATTCTCCAACGCTGATCAGTCAGGCAAACCAGAACAGCAGCGCCTCAGCCGAATCGGGTAATTCGCCCGTGATGTTGCGAGGGATGCCGCTGCCAGAGCCACCCTTTCCAGAGCCAATTTTGCCGGGAACAACGGCTTCGCCATCGGGCTATGTTCCTCGTCAGGAGAGCGCTCCAGCGCATCCCACTAACTATGGCGAACGGTTTGCTCAAGATTCAGACGGCAGGCTCGTCTCCAATGACCTGATCGTCGTCATTCACGAAACCGTTGGGTCTGCCTCCAGCGCTATCAACACCTTTCAGACACCGCATCCCAGAGACGAAGACCAGGTTAGCTATCACTCCCTCATCAAGCGAGACGGCACCGTCGTTTACATCGTGCCACCGGAGTTGAGAGCTTTTGGGGCAGGCAGTTCCGTATTTGAAGGTCCTAATGGCCCAGAGACGGTGAGAACTAACCCTGCCTTTGCCTCTTCGGTCAACAACTTCGCCTATCACACCTCACTAGAATCGCCTAACGACGGACGCGGCAACAGCAGCAGACACAGCGGCTACACCGAAGCGCAGTATCAGTCGCTTGCCTGGGTGGTCGCCCAAACCCACGTTCCCGATAATAGAATTACTACCCATCGAGCCGTCGATCGCTCAGGCACTCGCCGCGATCCCCGCAGCTTCAACTCGCAGAGATTTATAGAGTTGCTGCATACGTATTCGAGGTAGGAGTTGGGGGTTAGGGGTTGGAGGAGATGGGAAGTGGATGGGATGATGGAACGATGACAGAAATGAAACCGATTCAGGTAATTGGCGGTGGGCTGGCTGGAACTGAAGCAGCCTGGCAAATTGCTCAGGCAGGAGTACCAGTGGTTTTGCATGAAATGCGACCGCTGCGGCTCAGTCCAGCTCACCACAGCGAGCATTTAGCAGAACTGGTGTGCAGCAATTCGTTTGGGGCACAGGCAAGCGATCGCGCCTCTGGTCTTTTGCACGAAGAGTTGCGTCGCCTTGGCTCTATCGTAATTGGCAAAGCAGACGAACACGCTGTGCCTGCGGGTGGCGCATTAGCAGTCGATCGGGCTGTGTTTAGCAGTAATCTGACCGAAGTGCTGGCTCAACATCCGCTGATTGAACTGCGGCGATCGGAAGTGAGCCAGATTCCCACCGATGGGATCGTCGTACTCACGACCGGGCCGCTCACCAGTCCGGCTCTGACGGATGACCTGCATCGTTTTACTGGTCTGGAATACATGAGCTTCTTTGATGCAGCCAGTCCTATTGTGGTAGGCGAATCGATCAACATGGAGGTTGCCTTCCTCGCCTCCCGCTATGACCGAGGCGAAGCAGCTTACTTGAATTGCCCCATGAATCGGGAGCAGTATCTTCACTTCTGGCAAGAACTCTGCGTGGCGAAGCAGGCAGAATTGAAAGATTTTGAACGCGAGACGGCAAAGTTTTTTGAGGCTTGTTTGCCTATCGAGGAAATGGCGCGGCGAGGTGAAGACACCATGCGCTACGGTCCGCTTAAGCCTGTGGGTTTATTTGATGCGCGCAAAGGCGATTTTCGTGATCCTGAGCGGAAGGGCGATCGCCCCTATGCTGTCGTTCAATTGCGTCAGGAAGACAAAGCCGGACAGCTTTGGAATATGGTTGGCTTCCAGACCAACTTGCGCTGGGGAGAACAAAAGCGGGTGTTTCGGCTCATTCCTGGACTTGAGGAAGCCGAGTTTGTCCGCATGGGCGTGATGCACCGAAATACTTTTATCAATGCACCGGAACTGCTGCACCCATCGCTTCAATTCAAAACTCGCTCAACGCTGCTTGCCGCTGGACAACTAGTTGGAACTGAAGGCTACACCGCAGCCACAGCAGGCGGTTGGCTAGCTGGAACCAACGCAGCCCGCATTGCCCTTGGTCAAGATCCGTTGGTATTACCCGAAACAACCATGATGGGTGCGCTGTTTGACTTCATCAGTTCTGCCTCACCCAAACATTTCCAGCCCATGCCGCCCAACTTCGGCATCTTGCCAGAACTACCCCAGCGAATTCGCAACAAGCGCGAACGGTATGGCGTATATCGCGATCGCGCCTTCACCGACCTCTCAACCTGGAGCCTCCAGCATTCTATTTCCCTCTATGCCGCAGATTTGCAAAGAGCTTGAGAACAAATGGCAATGATCGAAGCTTGAGATCGAAGGTTATTAAGTCAATATCATTACCATTTGCACAAAGAAAGCTTTTTAATTGTTGGGCAATTGCTCAATTACTTGAACATAGGCTGAATATTGACCAGGTACATTTTGAACTTCGGTGATCGTCAGTAAACCTTGCCAATTCCGTCCTTGCTCATCTTCAAAATTCCAAAGGCTCCATTGCAAAAGCTCTCCTTCACCGCTATCAATCTGCGTCCAATTAGTTTGTTGAAACTGGCGATTGTAATGATCAATTAGTGCTTTAGCATCTAAATCACTTTCAATTTCAACGTCCGAGCGAAAACCATCATTACTACCAGAGCCAATAAAAGCATCAGCAGGCGGCGGCAGATTTGGCAACGGTGAATCTATGCCGCTTTGAGAACATATAGAAACAGGTGAATCTTGAAGTCCAGAATTGAAGCTTTCTAAGAGTTCTACTTCTACTAGCGTCTGAGAATTACTTTGAGGCTGAGTTGAAGTAAGTGAAATAAGCAACAAAGAAGACTCAGAGGGAGAGCAATAGCTGGCATATTTGAACATCTCATCGCCAGTATCTTCACTAGGTTCTACAGCAAGAAAACCTTGATTTGTAGAGTTAGAATCTAGATACTGCCAATTTGCATCAAGCAATTGCTGTTGATAAGAAGAAAAAACCTCTTCTAGCGATTGAGCTACTTTAAGTAAGATTCGTGCAGAGCTATCGCTATTTCTTAGAATGGAGCCAACAGTTTCTGCCCCTTCTGGTAAAGGAAGTTCTTCTGGCAGTGAATTGGGAAGTTGACCCGGAAGAATTTGAGTCTCTTGGTTAGACCCAGTTAAAAATCTGACCATTTCCTGAAGCAAAGAGACTTCGCTTTCGGGAATCGGTTGGGCTGAGACTGTCCCCCAGGATAAAGCGAAGCTAGCTGCAACTAGCGCGGGTAAAAGCCGGAAGTAAACCATAGATACCTCTCAAATCTTGAATCGCCGACTGACGATCGCCCGTACTAGCTCTAACAATTGCACTTCAGCCTACAACCTCCCTCACCCAGTTGTGTGAACTCATGGGAAAAAAGTCCTACCTATGCACAGTCATTCCCTAGCTCCTACCTCCCCCAATCACAAACGGCTCAACCTCACTGTTTTGCCACTCCTGTTCAGAGTATTCGCAGATAAACGGACGCACCGTAAACTTAGGGGGATCGCCACTCACGTCAATTCGCAGAAACGAGTAAGGTCGTCTCTTTTTTGAACCGCGCCCTGTGCGGCCAATGAATAGGTGCGATCGCGCCACAGAACGGCTCTTACCTTCTAGATCGCTCTCCAACAACCCAGCTCCTTCTTCTCGCTGCCGCCGCAAACTGTAGCCACTGCCGCCGCATACAATCCAGTCCATGTGAGAGTCGGCATGTCCAGTTTCTCCAGTGCGAAGATGTTCCAGACAATGGGCATGACCGTTTAGCACCAGATCAACCAGCGGACGACCCTGTGTAAAATCTCCCACCTCAGCCGCAACTGCATCAAGCACCCAGCGTAAGTTATTGCGAATAGCCAGCGTTTGCGCCTGCTGCCATTTGGTCGCCTCTGTCACATAGGGCGGGTGATGAAAATAAACCACTCTTCCCCGAACCGATGAATCTTGCCACGATGTAATTAGCCGTTCGCGCAACCACTCAAGCTGCTCATAATCTGTGACCGATAGCTTATCTGCGGTCAACTGCTTCTCAATGTCTAGCTTGACTTCGTCGATTTGCTCTAGTTTGGTGCGTAAGTCGTCGAGCCGTTCTGCTTGCTCAGGCACATTGGGGTCTAGCGTTTCACAAGTTTTGAGAATATCTTGCTTCTGTTGCTCCAGTTCTGTACGTCGGTTTTCTAGCAGCAACCGATAGGCTCTTCCTTCACGAGTGTCAGGCAATGGGGGCGGATCATTGAAGGTGTTAGAGTCCAACGCAAAGAAGTCGATCCCACCGCAGCGAAAAGTGTAATAGCGATTGGGCAACCGGGTAAATTGACCCGGTTGGTAGAGCAGACAAAGACCTGTCTCGGTTTTTGCAGTGTAATGGCGATCGAGGTGTGCCTCCATTGCCTTTGGATTAAGTGCCTTAAGGTAGTCTAAAAATGCAGCGGCATATGTGTCACCTTGATCCGAGCCAAACCAGCCCATATCAAAATCGGTTTTGAGCTGGAGCTGACGGCGAAAAGATTGGGTAACTCCTGTCATTAGCCCATACATTAATGGCAAATCGTAGTAGTCGTGATTTCCCGGAACGGGCAGCATGGGTGATTGAAATACCATTTTGTTGTATTCAATCTGGCGAGGCTTTTCACCGCCTACCAAAAATTTGCGGTAAGGCTTAATAAAGTTGTCGTGGTAGTACTCTCTAGAACCCACCAGGTAAACGACATCCCCCGTGTGAATTGTGAAACGACAATCCGCTAGATGGGCTGTCATTTGTTCAGCAATCTGACGCTGGGGATTGTGCTTTCGATGGGCACTGGAGCCACTGTCGCCAATGACGAGAAAGGAAAAGTCTGGCTCATTTGCCCAGTCTTCTGAGAAGACCATTCGCGTCTGATCAATGCCTCGCTGCATGATTTGGGGCGATCGCCATCTGACCCGCTGCTTCATCTTGCGAATCTTCGTGGAGATGGGCGGATCAGTCACAAATCTCATGATGTTCCTATGGGTTGCTGCCCCTAAAATTTTGCTTAAACACGCCTAAACTAACTCGTTTAAGCCGAGCAAACATCACATTCTAGAGAGATTCCACAGAGATTCCACAGAGCACTAACCCTTGGCACTTTAAGGCTGATACTTTGCTATCCAGGCATCATATTTGCCTTTGTTGCTGTCTGCCCCCGCTAAATCTCCAAAAGTTTGTCCAGAAATATAGACATTATCAGATGAATCAACTGTGATGCCAAACGCTTCATCATCTTGGGCGGTGCCAATCTGCTGCTGCAAGAGCAATCGGCCAGTGCTGTCATACTTTGCCACAAGTGCCTGAGAATCTGACCCACCGGATGTTCTAAATGTCTCACCTGCTAGATAAACGTCGCCCAGGCTATCGACTGCGACTCCCTGAGATTGGTCATTCCCAGTGGTGCCAAACTGCTTTGTCCATTGGAATGCGCCGTTACTGTTGTATTTTGCGACAAAGGCATCTGCACCACCCGCACTGGTGTTGGTAGGCAAACTGCCGGATGGAAGGACGCCAGCCGTTTCGCCCGTAATATAGACGTTGCCTGTGCGATCGATCGCGATTCCCCGTGAATAATCGTCGCTGTTAGTTCTTAAGGTGTTAAACCAGAGCCTTCTCCCTGTGCTGTCGTATTTAGCAACAAAAGCATCTTCTCCAGTAAGAGCCGTATCCAGATTATTAAAATTCAGATTGTTGGGATCTAGATTGGACGTGTCAATAGAAGCATTGGTAATTCCAGTGACGTAGATGTTGCCCGTTTGATCAACCGTGATACCCGAAATTACGCCGCTGTTGGTAATGGTGTTAATGTCGGCTGAAGGTGCCCAGGGCTGTAAGGTGCCGTTCGCGTCGTATTTGGCGACAAAAGCTCCGAGGTTTGCAGAGAAACCGCCAATGTTGACAAAACCACCTGCTAAGTAGGAATTATCAGCACTATCTAGCGCAATTCCAGAGGCAGCAGCAATATTTCCTCGCGCGAACTCGCGTTGCCAGACTTGGCTACCGTCGGTGTTGTACCTGGCAATATAAGCTTTACCTGAACCGAGGAATAGTCTAGATAATGATGGCGCTTCAAGATCAACGGCACCCGCTACATAAGCACTGCCAGTCCGACCAATCGCCACTCCTGATAAAACGTCTGACTCGTCCGTGCCAACTTGCCGAGTCCACTGTAAAGTCCCATTGCTGTCATATCGGCTAACATAGCCATCTTGTTTGCCTGCATTGTTGCTACCCGATTGCAGTGAACCCTCTGTGCTGCCGACCTGGTAAACGCTATTGCCGTTCGCCGCTACATCGTAAGAATAGTCATTCGAGTTGACGTTTGCAGCGCCTAATTGCTTGAGCCACTGTTGAGATAGCCGGGTTGAGGAAGGTCTTGGGATTGCTGACGTTCTAAGAGTGTATTGAGAATTGACAACCTTTGTGTCCGCAAAAACACGAATTTGATACGTTCCTGGGTTAAGAATTTCGCGGATGGATTCTGCGGTGGTACCTCGTTGTCGGGATGTTTTAAGCGGTGTGCCAGTGCGATCGTGTAGTTGCAGAGTTGCATTACCCGTCAGACCTGTTAGCGTCAAACTCACTTCCTTGCGCTGATTCAGCCTAAAGCTGTAGAAGTCATTGTCAGCACCATTCACATAGTCACGATAGCGGGTAGCAGCCCTGCCCAGGGTAATGTTGCGAGCCCGAGCAGGCGTGTCTCCAGCCGCATCGAGATTTGTGGACATGTCTAGCGCGTATCGGGTGTTGCCACTTTGCTGGTAAACCCGAACAAAATAAGTTCCTGCTGCCACATTAAAGCTGACAGCCTCGTTGTTGGTACCTCTCAACCGGGATGCTTTGAGAATTCTGCCTGCTGAATTGCGTAGCTCTAGGTTGGCATTAGCCGTTAAGCCAGACAGCTTTAGGTCAAGGCTACTTTTACCAGACAGCTTGACCCGGTAGAAGTCGTTGGGGTCCGATCTGCCGACAAGGTCTGACAAGCGAACTCTGCTAGGGGTTAGCTTGACGTTTCTTGCTTGCTGTTGTGTATTTCCACCCAGATCCCTCACAACTTTTTCCCTCCACCCGGTCAATTTCACTACAGATTGACCGATATGCTGGGGCGATCGCAAGCTCCACTCAGTAGCTTCACGTAAAGTTTATAGGAATAAGAAACCTCGGAGAAGGAAAAAGCGTCAGTTGGCTCTCGCAGTCTTTCAACCAGGGTTTAGCTATGCGCCATTGGGGTAGTACGAAAAGTTACATTCACTCCTTCATTAGACTGCTCAAGTACCAGTAGAGGAGTAGGCTTTGCTTTTTGATCCCAATGCATATAAGCAATGCGTCCTTGAATCGTCGGTTGCCAGGTATCGCGATCGGCATTTGGACTCATGTAAGTCTGCATACACTCAATAATTTGATTGATCGTGACTGATGTCGGCTGAGTCGGCAACTTCATCAGTTTTACCTGTACCCGAAACAGAACCCGCTTGCCGCCTCTAGGTGAGTCGGTAAGGTCATACTCAATATCAAAAATTTCATCGATCTGCCGTCCTGTGCTGGCAATTCCCAAAAGTCCCTGACTGGCTTGAGTTGGACGAAGCGCAATACTGATTTTCTCTTTTACCTTAATTTTGATTTGATTCAAAATAGCAAAGTGAAATTTCTCCTCCTCCATTCGCATTCGCAAGTAATCCAGGTTAAATTCTCGTGAATGGATGAGATCGGGGTTTTTCTCCATTTTGCTAATTGTTTGAAGCGCAAGCTTGAGTTTCTTATGTAACTCCTGGTTCTTGTATTCCTCAAATCGTTTTTGCTTGGAGAGGCGATGAATTTTGACCTTAGTAAATATAGCTAGACCCGCTAGTATCAAAAAGAGTGTGCCGGATGCGGACATCCACACTTGATCGGCACGAAATCCTCCAGCCTGCGTAGCCGCCGAAGCTTGAGCCAATCTGGGTTCTACTAAAACCAGGTGAGTTGACATAGCTGTTTTCTAGGATAAAAAGAAGTGGGTGATTTTTTATTAGGATGCCCCCCATACAGTAAATTTCATCACTTGTTGAGCTAATGCAACAACGGATGAAAAGTAATACGTCAAACTGATTTACGGTTTGGCAAATGGCTTTGGCTCGAAGCCATGAAGCATTCTTCAAGCAATTCACTCTCACTCCGGACAAGAGAATTGAAGATTCTAAACTCTGTAGCAACTCCGGCAAGGATAGCGTTCAACGTGAGGGCGATCGCCCAGGTATATCTGGTTGTCAATAAGTTTTGAGGGGAAAGCTAACCTCTAGAATGAGGAGATAGTGGAATGCTTGTATTTTTTATTCATGGCGTTGCGACACGAGATGTTAAATATGCAGATCCACTAAAGCGGTCAATCCAAGAAAGTTGTGCTCAATTGGGCAAGGCTCTACCTCACTTTTATTCTTGCTTTTGGGGAAATGCCTTAAACGACGTTAGTAGGATGTGGAACCTGATTCATCAGGATTTGCAGAACTATAAGAAAAAACGTCCTCAGTCTGACATTCAAGAGATATTTCGCTATCAGACATTTAGAGAAGGATTTCTTTCCGAATTTGTAGGTGATATGTTTACCTACTTAAACCCAAAGCGTGGTGTAGAAATTAGAAAGGCGATCGCCCAACAGCTATTGGCATTCATCAAAGACCACCCTGAAGAAACCGAATTGCATATTGTCTCGCATTCTTTAGGAACAGTAATCTTGTGGGATATTCTCTTTTCTGAGAAATTTCACCCCAAAGATCCAGCTTTTTACATTCGGTTGGTTATTAATGGTTTGGAGGGCGATCGCTCAGCTAGAAAACTTCAATTAAAGAGCATTACAACGATGGGATCTCCCATCCTTTTCTTTAATACTATGCTCGGTATCAGTCCAGAGAGAGTAAAAGAATTCACTTTAACGTATAAAAATGACTCTTTAAGGTGGCTCAATGTTATCCATTCTTCTGACGTGATTGCCTCTCCTCTAGGGGCAGGATTGGCGATCGACGAAACCTATCATCTAAGCCATGAAGATGTTTATGTTTCTACCGATGCTAATTTTGCAGAGAAAGCTGCTCGTTCAATTGGACAGATGGAAGCAGCAATGGCATTAGGAGCAGGGGAAGCCCATGTCAGCTATTGGAACTGTGGTAAAACACCTAGCTCGACTGTATGCAACATCTTGGATATAAAAGAAGCTAACCTACCCGGTGATACCTCGATACAAAGCGTGATTGCTCTATTAGAAAACGTATCTGGCATGACATGCGATCAAATGAGATTGCACGTTAACGACAACCCAGCAAATTCGTTGAGCTTTAAAGATGGTAGTGGCAGACTACATCATGTGATCAATGTAGCCAGAATCCATCATGTTTGTATCTTTGATCACAACAACCTATGCCAGTTTTCAGGCTACGTAGGTTGGGTTCATACCGATAGTTTTCTGCAAGCTCTACTGCTTCTAGAAAAAACTTTCTGCTGCTCTTCAGCTTCCTAATGTCTGCCCTATTTTGCCAGTTCACCGACTATTTCTCAATTGGAGGTTCTATTCTAACCACTCGTCAGTTGCCTCATTTTTAGTATTAGTGTTTCGCTCTGGAGTTTCCCGTTTAAATTCCATGTGAATTGAGCGGCTTTGCTCTCCGTCAACGGCAACAGCAATGATGGGATAGTTGATAATGCCGTCCTGGAAGGACATTTGAAAGCGGAAGGTGCCGTCTGGGTTGAGTTGAATTGGCTGTCCGTCAATCGTAACTGTTGCATCGGGTTCGGTAGCTCCGTAGACAATCAGTTCGGCATCGGCGACGAGCCAAAACTTACGCGGACGGATTGGCGGAATCGAGGCAGGAAAGCCAGCACCCGACATGCCAATGCCCGACATACCAATGCCCGATGGAGTTGGCATGGACCAAAGTGCTGCACCTGACGGGAAGACGTAGGAACTGATTGCTTGCTGAGGCACTTGTTGCATAGAGCCAAACAGGGAACCTGCAACTCGCATTGATTCTGCTGATTGTGCCAGTCCAAAGAGGGTGTTGTAAGGGGTAGATTTGCCTGTGGCTTCTTCTTGTTTGGTAGGAGGAGTAAGCGTCAGGAAGGTTTTATCGCGCAGATCTTCATCCCAGGAAATGGTAAGAAATTGGTCTTCAAACCAGTCGGAAGGATAAACAGGAGGAATGCGGGTTGGGGCAGAACGGGCTAGCATGAGCCAACCGCTGTTGTTTGTAATGTAGCCGATTTCAACAATGTAGTCGCGATCGCTCACTGGAATTGGCAAATACCAATCTCGCGCCATTTCTTCACAGCTAAATTGCTGGAGGCTGTGCGGGTTTTGATGATTTAGGTCAAGATCTGTCACGTCATATAGCCGCAGTGCCAGGTAAGAGCCACCTTGCTGACGCAACTCTTCTTTATGTCCAATGGGAATGTCCCAGTAAGCATAAGCCCACTGCGGGTCACGCGGCATCAAAACGATCCGGCTTTCGCCGTAACCTTCGGGCAAATCGTCCAGGTCTTCATCGACGGCTGCTAGGAATTCAACTTCATCCGTTTGACCCACGTCAAATTTGGCAGCTTCTATATCGGACTGTATTTTGTCAGCCTGAATTCTGTCGTTAGGCATGGCAGACCAGGCGGCTGTACCTGCTGCTAAAACTGCGCCGCCAATTTGAGTTCTAATCTCGGAAATGTCTTCAGCGGGAATATCCTCAGCAGGAGCATTTTCAGCGGGAACATCCGCAATTGAGTCTTCTGGTGTGGTGCTGGCTGCGGGACTTTCTACGAGGGGAGGCATTTCAGCTAGATTGCTTGAATCTGCCTCTGCGAGTGAAGGCACGCTTTCCAAGGAAGAATTAGTCTGGGCTGGGCTGGACAGTGCAGCAGTGTTAAGGCTAGTGATTAGGGCGTTGCGGCTAGCTTGTGCTTCTGCATAGGTCGGTTCGATTTCGAGGGCTTGGCTAAAACTGACGATCGCCTCTTCTGCTCGTCCCAAGTTTGCCAGCGCATTGCCTTTGCCTGCCCAGGTCGCAGCTAAGGCAGTTCCAATAGCAGAATTGGTTGAGGCTGCGCTGAGTTCGATTGCTCGATCAAAGCTAGCGATCGCTTCCTCTGGTCGATCGACACTGAGCAACGCATCGCCTTTGCTAGACCAGGCTGCAAAGAAATCAGGTTTAACTGCTATGGCTCGGTCAAAGCTGGTGATCGCCTCTTCGTAAAGACCCGATTCAGCCAGCACCATGCCTCGATTGTAAAGGGCCTGATATTCAGGAATTGCGTTGGGGCGATCGCTTGACAACGAGGAGCGGGCGGCAGCAGCGGCACCACCCACCAAGGTAGATCTGACGGGGGCAGCGTTGGTAGCTGGACTCGGCGTTGTAGCACCTGCCCTAGATGCAGAATGTGTAGATTCCGTGGAGGGGGTGGAGGCTGTTACGCCACTGGTTACGGCACGAGAAGCTCGTGGAGCAGCAGATACGGGTGGAACTGAAGCAGCTTGGCTTGACTCAACTCTGTTAGATTCAGCCCGTTTTCTGAGGAGCCACCACAGTAAGCCTAACAGCGCCAGCGGCAGCAGCCACCACAGCCAACCTGGAATGCCCGCGTCTGCGTTGTTTGCGGCATCTGCACTGTTTGCACTTGCGATCGCCGTCTCTTGTGCAACCAGGTTTTCTCCCAGGACTGAGACTAGTTGAAAATCGTCTGTCGTGTTATCAGTCACAGTTGTCCTGACGAGAACCGAAGATCGCAGCGAGGCAGAACTGTCAGCCCTAGAATCCTGAGCCATTGACCCACCTGGCATAGACAAAAAAGGTGAGGCTGCCAGCGCGCTAGAAATAGGAGCAATGGCAACCAGAAGCGCCAGGGTAGCTACCGAAGTATCTTTTGTTTTAAGCATAGTGAGAATGGCGAGGGAGAATAGCAGGCTGACCAGCCTCAACGAAATAAATTTTTGTAAAAGATGGGCTGATTATACCGCTTTGGCTTGAAGGGGAAACGTTTTTTAATCTACCTGTGACACAGCGATCGCCTACCTTACAGCAACAGCCTCAGCAATAAATCGAAAAAACATTCAATTTGGCTAATTTTGTCAGATCAACCCGGTTCTTGCAGACTACGGAGAAAAAATTAGACCATGCAGGATGCTTAATTTACTCGACTGAGCCGCTGATAAATAGCAGTGAGGGCATGGCGATCGCCCACGTTTCCAGGAAACAGTACCACAGGCAGGTTGGGAAATTGGGGATGGTCATTTGGAGTACGCACAATCGAGCATCCTGGCAAAATTTGCCCTAGCAGCCGCGCCGAAGTCAGCGCTAACCCGCTACTCAAGACATCATTAGAAGTAATGCCGCCTTTACTAATGAGGAAACCAATATTAGACGGCAATCCGCGCACCATGTCCATCAGCAATGCTGAAACAATCACCCCAAAATTGAGCCGCGTCTGCACGTCCTCAAACGGCAGCTCTTGACGGCTCGTATAGATTGCAGGCGTTTTGCCCTCTTGATGAATGGCATGAACCTGCTGAAGCACCTGTTCTAGCAAGGCATTGCGCTGCTGGGCGGCAGATTCTTCTAGCAATTGCTCAACTTTGACCTCAACGCCAACTACACCGGGAGCCTGAAGCAAATCTTCTAGCTGCTCAGTTGTTTTCTTAACGTGAGAGCCGACTAACACCACACCAGGTTTGCCGTTGCGCGTATAGGTTGCCATGTCTTCGGGCGCAACGGGTTGCGGGGGCAGATCCGCTAAAGCGGTCAGCAAGCTAGCCGCGCTGCGAAACAAAAAACGCTTGCCGTGGGAAGCCGCAGCCAGCACATCCGCAGCAAAGCGATCGAGGTCTGCCTGGGTTTCGGCGTCAACCACTGCACACTGGTTATTGCTCAAGTGCAGCAGGCGATCGAGACTTCCGGCTCGAATATCTGCTAGCAAAAATCGCTCAACCGATGTGGACGCAATTCGCCCTTTGGTTTTTTCTTCAACGTAATCAGGTAGGTAGCTGTAGCTGTAGCTAAAGACTGAATCACGGGCAAATTCCGTTTCATGTACCGGAGTTGGAACCCCGTCAATTATTAGATAGTGAATGCTATCGCGGGTGATGCGTCCACCTTCAAAAAAAGCGGGGGTGAGGAAATGAGCATCAAACGGGCCAAGCTCCTGGACGATCGCATCGGTTTCTACGGGATAATGTCCTCGCAACGTCGAGTCAGACCGACTGACGATCAGAAACTCCTGGATATTTTCAGCGGCGATCGCCTGCTTGAGATTCTGGCAAACCTCTCGCGTCACAGCATTCGCCCGTGCCGGAGTCATTGCCCTTGTGTTGGTTAGCACAAAAAAGATCGGCGACTCATCGGCTAAACCTAACCGCAGCGTATCAACGTCCCACCGAGTTAACAGCAGACAGCTATGCACCGTCTGGGAGCCCGTTGGGTCATCATCAAGCACGATAATCTTTGGTTTGGTAGACATAAGCTCGATTGCATCGCGTCGTTCATTAATGCCGACCCTGGTTTAGTGCCGACTCTGTAATTTTCTCATCTCGTCTTGCACACTTAACCCTATCTGCAAAGCTTCGTCCAAAAGTCGTCCATGCTCACTTGCCTGATCACTCACCTGAAGCGCCCGCAACGCCATCAGATTGTCAGCAAAAAGTTCTGGATTGCGATCGATAAACCGTTTGTTTTCCCGCAAGATGCGCTCTGTCTTGAGGGCACGAACCAGGTTGGCTCTAGTTAGCTTGAGTGCCTCAACTACCCGATGGCGGTTGCTCAAGCGCACTCGCAGATTTCCGGCAGCTTCAATCTGATCATTAATGTCAATTGCCCGAATCATCGCATTGTGGCGATCGACCTCATCCAGCAAGCCCACTAGCGGCGAGGTTGTACTTCTTTTAACTCGAATGAACTGAATGATAGCTGCGACTACAAGTGCGATTGTCGCCGCTGAGCCGAAAATTATGTATTCATACCGCAAGGGCTGAAGCTGCGGTGAAAACTGGTTAAAGGCAAGGGCAAAGGGAATGAACCCCAGCAGTGTCATCAGCGAGATTTCTAAAGTTTGGCGAATCAGAAAGTGCGATCGCTTGTGAGAATCCCGCATCACCGACCGCCGAAATACCTGACTGGTATCCACACCGCTCAGCTTTCGTAGCTCTCCCCTGGTAATTTCTAAACCCTGCAAATCCGGTCGCATCATGATGAATCCGTCAGGTCAGACTGGGCAAGTCAGGTGATGAAGGTCTTGATTGTACTAGGTTAATCGCAAACTGACTGAAGTGGAGTGCGATCTCCCCTCAATTTAACTTTTCTGCTGATTAGAAAGTCTGGTTTGATAGTCAGGAGCCAACGATTGCTTTTGCTTTTTGCACAATTCTCAACAGCATTTCTTCATAGAATGAATTGGAAGGTGCTTCAAGCTTTTCAAAAGCCCGATTGTAGGCATCAATGCAAAGATTCATTCGTGCTCTAAATTCATCAACCGTCATCGCGTCGATATACCTGAAAAGTGCATCCGAGCTGCCAAAGTCGCAGTAGTCTAAAAAACTCTTCTGCGGAAAATCTTCATAGCTCTTGTTACCTTCTCCATAGTAAATGGGAAGGCATCCGTGCTGAATACTATCCCAAATTTTCTCAGTGCAGTAATAAGCTGTATTTGTGTTTTCAAAACATAAATTGAAGTGATAGTTTTGCAAAATTTTTGCTTTTCTTGATTCCCAACCTTCTCCCCTCGAATCTTCTAATGAAACACCTCTTGGCCAACCTCTACCATAAACATCAACTTTCCCTGACTTGTATCCTTGTAGAGCGATACGGGTTCTGAGATAGCACAAATCTAACTCCTCTCCGTTTCGCTTCAGGCTCCATCGGCGGCGATTGTTGCGGTAAAACATCAGAGCCACAACCTTTTTATGCTCAAAGTTAGGAAAACTACTTTCGTCGAGCGGCTTTAGTAGGCGATCGATTGTTTGAATGCCGTTGCTGTTGACGGTGTAGTAGTTGTTGAGATAAATGTCTCCGGTATAAACATTCATAATATGAATGTCTGGTAGGCTAAACCACTTTGCCGTGTCTGTAAAATGAGTATTCCAGCGAGGTTCATGCGACCAAACTAAATATTTCTTCTTTGCTCCATATTTCAATTGAAAAGGAATTAGATTTTTACATCTCTGGGCAACGAATAAGTCACAATCAGCTTCATCTTCGGTGATAACAATGCCCTTTTCTGCTAAAAAATTGAATCCTTTTGATTTAATGAAGGGGGTATAGAGCAGTGCATCTGCTTTGAAAATTTTGATCATGATTCCAATTTCCCACTCCACTGCATCAGCTCTATTCAACGGCAGAGATTGAGCAGAAGACAGACACTTTTGCAGAAACAAACTGAATAGGCGTTTCCCCTAGAACGAAGGGCTTAAGCCCCTTGCTAGTGCGATTCTCTTAGTTTTGCGGCTGCACAGTGAGTGAATCTTCTCTCTGCCTGTCTCTTAAATTCAACCCAGGTGAAACGAGTTGCTCCGATAAACCGGAGGCAGTTAAGGCGAAAATTGAATCTACCAGGTTACATGAATCTACAGATTTCGTCAGCCATCTGAGTGCTCGCGCTGTCAGCCGTGATGATTTCGATCTGCTCGGCACTGGTAGCTCCTAACCCTAGATTGGAAGCGCGACGAATTTGTTCCAAGTCCCAGATAGAGCCATTCGAGATGGAGCTAGTGGTGCCAAGCGATCGCAAAATGGCAATACCGACTGCATTCACAGCGAATTATCGGTTCCCGCTAATGCCGATGAAATTAACCTGAGTTTGGGAAGAGTTAGTTCGTTCAAGGAGAGGGTCGGAAATATTCGTCCCAGTCGTCATTTCGCGAATCGTCTTCCTCTTCCTCACGGAAATCTTTTGGATTGTCCTGGTCGAGAAAGTCCATTAGCTCATCCCAGTCAGACTCGTCTTCAGTTGATGCAGGTCTAACACCATATTCGCCAACAGCAACTTCGACAGGAGCAGCAGGTTCAACATTGGCTTCGGAAGTCCGTGGCAGTCGAAGGGGAATCCGTGGCGGTTCTTGGGATGATTCGGTTGGGGGCTTGCTAACTTGTTCAGTTGTGCGATCGCTAGACGGTTCAAATCGCGATCGTAGCAGCAGCTTCTCAATCGGATCTATTCCAGTTGGCTTCTTACTTGGAGCGATTGGAGTCACATCTGGGGCGATCGAAGGAGTGTCTATGGGTGCCGTATCTATCGGTGCAACAGGTGGCAAAACGGTAGGCTGAATCGGCAGGGAATTCTGTGCTTCTGTTCTGGCAGTCCGCTCGGCTAAGGCAACGCTCTGACGAAACAGGCGAACCATTTGAAGCAGGTTAGCTAGATGCTCAGGCGGAATTTGCTCAATTTCTTGAATGAATGGGCGGAGTATAGCGGAGTTGCGATCGCCCCCGATTTCTCTAGCACCTCGTCCTGATGCGTCGAGAAGATCATCTTCAAAATCGTCGTCTTCAAAATCGTCGAAGTCATCGTTGAAGTTGTTGAAGTTGCGATCGCTCATACATTCCTCTCGTCAGCTTCATTCCTATTACCCGCCATCCCCAGTCTAGATCAGAGACGAAGAGCCATCCGAAATCAATTTTTGACCAATCATGGCCACTAACAGTTAAGATTTTAGATTGAACGATCAAATCTATTCGAACCTCCAGATGGCAGAAACCCTCCTATTCAACGCCTTACGTGAAGCGATCGACGAAGAGATGGCAAGAGATTCCTCCGTCTTTGTTTTGGGCGAAGACGTTGGGCACTATGGCGGTTCTTATAAAGTCACCAGAGACCTTCACAAGAAATATGGCGATCTGCGCGTCCTCGATACGCCGATCGCTGAAAACAGCTTCACGGGCATGGCAGTTGGAGCCGCAATGACAGGTTTGCGCCCGATCATCGAAGGCATGAACATGGGCTTCTTGCTGCTGGCGTTCAACCAAATTGCTAACAATGCTGGAATGCTGCGCTACACCTCCGGCGGCAATTTCAAAACCCCGATGGTAATTCGCGGACCAGGTGGCGTAGGACGACAGCTTGGAGCAGAACATTCCCAGCGGCTAGAAGCCTATTTTCAAGGCGTTCCTGGCTTAAAGTTGGTGGCTTGCTCCACCCCCTACAACGCAAAAGGCTTACTCAAATCCGCCATTCGGAATGACAATCCTGTGCTGTTTTTTGAGCATGTGCTGCTCTACAACCTGAAGGAAGACCTGCCTGAAGAGGAATATCTGCTGCCGTTGGACAAAGCCGAAGTGGTGCGGCAAGGCGAAGATGTAACCATTCTCACCTATTCCCGGATGCGACATCACGTCATGAATGCGGTGAAAACGCTGACCAAAGAAGGATTTGATCCTGAAGTCATCGACCTGATTTCGTTAAAGCCGCTTGACTTTGAGACTATTGGAGCCTCGATCCGCAAAACCCATCGCGTGATCATTGTGGAAGAGTGCATGAGGTCAGGCGGAATTGGGGCTGAACTGACGGCTTCAATCAACGATCGCCTCTTCGATGAATTGGATGCTCCAGTGATTCGTTTAGCTTCGCAGGACATTCCCACGCCCTATAACGGAACGCTGGAAAACCTGACCATTGTGCAGCCTCATCAAATTGTTGAGGCAGTGCAAAAGATTGTTGCCCTCAAGGTCTAGTTCCTTACCCTAATTCGGTGTTATTCAATGTGGCTTGCACTGTAAGGGCGTTTCGCGAAACGCCCCTACAAGATCCATTTCTCATGTCAGTAAGACTCAAACTTCAGTACAAACTGGAGGAGGGCGATCGCCTCTCTTCTCCCAAAGTGTCTTCAACTGTTCAAGCAGGTAGAAATTTTCTTCAGCAATTCCTCAACGCCAGATAGAGGTACTAAAGTCCAAGAACTTTTAAGTTGGACATGTACTGTTCAGCAGATTGGTGTTTGGGAATGCTTCGTCCAGCCAGTTCTTTAGAAATCGTCTCCTCAGAAGAATTCGCAGCTTTGGGAGATTCTCAAATCACACCAAAGTTAGGGTTGGTTTGCATCACATCTTCCAATCAGGTTCGCTATCGGACTCTAACGCGCAAACGTCTGTTGCTACTTTCAGAAGCCGAGCAGGAGAAGGCTTTGCGCGACCTGTATGCCGAAAATCTGCGGCGCTTAGGAGCTGCGTTAGAGTTTTGTGCGGCTGAGGAAATTTTTCTGTACCGTATTGCCTCCGGGCTATTTCCCTTTGCCGATGAGTCGTTAGGGGCAGCAGTATTAACAGAGTTTAGTGACTCATTGCGGCAGGTGGGTGATCGCGCCCTTCAGCTTGGCATCCGTATCGTTATGCACCCCGAACAGTTTGTTGTACTCAATTCCGACAAACCAGAAGTAATTGCTAACAGCATCAAAATTCTCACTGCCTATGCCAGAACCTTTGACCTGATGGGCTTGCCGCGATCGTCTTGGTCATTGATGAATGTTCACGGGGGGAAGGGCGATCGAGCGGAGCGGTTGATTAGCGTCATTCGAGATTTGCCCGAAGCGATTCGCAATCGTTTGACTCTGGAAAACGACGAACACACGTATGGCTCTGAGGACATTCTGGCTATCTGTCAGACTGCTGGAGTGCCCATGGTGTTTGACGCTCACCATCACATCATTCACGATCACCTGGACAGCTATGAACATCCCAGTGTCGCTGCCATGCTAGTAGCCGCCCGTAGCACCTGGGATAGACCCGACTGGCAGCTTGTTCACATCTCAAACGGACTTGCATCGTTCAACGATCCGCGCCACAGCGACCTGATTACTGTGATGCCCAGTTCTTATCGCAATGCTCCCTGGATTGAGGTTGAGGCAAAACACAAAGAAGTGGCGATCGCAAAACTCCGTCAGGATTGGCTACTTCAAGCCACAAATCATCCTAGTTAGTCGAACCCCAAGAACAAGAACAATTGCTCTGCAAAAGCTTGAAATTAAAATCACATTTTTTGGCTTGTTGCGACCAAAAATAGATTCTACACGTTGCAGTATGCTCTAGATTTTGGCTCCAGTGGAACGTGCAAGACTCGAATGCTAATTCCCAATGCAGAAAATGCAGTTGTTGATATTCGTAAGTTGCGCGATTACTGCCTCAACTTGGAACACGACGATGGTAAGCATAAAGCTCGACTTTTTTCATCAATTCTTGGAATGACGGCTGATAATGCTGAAGAATTGCGTCAAATCCTGTTTGAGGTTGTCAAAGTTCAAGCAGCTC
Source organism: Leptolyngbya sp. FACHB-671 (assembly GCF_014695745.1). Taxonomy (NCBI): domain Bacteria; kingdom Bacillati; phylum Cyanobacteriota; class Cyanophyceae; order Leptolyngbyales; family Leptolyngbyaceae; genus Leptolyngbya; species Leptolyngbya sp. FACHB-671. The sequence goes on along the minus strand of NZ_JACJOV010000159.1, from coordinate 35,681 downwards.
CGTTGGGAAGGCGAGATGAATTTGGGCAACGCTACACTCTGGATTTCACAATCGAATGGCAGAATAAAAGTGCAACCCTTCGGAGTGGCTGGCTCATCGAGCATGGTTCGGAGATTCCAAAGTTGACGACCTGCTACCCTCTGTAACGTGGAGGTACAAAGCATGACAAACAATACAGTCAAGCTGTTAGATGTTGTTGCTCTGACTGTTGACCTTCCTCAGTACAATCTATGGCGTGGACAGGTAGGAACAGTTGTTGAGCTACTAGCAGAGGGTGCTGCATTTGAGGTTGAATTTAGCGATCGCAACGGACGCACATACGAGTCATTGGGGTTGCGCCCAGAGCAAATCATGATTTTGCATTTTGAGCCAATATTACCTGGTGCAAAAGCTGAAATGGTCAAAGCATAAGCAGTGCTGCACTTCCGCTGAGCTATCAGGAATGCCCTGGTTTAAGGATACTCGTTGGAATAGATTTGCGATTTCCATTCTTCTGTTTTCTATTTGCTAAGGTTGAAAAAGGTCGCGAAGAATTAAGAATCGTTGCAGAAAAAGGGAACTGATTGATAGACACGATCGCTCCATCCCTTCCTAGGCAATTTGTTCAGCGATCGCTCCTAATGTTCTCATATCCTAAGAAATAAATAGCGATCGCTCATCCCTTGGATATCTCTGAGACAATCGTAAGCAATTCTCAAACTCAGAAGTATTGTCCAAAACCTTTGGGCAAGCGACCCTCAGCGAAACGGAGATCAGTTTATGAAATTGGCTTACTGGATGTATGCCGGCCCTGCGCACATTGGTACCCTCCGCGTCTCCAGTTCCTTTAAGAATGTCCATGCCATCATGCACGCTCCGATTGGCGATGACTATTTTAATGTGATGCGATCGATGTTAGAGCGCGATCGCAACTTTACGCCCGTCACCATTAGCTCCGTCGATCGCAATGTGTTGGCGCGAGGTTCTCAAGAAAAAGTGGTGAACAACATCACCCGCAAGGATGCAGAAGAAAAGCCTGACCTGATTGTGCTGACCCCGACTTGCACTTCCAGCATTCTGCAAGAGGATTTGCAAAACTTTGTCGATCGCGCCCAAATTGATGCGAAGGGCGATGTGATGCTGGCTGACGTAAATCACTATCGTGTGAATGAACTGCAAGCCGCCGATCGCACGCTTCAGCAAATTGTGCAGTTTTACATTGCCAAAGCGAAGAAACAGGGCAGCTTGCCTACAGGCAAAACCGAGAAACCTTCCGTTAATATCATCGGTATTACCTCCCTTGGCTTCCACAATCAGCACGACTGCACTGAACTGAAGCGGCTGATGGCAGATTTGGGAATTGAGGTGAACCAGGTAATTCCTGAAGGCGCATCGGTTCAAAATCTGAAGGATTTGCCCAAAGCCTGGTTCAATTTGGTGCCTTACCGTGAAGTTGGCTTGATGGCGGCGCAATATCTCCAGGAAGACTTTGGGATGCCCTTTGTAGACATTACGCCGATGGGCGTGGTGGAAACAGCTCGCTGCATTCGCAAAATTCAGCAAGTGCTGAATGAACAGGGCGCAGGGGTGGATTACGAAGACTTCATCAACGAGCAAACCCTGTATGTCTCACAAGCCGCCTGGTTTTCTCGCTCGATCGACTGCCAAAACCTGACGGGTAAGAAAGCAGTTGTATTTGGCGACAATACTCACGCTGCTGCACTCACTAAAGTCTTGTCCCGTGAGATGGGAATTCATGTGGTGTTGGCAGGGACTTACTGCAAGTATGACGAAGCCTGGTTCCGGGAGCAGGTGAGTGAGTACTGTGATGAGGTGATGATTAGTGATGACAATGGGGCAATCGGCGATGCGATCGCCCGCCTAGAACCCTCTGCCATCTTCGGCACCCAAATGGAACGACATGTGGGCAAGCGACTACACATTCCCTGTGGGGTAATTGCAGCTCCGATTCACATTCAAGATTTCCCTATTGGCTATAAGCCTTTTGTGGGTTATGAAGGCACCAATCAGATTGCTGACTTGGTCTACAACTCCTTCACGTTGGGGATGGAAGATCACTTGCTCGAAATCTTTGGCGGTCACGATACTAAGGAAGTGATCACTAAAGGTATCAGCACTGATTCTGATCTGGGCTGGACAAAAGATGCACAGGCGGAGCTGAACAAAGTACCTGGCTTTGTGCGCGGTAAGGTGAAACGCAATACGGAAAAGTTTGCGCGCGATCGCAACTTAACCGAAATCACCGTCGAAGTGATGTACGCCGCGAAAGAAGCGGTCGGTGTTTAAGTAAATTGAGCAACATGCATCCTATCCTTTAGGGGAAAGAAGTATGTAGATTGGGGTAGCCATTAGGCTGCCCTTTTTTGTATGGAGAGCTAAATAGCTAAAACCCAATGCCTAACTAAATGGCATTGGGTTTTGCACTTGCTCTATTTAACTTGTGCTGCACCAGGAGCCCAGAAGTCGTGCTCGTTAGGTACTATGCTTCCGTTTTGGCATTTGTGTTTAGGTTCAGTGCAGGTCTGCGCTCAGCAAAATATCTGAGAATGAAGGTATTCACAAAAGTTAGAATGACTGGACCTAGAATGAAAGCTAGAATTCCTCGAACTGCGAATCCGGGGGTTAGTACTGACGCAAGCCAGAAACAAAGTCCGTTAACTACAAGCGAGAACAAACCAAAACTCACGAAGTTGAGCGGCAGAGATAGTGTTGATAGAACTGGCTTTGCAGTGGAGTTGACCAGTCCAATCACCAGAGCAGCAATCAACGCTGCTGGAAAGTTTGCCAGATCAACACCAGGAACGGCTAAATCTACAACCAGCAAACTCAAGGCGGTAGCCAGAGCAGTAAAAAGGGCGCTAAGCATAAAATTTTCCTCAAACGAACTTCAACTTCAAGGGGAAGCAAAATACAAATTTGCTTAAACTACCTCAATGATCAGCCATATAACCTGACTGTCACCTCCCCATGCAGATAGATTCGAGGTCGTCCTAAAGACATTTTTGAAAAGGATTAGAACAAGCAAGCAACAATTAATTCTCACGGTGGAGGGCAGTTTGATTATAAGTTGAAACAATGGAATAAAAGCTAGCGTGAAAAGTCTCTAGTGCAAAAGTTTTTGGGAGAAACCTTATGAATTTACTTCGATTAGTTCTGGCAATTTTGTTACCTCCTGTTGGAGTGTTTTTGACCTACGGAGTTAGTACAACTCTGCTGATTAACATTGTGTTGACGCTCTTAGGTTGGCTACCGGGCAGCATTCATGCTGTTTGGGCGCTCGCCAAGCACAGCGAAGTAGCTCGCCGTCAAGAAAACTTCTAATTGATCTATTCCAGGACTGTAAATGTAGGGGGAGCGTTGCTCCCCCTACATTTTATTTTTTAGACTTATTTTTCAAACAAAAAGAAAGGTGAGCATTGCCCACCTTTCTTTTTAGATCTTTTTTCTTTTTATAGACTGGTGCAATTAGCTTGCGTCACCGTTTCTAACGGAATGCCAAAGCTCTTTGAGCAATTGCTTCACTCGTTGCTCTCCTCGTGCTAGAGCGGCTCCGGCTTCACCCATTTTTTGCTCAAATTCTACTTGCTTCTGATTTAACCGAGGTGTTTCTCCCACTTCAGCCTGAGCTTTAGTTTGGTCGTACCAAGTTTTAGCGCTATCTAAATGCCGTTGAACCTCTTCATAACGAGCACCATAACGGGCAGCTAGATTGGCCTGCAAAACAGAGAGTTGGGTTTGCAGTTGTGCGTAACGCTTCCGCATCGAAGACACTTCTTCGCTGTCTTTGACTGAACTCACAGCAGAATTAATGGCAGATTTGATCTCTGTTGATCTGCTGCTTCCCGTCTCCTCAATATCCATTAGAGCGCTGTCAATTTGTCCTTGAAGCGCTTTTTCTTCGCCATCAATTTGAGCTTGAAGCTGCTCAACTTCAGACTGGGTTTTGGCGATCGCCTGCCGTCTCACGCTACTGATTCCTTCAATTGCGCCTTCAATTGAAGCGGTGATTTCTTCCTTAGTTTCCTGACCCCGATCTTGCAAATTATCAATGACCGTGGAGACCGCTTCTCTAACGATCGAGCGAATTTCAACTGATCCTTCTTTGATTTCTGAAACTGCCTGTGATACAGCCAGTTTGACGATTTCTCGAATCCGTTCTGTTCTCAGTTGCCCTTCAGTTTTTGCTTTTTGAAGGTCTTCCGAAATTTTGTTTTTAACAGAGTTTTCTTTGACCGAATTAGGCATAATTGGCTCCTGGCATCAAGCTGCCAATAAAACTGCTAATTCAAAAAGCCAAGCTAGGTCTGTTCGAGTAAAATTTATCGAGCTAGAAACGCTTAGCTTTTTTCCTCAACTCCTTTATGCTGTCGCAAAACTAAGGCAGCTTGACACTCCCGTAGGACGTAATAACCGATCCTATTCCGCACCACTACCCAAAAGGAATAAGCCGATCATCGTAACGCTATTCCAAAGGCTATGTAGCAGGATTGGAGATAGGAGACTACGCGATCGCGTATATACAAATCCCAACACGGCACCTAATAAAGTTAGCGGTAAAACTTCGGCAAGGCTGAGGTGAGCGGTGGCAAAAATTAAGCTGCTGAGGGCGATTGCCCATCCTACCGACATATAGCGAGTCAGAGATGGCAACAAAAAGCCGCGAAATAGGATTTCCTCGAAAATGGGAGCGGCGATCGATGCCGTCGCAAAAAACATTCCCAGTGCTATGGGGTCACCTTCCTCTAGCACAATTTGCAGCAGTGGGTTGCTGCCCCCCTGCCCCTGCCAAACCTGTTGATTGATCCACGACACCACGATCATCAATGGCAACGCTACGAGATAGCCGCCTCCCCCCCATAAAAACCAGTTACTTTTGCTCTTCAGGCGGAACCATTCCTGAGGAAGCGGCAGAAACTTACGGATCGAGAGGTAAAGCACAAACAGGGATATCCCTGCCATTGCGAGATAGTAGAGCAGCGCGTAGGCGGCTCTGGCGCGGCTATCAAATGCGGAGAAACCGATTCCAAGCAACTGTGAAGCCAGTGGCAGAACAATCTGCCCCGCAAAGAAAAAGCCAGCAATCAGCACCTGCCAGACGATTTCCCCGCTCCAGGGAGTTTCCCAGGTCGTGGTGCCGTTTTGAGCTAGAAGCGCTTGTTCGCCTCGAAAAGCCCGCTGTACTAGCAGTGAAATCAAGATGGCAGTACCCGCTAAACAGCCAATGATAGGGACCACACCAATCAGCGTTAGTTTGAGAAAAGTCTGCTGAGCGGCTGCTTGTGCAGCTTGCTGAAGAGCGGATATTGCATCAGGACGCTGTTGCAGTTCATACAGGCGGCTAAGAGCCCGATCGCGAAACCAGCCGTCCAGATTTTCCTGAATCTGCTGTTCAACATCGGGCAACAGCCGTGGCGGTTGGCTCCACAGACCCGTTAAGGTTTCGGCTACTCGGTTAGGTGGGGGGGCTGTTGCATCTGAAGCCCTTGTATCCGAAGCAGTTGCATCCGAGGCTGACCGAGTCCCGTTGCTGGCAGTCAATCTCGACCAGGTTTCTAAAGCGGTTTCCACTTGACCTTGCTCAGCTTGAAGAATGCCAATTCGCAGGTCGAGCTGGTCAATCAGCGTTTGCTGTTGTCGAATCGCGGTGCGTAACTGACCTTGCTTAGAGGGATCTGAAGAGGAGGTTGGAAATTCTGGCGCGGCTGCGTCGGCGACAGTAACCTGATCAAGCCGTGACTGAAATCGGTCAAGTTCAGTTTGAGCCGTTTGCCGCACGTCCTCGTATTGCTCAAGCGAGGTGGCGATCGGGTCCTTACCTAAAATTGCAGTACGGGTTGAGTCTACGTTTGCACCACTTGCTTCAGGCTGAAACTCGGTCGCTTGAAGCAACAAATCAGTTTGATAAAGCTGAAGCCGACTGGTAATTTGCGGCTCACTCCAACTGCCGATCAGGGAACTGCCAACTAAAAAGACAACAAAAAAGGTGAGACCGGTTAAAACCAACCGTTTCAATGTGATCATTTCTCGCGGTGGAAGCGGGTTTGCAGACAAATTCGGATGGAATCCTTCACAAAAGCTAAATTAGGCGAATAGGAATTAACTCTACCTTGATTGGCATTATCGCACTGTTCTTTAGGTCAAGAAATGTTCGGGTGGAGTGCCAGAGACAGGTTAAAATGCATCTGGTTTTGACTGTTTTCTGTCCTGTTGATCCTGCGGTTCTTGAAAGAAATGAGGCTCGGTTGCGTTTCTTTCATCGGTTGCGTTTCTTTCAAATGACAGGTCAATTTGTAAACGAACCTTAGTGGAGGATAAAGTCCTGACTACTCGCGTCATTCTCGTGCGTCACGGCGAGAGCACTTACAATGTCCTGCGTAAAGTTCAGGGTCACTTTGACGAATCTTACCTGACAGAGGCGGGCGAAGCTGCTGCGCGTCAGGTCGGTAGTGCCCTGCAAGGTTTAAGCTTTAGTGCTGCCTACAGTAGCCCATTGCAACGCGCTAAGCAAACTGCAACTTTGATTTTATCGACCCTGGAGCAGCAGGATTCCTCAGACTCAGTGCCACCGCTGCAACTTCGTGATGACCTGAAGGAAATCAACCTGGCTCTTTGGGAGGGGCTGGATTTTGATGAGGTTGAGCGTCGTTTTCCGGAAGGCTATCGGCTGTGGCGCGATCGCCCCCACGAGCTTTCCATGCAGGTTCCTAATGAGAATGGTACGACAGAATTCTTTCCGGTACCGGCCTTGTACGAGCAAGCAAAGCAGTTTTGGCGGGAAGTTTTACCCGACCATGCTGGGGAAACGATTCTAGTCGTCGCTCACAGCGGCATCAATCGGGCTTTGCTCAGCACTGCCATTGGGCTGCAACCCGAAAGCTATCAGACTTTTTATCAGTCCAACTGCGGTATTAGCGTATTGAACTTCGCGGGTGGGTTAGGGCAGCCCGTACAGCTTGAATCCGTTAACCTAACTGGACACATGGGCGAAGTGTTGCCCAAAACTCGTCAAGGACAGCGAGGTCCACGTCTGCTGCTGGTGCGTCATGGGGAAACCGACTGGAACCGTCAAAAGCGATTTCAAGGGCAAATTGACGTACCGTTAAATGACCAGGGACGGGTACAGGCAGAGCAGGCGGGCGCATTCTTACAATCGGTGGCGATCGCCAAAGCCGTTAGTAGCCCAATGCTACGTCCCAAAGAAACAGCCGAGGCGATTCTGAAAAGGCATCCTGGTCTAAACCTGGAGCTTGATGAAAACCTGTGTGAAATCAGTCACGGACTCTGGGAAGGCAAGCTGGAGGAAGAGATTGAGCAGGGCTATCCTGGACTGTTAGCCCAGTGGCAAAGCGCCCCTGAAACCGTGCAGATGCCTGAAGGTGAGAATTTACAGCAGGTGTGGGATCGGGCGATCGCCGCCTGGGATGCAATCGTCCAATCCGCCGCTCAGCTCGACCCGCCTGGAATTACTCTTGTCGTTGCCCATGATGCGGTCAACAAAGCAATTCTCTGTTATCTGGCTGGAGCAGGTCCAGAGCGCTTTTGGGCATTTAAGCAAGGCAATGGAGCCGTTAGCGTGATCGACTACCCGCATGGCATTGAATCTCGTCCTGTGATTCAGGCGATGAACATCACGACTCACCTGGGTGGGGTGCTAGACCGGACGGCGGCAGGGGCGTTGTAAATGGCTGAGCTATTTCGCCAGGTGCGGTTGCTTGATCCGGTGTCTGATAGCGATCGCGTAGCAGATGTGCTGGTTGCCGATGGGGTGATTCAGCAGGTAGAGGCGCAGATTGCTGATCTGCCAGAAGATGTGGAAATTTGCGATCGCCCCAACCTGATCCTGGCACCGGGTTTGGTCGATCTCTATAGCCACTCTGGCGAACCCGGATATGAATCTAGGGAAACTCTGGATTCACTCATGCAATCTGCACTCGCAGGCGGCTTCACGCGACTGGCGTTATTACCCGACACCGACCCCGCAATCGACAATCCGGGCGGTGTGGAGAGAGTGCGATCGCTGCTGCGCCACGTTGGACCGATTCCCCAGGTTGACTTTTGGGGTGCCCTCACCACTCAGGTCAAGGGCGAGCAAATGACCGAACTGGCAGAACTTGCCGCTGCCGGAGTAATTGGCTTTGCTGACGGTCGCCCGCTGCAAAACTGGGCGCTAGTGCGCCGACTACTAGAATACTGTCAGCCTTTAGGTAAACCGATCGCCTTCTCTTGCTGCGATCGCCAGCTAGCCGGAAATGGGGTGGTGCGAGAAGGCTTAGAATCCATGCAGTTAGGCTTACCGGGAATTCCAGCGATCGCTGAAACTATTGCCCTAGCGGCGCTATTGGAGTGCGTTGAAACCATCGGCACCCCAGTTCACATTATGCGCGTTTCCACGACCCGCAGCGTTGAGTTGATTCGAGCCGCAAAATCCCGTGGTTTACCGATTACTGCTAGTACGATGTGGATGCATCTACTGCTCAACACGTCCGACGTTCAAAGCTATGATCCCAGCCTGCGTCTAGAGCCACCGCTAGGCAATTCGCCCGATCAAGCTGCTCTGATTCAAGGTTTAGAGGAAGGCGTGCTGGATGCGATCGCCATTGACCACACCCCCTACACCTACGAAGAAAAAACCGTTTCCTTTGCTGAAGCGCCTCCAGGAGCAATTGGTCTAGAACTGGCGCTGCCTATGCTCTGGCAGAAGTTTGTGGAGACGGGGAACTGGGAGGGGCGATCGCTCTGGCGATATCTCAGCACCAACCCCGCCCTTTGCTTGGGACAAACTCCTGCCAACCTGCAACCTGGTCAAGTTGCAGAGCTAACTCTATTCGACCCACAGCACCGCTGGCAAATTACGCCACAAGCTCTCAAGTCGCTTTCCACCAATACCCCCTGGCTGGGGCAGGAAGTCACAGGGCACATTTTAAGAACTTATCCAGGAAGATAAGTTACGGGACATGCAATATATCTACAGAATGTTGCAGATGTGGTAGGGGCGCACTGCGGTGCGCCCCTACAGAAATTAATGTGTCGCGAAATCTGTTTAAGTCGGTATTAGAAGTTTCGGCTTAGCTAATGTAGTCCGCCAAGGTCAAAATCAACAAAGAGCCAACAATGTGCCCAAAGCTCATTGCACCCAAAAAGCCTCCTACACTGATGTTGTTGAACAGTTCTGGGAAAGGCAGAGGCATCTGACGACCATCATGGGGACGCTCAATTCCTCGGCTAGCTAAGAACAAAATTACAAGACAGGAAATACTCATAATCAGAGCTTCTGGCAACCCCCAGGTATTGCCAGCACGAGCAGTAGTTTGTTGGGCAGCAGCTAATAACGTAGATAAGATCATAGACTTTTCTCCTCGACGAAACTGGACTGAATAACATCCATCAGTGTTCGTCTTAATCGCCGTCTACACCTCTCCCCGTCGGGAGATTTGTGATTTTGATCCAAGCTAGCGATGCTTTTCTACCCCAACTTGCTGACACATTTCTGCTACCGGACAGGTTGAACAGTGGGGTAGATTGCCTGTGCAAATGTGTTTGCCAAAGGGAACCAGCAGTTGGTTAATTTCTACCCAGTAAACAGTAGGTAACTTGGCTTCAAGGGCAGTGAGTGTTTTTTCGGGTTTGCGGGTTTGCACATAGCCCCAGCGATTGGTGACTCGGTGAACGTGGATATCGACACTGATGCACGCTTGACCACAGGCAATTCCCAAAGTTAGGTTGGAGCATTTAGGACCAACACCATCAAAGGCAAGCAACACCTCTGCCTCACAGGGCAACTCACCGTTGTAGTCCGTCACGATGCGTTGGGCGATCGCATGAATCTGCCGTGACTTCGGCTCATGAAACGTGCAGTCTTGAATTAACTGCTCAATTTCAGCAGGAGTTAGGCGACTCATTGCTTCTGGAGTTCGGGCACGCGCGAATAACCGCCGAGAAACGGGCAGGCTGACTTCGTCATAAGTACGAATAGAAATAATGCAGGAAACAAGCTGCTCAAATGGCGAACCGTATCCCTCATCTGCCAGCGCAAACATAGCAGCTTTAGGAAAGGGACGCACTGCCTCGCGAATACGCTCTATTGCCTGATTAATCTCAAACAGTTTTTCGACCACCCTGAATCACCTCAACAAAAAAACCTGATATTTCTATCAGGTTAAACGTTGTCGCTTTCAGCAAGGTCATCCAGCAAATGTCTCGCCAAATATTTTTTGCTGTGCTTATGTAAGTTTGCCCGACATTAACGTAGCCCTAACGTCAGCGTTCCTGCTTTAACTCATCTCCATCTCGTCGGGATCTGTATGCTCTGTATAAAGATGCTCTGTATAAAGCTTTTGCCAAAGTACTTGAGCTTGCTGATCTTGCTCCGACAGAGGCGTATGTGTGTTAGGTGCTGACTTGCCCCTTTCCTGAAGTGTGTCTTCCAAAGCCTGGATATCTCGGCGGATTTGTTGAAGTAGCAGATCAAGCTCAGATTGCATCACAATTTGCTGGGTGTCCCTTCTCAAGCTAGATTCAGGCGTGGGTAAAACCTGTGACTATATCTTCAAAGTTACGATGGCAGTTGCGATCGCACTTCACCCCATCGTCTCGCCTGTCTGGGTGAGTCTGGGTTTTTGGAGTCACCTCATCAGATGACCCGCTGTGTCAGAGAGTTTTACCCCAATAGACAAATCAGGGACAGGATGTGGCTAAGATATCAATCGTAAGTTGACAGCCTTCAAGGGGTTGGGCGATCGCCCGCCTCACCTTTCCATAAATCCTTAAGTTAGATAGAGGCATCTAATGGATAAAATTCAAGCTCAAGCTGCTCATCTCTGGCAGCGCCTGTCTGCACCCGAAACGGGTGCAACCTATCAGCAGGCAGCCCTGCTCACTGGGGATCTTCTGAAAGAAACAGCGACATTACTCTGGCTGCTAATTTGCTTATTTCTCGTTGCTTTTGAATGGTTTTGGAAAACCTCTGTGCAGCTAGGCAGCAACTTTCGAGCATGGTTGTCTGGCATCGAGCAGTCTAGCCCAGATCGGGTTGTATCCGAGGCAGGCAGAGCCTTACTGTCAGCCGGAAAGAATAGTGTTGGGTTTACACTCTCCCAAGCAAAAGAACAGTTGGGACTTCCAGCAGAACAGCCCACCCAGTCCGCAGCATTGCCAGCTAAACCCTCACCTGTCAGTTCCTCACCAGAACCCTATCAATTACCTCCGCCTGCTTCTTCCTTTGCTGCGCCAACCCCACCATCAACACCCTCGCAACCTTCAGCTCAACCGGTCGAGCCCGATGTCAGCGATGACGCAGAATGATTTAGGTCTCTTTGATTCTTAAAAGAGTTGCGGTTGGAGGAATCGGCTTCTTCTGCCCCCGACAATCGCAACCAATCGTATTGCTATAGAATATGTAAGTAATGCAAAGAGTTGTAACAAAACGATGACCCAACCTCAACCCACTGTCACCCCCAAGCTAGAAGAACCAAAGTTTGGATTTAATGACTACGCAGAACGTTTGAACGGGCGCGCCGCTATGATTGGTTTCGTTTTGACGCTAGCTATTGAATACGTTACTGGGCAAGGGCTGTTGTCCTGGTTAGGGCTGTACTAAATCGGTTTTGGCAAAAGAATTTTATCTTCGTAGGGGTGAGCATTGCTGATCTAGATGTATGAGTAGGGGCATGGCATCGCCATGCCCTACAGAGGAAATTGAGATCTGTGAAGCAGACCCGCATTCAGCAATGCTTAGGGGTGAACGATCGTTTGCCCTTGCTGAAGCATTGTTAAACTTGCTCCTCAACTGGTTTGCCGATTGGTAGAACGAGTAATCCGTTTCCAATGAACTTTATTGGTCTGTTTATATTTCTTATAATTTGCTCTGCTTGATGAGCTAGCTTAGAGATAAGGAGTTCACAGGTGGATAGACGGTGTAGATCTCTCTTATAGATCTTAAACAGATTGCCTGAATCAAAGGCGTATTTTGAAGACAAGCGAGCCGCAATGAACTTACTCTGGTCACGGATGCTGAAGTCTGGATATCGTAAGGAACCTATTTCAAGCTTTATTATTACGGTCGGGGCTGTGGATGCAGTAATTGGTGGCGTGGGCGATCGCCTCTCTCTCATGCTTTTGGGCGTAGGACTTGTTGGCGTGGCGATCGCCCTACGCTGGTGGAAGATTCGTCAAAGCAAAATTGAGATTCCGAGTAGCGCGCCGATTCATTACCTGCCGGGGCATTCCTCTCGCCCTCAGCTTCCCACATTGAGTATGTCTCGCAAAACTCCACCTCGCCGAACCTGAAATATTTTTATCAGGTCAGACACCATGACAAGCCGCACTCTGGCACCTCAAGAGAAGTTCCTCAAAATTGGTGAAGTCGCTTCTAGCAGCGGTTTACCCGTCAAAACCATTCGTTATTACGAAGAAATCGGGCTATTAGCGCCAACGGTAGATCGCTCCGAATCAGGCTATCGTCTGTTTAACCGCCAGGTCTTGAACCGATTGGCGTTTATCAAACGTGCACAGTCACTTGGGCTGAGCCTTAACGAAATTCACCAAATTTTAGCTGTTCACGACGAAGGGCAGTTGCCCTGTGGCGAAGTAAAACAACACCTGCAAGCCAAGGTGCAGTCAATCACGGAACAAATTGAAGCACTGGAAACTTTAAAGTTTGAGCTGCAGGGCATCTTGTCCGGATGGGAGGAATACCCCAATAGCAATCGAATGGCTCAAACCATTTGCCCAAATCTTCAGCAGTCCCTTGAAAAGCCGAATTTTTGACCCCTCACCCATAGGGACACCACAAATGTTCCCAGAATTCCATCTTTTCAAGATATACTAAAAAACGGTTACAAAAAACAATTGACAGTGGGCGATTAGCACAGTGGTAGCGCACTTCCTTCACACGGAAGGGGTCACTGGTTCAAATCCAGTATCGCCCATAGATTTTTCTCCTATCGCTGTCGTTCTTAACGATTAAGTATTAAGCTTGCAGCATTATTATCGCTTTTAGCTTAGAAAGCTGAAGCATGGACCGACCGTAGCATATAAAGTGGGCTAACTTTTGCTGCCTGCCTTTCTTAGGCAATCAGGTCGGTTAAATGTAATTCGATCGCAAATACCGACTCAGATGTTCCAGCTTTGCAAGGGGGCTAAACAATGTTGGGAGCAGAACGGATGTTACTGTCTCGCTACAGTGTGGCTGTGCTGGTAAGCTTACTGGCGTTGCTCGTAAGGTTTCTGCTGATACCAGTGCTTGGATATGAAGCACCACTATTGGTCTTCATTATTCCTGTCATGATTAGCGCCTGGTATGGGGGGCTAGCTCCTGGGATGCTAGCAACGGGTTTAACTGCTCTTGTTGGCACCTATTTCTTTGTCTCGCCTTACTTTAGCTTCAACATTGATGGGTTGGAGAACGGTGTACGAATTATCATTTTTCTGATCGAAGGAATACTGATCAGTAGCTTGAGCGAAGCACTGAGAAGAGCCAGGCAGCGGGCAGAAAGAACAGCAGTGGCGTTGCAGGAAAGTGAGGACCAATATCGTCTTCTGGTGGAGGGTGTGAAAGACTATGCCATTTTCATGCTTGACCCCAATGGTCGGATCACAAGTTGGAATACAGGTGCCGAACGACTGAAAGGCTATTCTGCTCCAGAGGTTTTGGGACGGCATTTCTCACTCCTGTTTGCACCAGAGTCCGTTGAGCAGCACCAACCGGAGCAGCAGTTGCACACTGCCACTATTGAAACTCGCTATGAAGGACAGGGCTGGCGACGACGAAAAGATGGATCGCTATTTTGGGCAGATGTAGTACTCGCTGCCTTGCAGGGCGATCGCGGCAATTTACGAGGTTTTGTAGAAGTCACGCGAGATGTCACCGCACGGAGGCAAGCTGAATCAACATTACAAAAAACACTGAAAGACTTGTCTGATGTCAAATTTGCTCTCGATCAAGCGGCAATTTTAGCAATCACGGATGCTCAAGGAACCATTACCGAAATTAATGATAAATTCTGTGAACTCTCCAAGTTCTCTAAAGAAGAACTGATTGGGCAAAATCACCGCATTATTAATTCTGGCTATCATGCCAAAGAGTTTTTCCACAATCTTTGGAGAACAATTACTCAAGGTGAAGTATGGCACGGTGAAATCAAAAACCGCGCCAAGGATGGCACCTATTATTGGGTTGACACAACCATTGTTCCGTTGCTTGATGAGTCTGGTAAACCCGTTCAATACCTTGCGGTACGGTTTGATATTACTTCCCGAAAGCAGGCAGAAGAGGCTTTAGCTCAGGAAAAAGCCACCAGTGATTTGGAGCGCAAACGTTTACGGGCGATTCTCGATATTCTGCCAGTTGGAGTGTTTATTGCTAACGCTAATGGAACGATCATTGACATGAATCCGGCAACTCGTACCATTTGGGGTGAAGAAGCTCCAATGCCAGGAAGCGTGGAAGAATACCGAGAGTATAAGGGATGGCGGTCTGGAACAAATTATCGTCTTTCTAGCCAAGATTGGGCTTTAACCCGTGCCCTTCAGGAAGGACGAACCTACTTAAATGAAGAAGTTGATATTGAAACGTTTGATGGACAACGTAAAACTATTTTGAATTCAGCAGTTCCGATTCTAGATAGAACGGGCGAGACCATCAACGCAGTAACGGTCAACGTGGATATTACCCGACGCAAACAGGCAGAAGAGTCACTCCGTCGCACAGTTCAACGATTAGAAACCTTGCAGCAGATCGATCGCGCCATTCTACAAGCAACCTCCTCTGAAGCTATTGCTCGCTCTGCCCTGCTACGGTTAAATCAGGTGATTGCTTACCAACAAGCAGCGGTTGTCCTATTTGACTTCGAGACCAATGAAGCTCAAGTGCTGGCAGGACAAGTTGACTCTACAAAGGCAGGTTCTATTACCTCGATCGCTTCATTCTCATCGTTAGAGAGTTTGCGCTATCGAGAAACAGTTCGCTATATCGAGGATTTGAGTACCATGCTCCAGCGTCCTCCCATGCTGGAGTATCAGTTTAGGCAAGGAACACGCAGCGTCCTAATTGTTGCTCTGTTGATAGAAGGGGATTTGATCGGAGATTTGTATCTATTTGCTAATGAGCCTGCTGCTTTTGATGTTGAGAATCGGGCGATCGCCCAAGAACTTGCCAATCAGCTTGCGGTCGCAATTCAACAAGCTCGATTGCGAGAGCAGTTACAACGCTATGCAGCGGAACTAGAGCAACGGGTAGAGTCGCGAACTGCTGAACTTCAGGAAGCCAACGAAGCTTTGCAGGCATTTGCCTACTCGGTTTCCCATGACCTGCGTGCTCCCCTCCGCTCAATGGCAGGATTAGGAACGATTCTGTTAGAAGATTATGGCGATCGCCTTGATGAAGACGGTCAAGACTATGCACAGCGGATCGTGCAAGCCGCACGAGATATGGACACCCTAATTCTGGATCTATTAGATTACAGTCGCCTCAGTCGCAGTGACATTCAATTACGGGTGCTTAATCTGAATGCGATCATCACAGAAGTGCTATCTCACTTGCGAGCCGAGATCGATGCAAAACACGCTGAAGTTGTTGTTGAGTCGCCGCTGCCTGAAGCCGAGGGACACTATGCAATTTTCAGCCAGATTCTCACTAACTTACTCACTAATGCGCTGAAATTTGCTCGACGAGATCATCAGCTTCAAATTCATCTTTGGGCAGAAGAGCGGCTCGATGAAACTGGAGCGTGGGTGCGCTTGTGGGTAGAAGATAACGGCATTGGCATTGAGCCTAGATTTCAAGAGCAAATTTTTCAGGTGTTTGAGCGATTGCACAGTGCCGAGGTTTATCCGGGTACGGGCATTGGCTTAGCAATTGTTCGCAAAGGAGCCGAGCGCATGGGCGGACGGGTTGGGGTTGAATCTCAAGTTGGTCAAGGAAGCCGCTTTTGGATTGAATTACGCAAGCCCCTTGCATAATCAGAAAAGCGATTATTTTTTAAGCAATGTATATCCTTGTGGCTGACGACGATCCCAATCAACGGCTGTTTATCATTCGAGAATTAGAAAAAGAATTTTCGGGGCTGCAAGTTCAAGAGATTGTTGATGAAAACAGTTTTGAGCAGGTGCTAGGGGGCGATCGCATTGACTTAGCAATCCTCGACTATCAGCTACGGTGGACTACTGGGCTAGACCTGCTCCATCAATTAAAACGACATTCTCCCAATTGTCCAGTGATCATGTTTACTGATACGGCTAACCAAGAAATTGCCGTTGAAGCGATGAAATCTGGACTGGATGACTACATTTTGAAGTCTCCAAAAAATTACATCCGTTTACGAGCGTCAGCACGAGCCGCTGTAGAACGTACCCAATCAAAGCAGAGAGCCGCTTTACTTGAGGTTCGATTTCAGTCATTGCTAGAGCAACTCAGCATCGGTGTGTTTCGGGCAACGCCTGACCATCAGGTAATCGAAGCCAATCAAGCCTTTCTGCAACTCTTGCGAATTAGTTCTCTGGAAGATGAACAAATAAACCAGATCACAAGTCAGTTGTCTCAACCGACAGAACTTGCACCCGGGCAGAAGCGAGAGCGAGAATTGCAGTTGATCAGCGAGGGGAATGTCATCTGGATTCGCTTGGCTGAAACTCTCAATTCTGTGAGTGGAGAGGTAGTGATTGATGGGTTAGTGGAAGACATCACAGAACTCAAACATTATGCTGCCCGGTTACAGACCATTCAGGAAGAAGAGCGCCAGCGCTATACTGAGCAACTTGAGCAGGAAATAAGCCGCCGGACTCAGGAGCTAGAGGAGGCAAACAAAGACCTGGAAGCCTTTACCTACTCGGTTTCCCACGACTTGCGAGAGCCTTTGCGCTCGATCCGTGGGTATGCTCAAATCTTGCTAGAAGACTTTGCTGACCAGCTAGACTCAACGGGTCAAGGCTACGCCGACCGGATTCGAGAGAATGGCGATCGCATGGATCAGATGTTACAGGGTTTATTGTCCTACAACCGCTTGAGTCGAATGACGTTAGCGTTACAGGCGATCGACTTAGATATCGCCGTCAGAGATGTCTTGAGTCAATTAGAGCTTCAATTGCAACAAGTTCAAATTATTGTTGAAGCACCGCTGTTCACTGTAATAGGTCACTACCTAACTGTGGAGCAGGTAATTACAAACCTAATTACGAATGCCATTAAGTTCGTGGCTCCCGGTGTACAACCCCGTATCCGAATTTGGAGTGAACATCGCAATGAGTTCATTCGTTTGTGGATTGAGGACAACGGCATCGGCATTGCTTCTCAATATCGTGACCGAATTTTCCGTATCTTTGAGCGGTTACACGGGGTAGAAAGCTACCCTGGTACGGGCATTGGGTTAGCGATCGTCCAACGCAGCATAGAGCGAATGGGTGGGCGATCGGGCGTTGAGTCTCAAGTAGGGCAAGGAAGCCGCTTTTGGATTGAGCTACCTACTTTTGGAGAGTAAAATTAATCATTTACTAGCACTGCAAATGATTAATTTTGCAACACAGCTTCTATTCTAAAAATTTCCTTAAGAGCAGATTAGAAAACTTAAATATATACCTTCGATCAAAGCGTTCAACTGCGTTCTGGCGGGGCATCCTAGATATACCCTGTAATGACTCCACTTATTCCCCAAGTGCGCCTACTCCTGGTTGATGACAGTCCCGACGATCGCCTTCAGGTTATCCATATTCTGCGGCGTGAATTTCCTGATTTGCAGGTTGAGCAGGTCAATGATTCTGACAGCCTTCACCAAGCTCTAATGATGGATGGCTTTGATATTGCCATTACAGACTATCGCTTGCGTTGGACGGACGGAATCAGTGTTCTTGAAAAGATTAAATATCGCTATCCAGATTGTCCTGTCATTATGTTGACTGCCAGCGGCACAGAGGAAGTGGCAGTTACGGCACTCAAAGCAGGGCTAGATGACTACTTAATAAAATCACCTAAGCACTATAGTCGGTTACCTAATGCCGTCCGTTTGGCAATCAACCATGCTCGGTACGCCGTCGAACAGCGATGGCAAGCCCAACAAGAGCAGTTGATTACTAGGATCGCCCAACATATTCGACAATCGCTAGATTTAGAAACAATTTTGAGCACGACAGTTGTTGAAGTTCAGCGATTTTTACAAAGCGATCGCGTCTGCATTATCCGTCTCAACCCCGATTGGAGTAGAACCTTAATCGTGGATGCGACTGCCAAAGGGACATCCTCAGTGGCTGGAGTTACCTTTCCTAGTGATCCTGACTTTGATGAGCGTTATGCTCAATTCTTTCGTGAGGGTCAACCCGTCGTGATTGATCAAATTGCTAGTGCTAACGTCACACCTCAGCTCCGGAGTGACCTTCAGCAAATGCAAGTCCAAGCCGCTTTAGCAGTTCCTATCTTGCAGGGCAATAACCTATGGGGGTTGCTCGTGGCTCATCATTGCTCAGCACCTCGGCAATGGAAACCAGTTGAGACAAGTTTACTCCAGCATTTGGCGACCCAGTTGGCGATCGCTATTCAGCAATCTGAACTGTACCAACAGGTGCAACGGTTGAATGCTGAGTTAGAACAACAAGTAGAAGAGCGAACCGCCCAACTTCAGCAAGCTTTTCAGTTTGAGGCAACGTTGAAGCGCATTACCGATAAAGTGAGAGATTCGCTCGATGAAGATTACATTCTGCAAACTGCCGTTGAGGAGTTAGCAAAAGCGATCGGTGTGAATTGCTGCAATGCGGCTGTGTACGATCTCGAACAGGGAACTTCTGTAATTCGCTGTGAGTATTCTGTTGAAGAGAAGTACCTGCAAGAAAAAAACATTCAAATGGCAAATTTCCCTCAAGGGTACAACCAATTGTTGAAAGGGCAATATTTCCAACACTGCTCAACGCAACCCCATCCCCGACGAGGACGGGTTGCTATGTTTTCTTGTCCGATTTTGGATGATGAAGGTGTGATGGGTGATCTGTGGTTGATTCACCATGCCGATTACGGCTTTAGTGAACAGGATATTCGCCTGGTTCAGCAAGTTGCCAATCAGTGCGCGATCGCCCTGCGACAGTCTCGTCTTTATCAAGCAGCACAGACACAGGTCAAGGAGTTAGAGAAGCTTAACCGCCTCAAAGATGATTTTCTCAGTACTGTCTCTCATGAGTTGCGAACCCCTGTTACTAACATGAAGATGGCTATCCAAATGCTGCAAGTTGCTCGAACAGACCAACACCGACAGCGCTACCTGGAAATTTTGCGATCGGAGTGTAACCGGGAAACTGCACTGATTAGTGATTTGCTGGATCTACAACGATTAGAAACTTTATCAATTCCTGGAACTTTAGACGAGCCCATTGACCTACTAGACTGGCTTCCTCGCATCATCGAACCGTTTCAAAATCGGGCTCAGGAGCAGCAACAGCACCTCGAAGTCGATATCTCCTCTGACCTTCCTCGATTACGGGTTAGCCGTACTCACTTAGAACGAGTTCTCGCTGAGTTGTTAAACAACGCCTGTAAGTACACGCAGGCAAATGGGACGATTCACTTCAAAGCTCAGGCTGTTCTTGCGGCTTCAACAGCAGGATCTGTGGTGCAGTTCACGATTAGTAATACAGCAGAAATTGTAGAAACCGAGTTATCTCATATTTTTGAGAAGTTCTACCGAATTCCGAATGCAGATCCTTGGGGGCAAGGAGGCACAGGCTTAGGACTGGCACTGGTGCAAAAATTAGTCACTCATTTAGGCGGTACGATTGCGGTGACCAGTACTCAAGGATGGACGACGTTTTCTGTGCAGCTACCGTGCTCTCGCTAACACAACACTCATGTTGTCCCCTTCACAACCCGTCAGGGCTGTACTTCGCGCAGCCGACGCTCCAGGAAGCGACGCTCACTGTCATTTGTAACGAGTTCTAGTGCTCGCCTATAGCTCTGGGTCGCTTCGTTTAACGCTCCAATACGCCGCAATAGATCAGCACGGGTGGCATGAAACAGATGGTAGCTGTCAAGTTCAGTGGCAAGTCCATTAATGAGTTCAAGTGCTGGCTGGGGACTGTCTGCCATCGCGATCGCCACTGCCCGATTCAATGAAATGATCGGTGATGGCTGCAAGCGCTCCAGCACCTCGTAAAGCCGCACAATCTGCGCCCAGTCAGTTTCTTCGGCTCGCGTTGCTTGACAGTGGAGGGCTGCGATCGCCGCTTGCAGGGCATAAATACCCGTTCCGCCGCGCAACGCTTCTTCTACTAGTGGCAACGCCTCAGCAATCTGTTGGTGATTCCAACGGCTGCGATCTTGGTCTTCCAGCAGAATTAGATCGCCTGTCTCATCCAGACGTGCATCCCGCCGCGAGTCGTGCAGCAACATCAGTGCCACCAGTGCCGTGACTTCAGAGGGAGGTTGGGGTGCCATCAATTGCCGCACCAGTTGTCCCAAACGAATTGCTTCTGTGCAGAGGTCAGCCCGCACCATTGTTTCGCCTTTGGTCGCCGCGTAGCCCTCATTAAAGATGAGATAAATCACTGTCAGTACTGCCTCTATCCGAGGAGCGAGATCCGCCATCTCTGGCACTTTGTAAGGAATGCCAGCATCCCGGATCTTGCGCTTGGCACGTACCAACCGTTGCGCTAGTGTCGCTGTCGGTACGAGAAACGCGCGGGCAATTTCGTCGGTTTCCAGTCCGCCCAACATTCGCAGCGTTAGAGCAACCTGGCTTTCGATCGCCAGTGCTGGGTGACAGCAAGTAAAGATCAGGCGTAGGCGATCGTCTGGAATTTCATCACTGTCATAAGTCGGCTCCTCACTACTAGGAATTAATCCAGAGGCGGCATACCATTCCAGTTTTTCTGTGAGTCGCGTTCTTCGTCGGAGGCGATCGATTGCTTTGTATCGAGCGGTTCGGATAATCCAGGCGCGGGGAAGATCGGGAATCCCGCTGGTTTGCCACTGATTCACAGCAGCCGCAAACGCTTCTTGTGCTGCTTCTTCAGCGATGTTGAAATCTCCAATCAACCGAATCAGAATGGCGACAATTCGTCCCCACTCCGCCCGGTAGACAGAGGCGATCGCCTGAGTAACATCCGATTTTGTGGTTGGAGCCATACCTGTCACAAAAAAATTTGGGCAAGGTGTCGATTTGAGCAGTTGCCGTTCGACTGACTTACAAAGGAGGCAACGGAAGCAAATTCGATCGTACTTTATAGTACATCTGATCGCATCTATCGCATCTGACGAGAAAATTTTGGGTGAGGTGTCGATTTAAGTCATTGCCGTTCGACTCACTTGCAAAGGTAAAGAATCAAAGGCAAAGAATGGAGGCAACCGAATGAAATACTTGCTGCTGATATACATGGACGAAAATGTTCTGAGTGAAACCGAGCGAGAACACTGCTACGTGGAATCTGCACAACTCGCACAGGAACTTAACTCGAAAGGACAATACCTGGCAACCGCTCCCCTTCACCCCGTTGCAACGGCAACCAGCGTTCGGGTACGTGACGGCAAATCACTGGTGACTGACGGTCCGTTTGCTGAAACCCGTGAACAACTGGGCGGATTTTTTCTGATTGATGCTCAGGATTTGGATGAGGCGATCGCGATCGCCGCTCAGATCCCAGGGGCAAGAGCTGGCACCGTCGAAATTCGTCCCGTGCTTGAAGTTGCGGGATTACCAAAGAGTTAGTGCCTGCTTGTTTCAGTTCGCCTAATTCTACCAATCCTTCCACTTCAACAGTTCAGAATCCTGACCCCACAAACTTCAGTCCGAGGAGATACTCCAATGCGATTTATGTTGCTCATGATTCCCCAAGGCTACGAGAGTGCAGACCCAGGAGCTATGCCCGATGCTAAAGCGGTTGAAGCCATGATGAAGTACAACGAAGCACTTCAACAAGCTGGCGTACTGGTTTCCCTTGAAGGGCTTCACCCGCCCTCAATGGGTGCGCGAATTACCTTCAATGGGGGAAATCCAAAAGTGACGGAAGGAGTTTCCCCGAATGTGAAAGAGGTGCTGGGTGGCTACTGGATGATTCAAGTGAACTCAAAAGAGGAAGCCATTGAGTGGGCTTCTCGCTGTCCTGCCTCAGATAACGAGACGATCGAAATCCGTCAAGTGCAAGAATTTGAGGATTTCTCTGAAGATGTTCAGCAAGCCGCAGCTGGATTTGTGGAAATGGAAGCACAGGGAACGACTCGATCAACCGATGAAGCTCTAATCCGAGAACTGTTAGAGAAATGGGCAGATGCAACCCGTTTGGGAAAGCATGATGAAGTTCTGGTTTTCCATGCATCAGATGTCACGATCTTCGATGTGTTGCCTCCGCTGA
This sequence comes from Leptolyngbya sp. FACHB-671, assembly GCF_014695745.1. NCBI lineage: Bacteria > Bacillati > Cyanobacteriota > Cyanophyceae > Leptolyngbyales > Leptolyngbyaceae > Leptolyngbya > Leptolyngbya sp. FACHB-671. The sequence continues at coordinate 13,364 of NZ_JACJOV010000159.1, read as the reverse complement.
AGTATGAGGGAGCCGATGCTTATCGCAAAAGCTGGGACGATTGGCAGCCCACAACCGAAAGTTCCGGTCGATTTGAAATTCACGATCTCAAAATCACTGCGGGTCAGGACGTAGCATTCGCGTATTGCTTGATCCACTGCGGGGGGGCTCAACCCGATGGTGGGACATTCGAAGATTGGGTACGTGCCACGTTTTGCCTCCACAAATTAGCGGGGAAGTGGTTAGTCACTCATCAACATATTTCAATGCCAATTGGCAAACAATCGGGGAACCGTTAGTTGTGCCCTGTAACCCCAACTCATTTTGTCGCTAGCCCAGATCTCGACGCCTAAAATTTCTAACCTCAAACCAAGGAGATTCTTCAATGACAGTTGCAAACATCAACACAAACCACGAAGCTCAAATTCGCCAACTAATTAGCGATCAACAGCGTGCCATTTGCGCCAAAGACGTGGATCAAATCATGTCTCATTATGCCAATGAGGTCATTCTCTTCGATGTCAAACCTCCATTTCAAACCAAAGGCAAAGACGCAGTTCGTCACATCTGGGAAGACTGTCTGCCTTATTTTCCAGACTCTTTTGAGATGGAAACACGAGATCTTACGATCGCTGTGAATGATGGCTTGGCGACAGCACACTGGCTATTTCGCTTTAAGGGAGAACCCGATCATCCTGCAATGAAAATGTGGCTACGCGCCACTGCTGTTTACCAGAAGAATCAGGGCGACTGGCAGATCTTACATGAACACATTTCGGTGCCATTTGCTCCAGAGACCTCTCAAGCGGTCTTCACGCTTAACCCGTAGAAACAATTGTATGAGCGGGTTTGGTAGACCCATTGAATACCTCAAAGCAATCAATGTAATCCCTCCCTACAGGAACTAACCCACAAGAGGACATCATGAAAATTAATCCTTATCTCATGTTCAACGGTAATTGCGAGGCAGCATTCAAGTTTTACGAGCAGTGTCTTGGCGGCAAGATCACGATGATGATGACTCACAAAGAGGCACCTTCAGCAGAACAGGTATCTCCTGAATGGCATGACAAAATCATGCACGCCTGTCTCGATTTGGGCGATCGCCTCCTGATGGGGTCTGACAGTCCACCTGAATATTCTGAAACTGCTCAAGGCTTCTACGTGCAGATTAGCGTTGCTGAGCCAGCGGAAGCAGAACGAATTTTTCACACTCTGGCAGAAAACGGCAAGGTAAAGATGCCGATCGAGCAAACCTTTTGGTCTGTCCGTTTTGGAATGTTGATCGACCAGTTCGGTACGCCCTGGATGGTTAACTGCGATCAGGTTGCTTAAACCGTTGTAATCTCCCTTAAACTCCATCCTCAACGCTTTTCTACCAATACATCTGCAACAAATCACCCCAAGAAAAAACATGACTACCCAAATTTTCGTCAACCTACCCGTCAACGACCTCAAGCAATCGATCGAGTTCTTTACGCAACTTGGTTTCCAGTTCAATCCTCAATTCACTGACGAAACTGCCACCTGCATGATTGTTTCGGAGACAATCTTCGTCATGCTCTTGACCCATGAGAAGTTCAAGACCTTCACACCAAAGGCGATTTGTGATGCCAAGCAAAGTACTGAAGTGCTGGTGTGCTTATCTGCTGAAAGTCGAGAAAAAATTGATGACATGGTTCGCAAAGCGATCGCAGCGGGTGGAACCACTCACAGCGAACCCCAAGACCACGGCTTCATGTACGCACACGGGTTTCAAGATTTAGATGGACACATTTGGGAACTGATGTACATGGAACCCAGCGCAATTAACTAATCAAAGGAGATTCACGATGATTAAGAACGAAATTGCGCATCCAAAAATTGTTGAGCAAAATGAGTGGCTCACTGCTCGTAAAACCCTGCTTGAACACGAGAAAGAATATACCCGGCAACGCGATCGCATTAATGCCGAGCGACGCAGGCTACCCATGATCAAACTTGAGAAGGACTACACCTTTGAAGGATCAAATGGTTCCGTCAAACTAATTGATTTATTTGATGGACGTACCCAACTCATCATTTACCACTTTATGTTTGCTCCGGAGTGGGAGAAAGGCTGTATGGGCTGTACAGGCTATGTTGATGCTCTCGGTGATCTGTCAATGCTGAGCGATCGCGACACAACATTCGTGCTGGTTTCCCGTGCCCCACTGCCCAAACTTGAAGCCTACAAAACACTCAAAGGATGGACTGTCCCCTGGTATTCCTCCTTTGGCAGTGATTTCAACTATGATTTCCATGTCACGTTAGATGAAAACATCGCACCCATCGAGTACAACTATCGGGACAAAGCTGAGTTAGAGAGAAGGAATGGCTCAAATGTGATGCAGGGCGAGAGTCATGGACTTAGCGTTTTCTTCCGCATTGGTGACGATGTGTTCCACACGTACTCGACTTATGGTCGTGGTGTTGAATCACTCACGGATTCCTACAGCTTGCTGGATATGACTCCCTATGGGCGGCAAGAGGATTTTGAAGACTCTCCCCCAGGTTGGCCCCAGCAGCCGACGTATGGATAATTTCGTAGGGCATGGCATTGCCATGCCCCTACAGAGGAAATTGAGATCCGTGGATGATGTCCGCATTCAGCAATGCCGATTTTCCTTCACCCCTATTTCTGAGCGATCGCCCGATGATAAAACTGTGTCATTTCAGCAAACCATTCTTGCCGAGAAGCCTCCCAGGTGTAAAACATATGTCCGCCTTGAAAATGTTTGATGGTTAGATTAGGGCGAACTTCTGGATCAAGCTTCATCAAATCTGCAAGATGGTTGGAGGAAAAGTAGGGCGTGACCAAATCAAATAGTCCATGTGTGATGTAAACCTGCATGTAAGAGTTGAGCGTCATGCCCACACGCAAATCATCGACTGCACCAATAAAGCCTTGTTTTAACCCACCTTTGAGTTCAAATTTCCAGGCTTTGAAGGTTTCAAAATTGAGCAAATGATAGGTTAAGTTTGTCTCAACTCCTAAAGTGCCGCGTAAGTGACTATTAATTGCTCCTGTAAATAACCGATCCAACCCGTCTAAGGTTGGATCGGTTCCTTCATAGAGAGGGCGATCGGGAAAGGGATCAATTGCCGTAATTGAGGCATCATATAAACCCACAATGCGCTGCTGGTCGCGGAGCAACTCTCTAGCAAATACATCAATGCCAATCCGTCCACCTTGCCGAGTAATGAGATCAACTGGCAGACCCACTAAATTTGCAAACTCTTGATAAACCTGTTGTCGCTCATCACTGGGTAAGGTATCTCCCAGCGCCAAGAGTGGAATTAGCGTTCTGCGGGCAAATACTTCGGCGGCAGCGAGATGAGTTTGCAAGTTTTCACCCACCAATTGAGCGCGATCGTGATGGGCGGCGGCTCCCGCCATTGAGGGAAGGACTGCCGCCCAGGATGTTAAGTTGTAATCGGTTCCTTCTAATAAACTAAATTCTAGGACGGGTGAAATGAGAATTGCCCCTGATAACCCTACACCAAAGTCTTGTTGCAGTTTACGCGCCAGTTTTGCGACCCGAAATCCGCCATAACTTTCGCCTGCAATGAAAATAGGAGATAGCCAGCGATTTTGCTTTGAGAGGAAGGTTTGGATAAATTCTGCTAGTGCCTTTAAATCTCGTTCTACTTCCCAAAACTCAGTTTCTTTCTCTTCTGGGTTTTCAGATTTTGTCTTTTCGTCCGCTTTCGCATCATCTTTCTCGGGCGGCACTGCCCGACTAAAGCCTGTTCCTACTGGGTCGATGAATACCAGATCTGTAAAGCTCAGCCAACTTTCTAAATTATCTACAACTTTAACGGGAGGTTGAGGTAGGGTACCTTTCTGACCAAATGCGACTCGTTTAGGCCCTAACGCGCCCATGTGTAGGTAGGCAGAGGCAGCACCAGGTCCACCATTAAATACAAAAGTGAGTGGACGGGGAGTAGAGTCTTGATTATCTACTAGATAGGCTACATGAAAGAGTTCGGCGATCGCCTTCTCGCGCTCATATAAGGGTTGCCACTGGGCGATCGCGGTGTAATGAATCTCTCCACTAGGCAGGGAAAGAACGTGATTGGTGGTGCTAGATTGACGAGTTGTAGGAGTGGTGGAATCGGACATAGTGATGCTTGAAACCCAACGTGATCTCTCATCAATTAAACGTTAAAAGGTGCAGATAGGAATAATGGAACGATTTAATTTTAATGAAAAGGTGGACAGTTGAGTACTACAAGTGTAGTATAAAAACAGCCAAGTTTGTAATACAACTCTTACAGCCTTCGATGATACGCATTCTTCTCGCCACCTTATGCAACCCCATGCTGTGCCTAACCCATAAGGGTTTGAGCTGTATATCGGCGATGTTTGCGCTAACGGGAACGTATCGATTGGGTGGCGGTACTGGCAGTGAAGGCATTAATAGAGCGATTTGTTCAGGCTCCGTTAGCGTCAGATGGTTTACAGAACAATTGACCAAAAGCGGCAGGTGCAGGCAAGCCTAACACCCACATCGGGAAATCTATACCAACTTCCCTAGCCCCCGCTTCTGGTCATCAGAGGCGGGGGTTGTCTTTTGAGGAGCGAAGTTTATGCAGGTGACACAACGGAGTGAGTACAGGCAACCCCAAGTCCTTCAAAACCAAGTAGTAGTGTTCTCTAAAAATTACCTACCCTTGGCGCGGATTAACATCAAGCGGGCGATCGTGCTTCTGGTTACAGGTCAGGCGGAATCTCTAGGATTTGGCAACACTCAGCAGTGGGAAGTGCGATCGCCCAGCATCGTACTACAAATCCCTGAACATATCCGTTTGACGAGTGGCAATCCCGAACGTCACTGGAAAGCACCTCCAGTGAATCGTCGGGAAGTTTTCCGGCGCGATAACCACATTTGCCAGTACTGTGGCAGCCCGAAGCGGCTCACGCTTGATCACGTTATTCCTCGCTCGAAAGGTGGAACTCACACTTGGGATAATGTAGTAGCGGCTTGTGAGAAATGCAATTCAGCGAAGGGCGATCGCCTCTTACACGAAACCGCGATGGTACTGAGAACTAAACCGAAAGCACCGATTCACTCTGCCATTGCGTTTGCCGAGCAATTCTGGAAAGAGCAACATGATACCAACCTGATTTGAAGATGTTGCAAAGATGGGTCAGGGCGCACTGCGATGCGCCCTGACAGAAGTTGACATGTCCCGAAATCTGTTTAAATCAATATGATTTGGCGTGAAGGATACAAGTATTCCTGCACCAAGGCAGACCCACACATAGCAAGGTGAGGGACAGTTAGCGTCAGAATCAGGTGAACTCGACAGGATGAAACGTGCGATCGATGCAAAGGTAAGGAGCGGTGTTTTACCATACCTCTGTCCAATTCACCTATCTTTACGTATGAACCCGCCCAACCCAATCAATCTGATTCAGGAACGCTACGGTATCCGTGCATTCGATCCAGAACGGTGGAATGAGACGTTAACAGCCCTGCTCTCTCACCGCTCAGTGCGTGCCTATCTGCCAGATCCCTTGCCGCCTCACACCCTGGAGACCCTGGTCGCGGCTGCCCAATCTGCTGCCACATCCTCAAACCTGCAAACCTGGAGCGTTGTGGCGATCGCCGATCCAACACGAAAAGACACTCTTGCTCAACTGGCAGGGAATCAGGCACACATTCGCCAATGTCCCTTGTTTCTAGTCTGGTTAACTGACCTGGCACGACTGCATCAGCTTGCCTCACAGCGAGGACTACCTGCCGAAGGGTTAGATTACCTGGAGATGTTTTTGACAGCCACGGTTGATGCTGCCCTGGCAGCGCAGAATGCAACGGTTGCCGCCAAATCTTTGGGGCTGGGCACCGTTTACATTGGCGGAATGCGAAACCATCCCGAACAAGTTGCCGAAACACTCCAGCTCCCACCCCATCTGTTTGCAGTTTTCGGACTGTGCGTGGGATATCCTGACCCCGCTAAACCTGCTGCCATTAAACCTCGTCTACCTCAGGCAGCGGTACTCCACCACGAAACATACAATATCGCGCAGCAAGAAGGGGCGATCGCCCAGTACAACGAAATCATGCAACAGTTTTATCAGTCTCAGCAGATGAATGTAACTGGCGATTGGGTAGAACATTCCCTCAAACGAGTTGCAACAGGACAGGCATTAAGTGGACGCGATCGCTTGAAAGAAATCCTACAGCGTCTCGGGTTTCCGCTGCGTTAGGCTACCAATCATCCCTGACATGTGAAAACACAACAAACCAACAAGCAGGACAGTTCTTTAGAACCCACTTTCTGTCTACTGCTCTAAATCTTGCCTTCAAATCGCTGGTTCCAAATGATATTGCCTACTACATTAACAGCTAAGGTGATAGTCCCCACAATTAACGCCAGCGAGGGATTGTAGCCGCTACGACTCAGGTTTTTCATCCACAAATGAGTCAGATCAGATGACACTAACCCATCTGCAATGAAGGGAAAAAGATACATTAGTGCTGCACCAATAATGAGCCAGCCCACCATAGAGGTAAGCAAAAAGACGGTTTTGGCTGTAGATTGGCTACCCATGGGCGATCGCAGTAAACAACTAACGTCAAGATTATCATGACGATGCGCTGTGTTGGTGCTCATGCAGTTGGTGGTGTGGGCGATCGCTCAAATCAATGACTACTGCGTCATGGTATGGTTTTGCTGATACCCTTATCGTTTCTGCATGCAAGTTAATTTCGGTCGAAAGTTCACTCCGAGCATGACTCATCATGCTTGACGACAATAATAGAAAGCTCTACACAGCCCGTGGTATCGTTCAACATTACACTCAGTTGAAGATGCTACAGCCTGCTGAACAAACCATTCTTGAGCGGTTTCAAAATCAATGGTCGAGTATGAGAATGCTCGATATTGGAGTAGGTGGAGGGCGCACAACCCGACACTTCTCTAAATTAGTGCTGGAGTATGTTGGTATTGACTACTCTACAGAGATGATTGGGGCTTGCCAAAAGCGTTTTGCAGCATCCTCTGATACAACTTTTGAAGTTTGTGATGCTAGAGATATGAGTCAATTTAAGGATAATACTTTCGATTTTATTATGTTTAGCTTTAATGGCATTGATTATGTTTCCCACAGCGATCGGTTGAAAGTGCTTCAAGAAGTGAGCAGAGTGAGTAAACCCGGAGGCTATTTCTTCTTCTCCAGCCATAACCTCCAGCGGATAGAACGAGAGTTTAACTGGAAAAATCAAATGAGCCTGAACCCGATCACAACCTATGTCAATTTGGTGATGTTGACTTTATTACGCTGCTTCAATTACTCAACGACTTTGGAGCAGCTAAGTCTATCTACACACGCCACTGTTAAAGACGAATCTCACAACTTTCGCTTAAAAACTTACTATGTTAGACCTCAAGAACAAATCAACCAATTAGAAGCTGGCTTTAGCAATATCCAAGTTTATTCTTGGAAAAATGGCTTGGAGCTTAAAACTAAAAATGAGTGGTCTGCTAATACTGATATGTGGCTTTACTACCTGTGCACAATCAAATAATTCACTTCTATAGCATTGGGTAAAAAGATCTGTTTCAAGGTTTTATCAAAGCAGCGGCGATAGATAAGTGATACTGCATTTCTGATTTTGTCCCTACACCCTGTTTTAAGCTACCCACGATCGGAACTGTTTGACGGGCAAAAGGGCTAGCAACTAGTGCAATGTGATGGTCGGCTACAGCTAAGCCCTGAGTAGGGTCATAGCCACGCCAGCCAGCCCCCGGCAAGTAAACTTCTGCCCAAGCATGGAGATGATGTTCTTGAGAAGGTGTAGGTTGAGTATCTGTTTGGCGATCGCCCCCCTCACCCCCCGGCTCTTTCGGCTCATCTGACTGATAACCACTGACAAATCGAGCCGCCAGCCCGATCGCCCGACAGGTTTCAATAAACAGGACTGCTAAGTCGCGACATGAGCCTGACTTTTGCGTCCAGGTGATACCAGCCGGAAACGGTTCACCCGTTTCTCGCACGATATATTTGCAGCTTTCGTGAATACGCTGGTTGAGCGTAGTGAGAAAAGAAATGGTATTGTTCGTGTCCTGCCAAATTTCCTCAGCCAGTTGAATCGCAACCGGATTAACACTGCTAGCGAAGTGGAGAAATTGTCCCCCTAAACAGGGCTGTAGCTGCGTCAGGAGTGAAGCAGGATAGTTAACTGGGAGTTGGATGGCCCAGGATTCTACTAGATAGTCAAAGGGGTTTGTGCGAAAAGTCTCAACTTCTGAAGTGGTGGTGATGGTGAGAGTGGCGATCGCCTCTTCTGCAAACCACAGTCGCAGTTCTGCATTGCCATCCAGGTCGATATTTTCTACGACTCGAATCGGTTGTGGATCAGTGTCTAGTGAGAAACGGTGCAGCGTTTGAGCGACATCAGAGCGGGGGCGCAACCGCAGCACATGAGGAGACAAGGTGACTGGATTCTCGTAGCTGTAAGTCGTGGTGTGAGTAATTTTGTAATACACAGTTTAATTACTGAGCCTGGTGCATGGGTTCTAAGGCAAAAAAGGTCTCAAACATCTTTCCTCCAACGCTGTTAATTCGACTTTGCAGGTCGTCCAAAAACTGATGTAAGCCTCGCTGGGTAATTTCTTCAATTGTCAGGTAGTCTAACTCAGAGCGCAGTTTGCCTAACGTTCGCTCAACTGGATTTTGCCAGGTGCCAGGTAAGCAACCCGTGATTTGACAGAGCGATCGCTCCGCCTGCAATAGACAAAACTGAATGGAGCGAGGAAACTCACGGTCTAAAATGAGAAATTCTGCTACCTCATTTGGAGTAATCCGGTGCTGGCATTTGCGATACATCTCATAGGCACTAGCAGATTTAAGCAACGCAATCCACTGCAACTCATCCAGTGCTGTTCCAACATCTTTTACGGAAGGTAACAGAATGAAATACTTCACATCTAGAATTCGCGCTGTTTTATCTGCCCGTTCCAACAGCCTGCCGATTTGCCCAAAGTGCCAACCCTCGTTGTGAGTCATGGTGGCATCCATTACACCTGCAAACAGGTGACTGGCCATTTTTACCTCAGAAAAGAAGCCAAACAGTTCTGATAGCTGCTGCATTTGAGAGGCTTCTTTCACCATCAGATAGAAGGCGTTGACCTGTTCCCACATTTCCGAGGAAATGATTTCTCGCACCGAGCGGGCATTCTCTCGGGCCGATTGCAGACAGGACAGGATGGAGTTGGGATATTTAGGGTCAAAGGTGAGAAAGTGAATGACATTTTCCGGTGTGAACTCACCATAGCGCTCCATAAACAAAGGTAAGTCACCGGTTGTGACCACCAACGGCTTCCACTGTTGGGCTACACCGACGGGAGAATCTAGCAGCAGGTTAAAGTTAACATCAACAAACCGAGCTACATTTTCTGCCCGTTCTACATAGCGATTGAGCCAGTAAATTGAATCTGCAACGCGACTTAACATAAGACATAAAAAATGAGTAAGGGTTGAGAGGGATAGGTGAGCAAATTCTAGGTTTTAACTATTGCACTACCCAGGTATCTTTGCTGCCACCCCCCTGAGATGAGTTGACCACCAGTGAACCTTTCCTCAACGCCACGCGAGTCAGCCCACCCGGAGTCACGTAAATGTCTTTGCCATAGAGGATGTAGGGACGTAAATCAACGTGGCGACCATCAAAATGATCGTCTAAGAAAGTGGGCATTCGCGATAGAGATAAGGTCGGTTGCGCGATGTAGTTGCGAGGGCTGGCTTTGATCCGTCCAGCAAACTCTTCTCGCTGCTCAACGGTAGCGTGAGGTCCAACCAGCATTCCATAGCCACCCGATTCATTCGCAGCTTTGACTACTAGCTTATCCAAATTGGCTAATACATGGGACTGTTGATCGGCTTCCCAGCAAAGGTAAGTAGGAACGTTGGGCAACATCTGGTCTTCGTCCAGGTAGTAACGAATGATTTGAGGTACGTAGGCGTAGATCACTTTATCGTCTGCGACTCCTGTTCCTAAAGCATTGGCGATCGCCACTCGCCCCTGTTTATAGACCTCAGTTAATCCGGGAACACCCAACAATGAATCCGCCCGAAATGCTTTTGGGTCAATGAAGTTATCGTCTATCCGACGGTAGATCACATCAACTCGCTGCAATCCCCTAGTTGTTCGCATCTGCAGATATCCATCAGACACGACCAGATCTCGACCCTCAACTAACTCAACGCCCATTTGCTGCGCTAGAAAAGAGTGCTCAAAATAGGCAGAGTTATAAATCCCAGGCGTTAGCACTACTACTCTGGGCTCAGGCAAGCCTGAAGGAGCCAGATTTAACAGCGTTTCAAGTAGTTGACTGGCATAATCATCCACGGGCTGAATTGCCATCGAGTTAAACACTAGAGGAAACGTGTTTTTCATCACGCGGCGATTTTCTAGCACATAGGAAACACCCGAAGGGCAGCGCAGGTTGTCTTCCAGGACATACCATTGACCGCTGCGATCGCGCACCAAATCCGTCCCAGTAATGTGACACCAAATTCCCTGTGGCGGCTGCAATTCCATACAGGGTTTGAGAAACCCCGACGCTGAATAAATTAGCTCAGCAGGAATTACTCCATCTTTGAGAATCTTCTGCTCTCCGTAGATGTCTGCTAAAAAAAGATTTAGAGCCTGAATTCGCTGTTTTAACCCTTGCTCCAGCCAGCTCCATTCCTGAGCTGAAACAATGCGTGGCACAATATCAAACGGAAAAATTCGCTCAGTTCCTTGATTGTCGCCATAGACATTAAACGTTACCCCTAGCTTAAACAAAGCATTTTGGGCAGCCTGCTGCCGTCGCTGAAGTTCTTGTAGAGTCAAGGACTGAATTCGCTCAATCAGCAGCGTGGCTTCGGCTCGGGGTTGCCCCTTTGCCGCAAATAGCTCATCGTAAAAGTCTCCGGGGTTATACTGGTCAATCACAATCAATAGTCCCTTTCAATGCTGCCAGGTGTTTGCTTTCATGCAACGCCACTCGCCTGAGCGCAAACGCTTCTTCAATTTATACCTATTCAATAGAGGGTAGCGGAAACTGCTGACTGTAATGGATGATACAGAAACAGTTTGAATGTAGCCTAAGCAGTATTGGTAATGGGCTGATACAGCGATTACTCACCCTAAATCCACCACCGTTGCGCTTTCACAGAGCCTAAAAATGAGTTGCAGACACAACTATCTTTGGATAGGTTTTCTAATACTTTTCTCCTGTTGGTGAAATCGAGTTTAGTAATAAGAGAGTTTGAACTGACTTAGGTTTCCCTATGGGCTCAACTCGTTTACCATACTCCGTATTCAAAAGGGGGTGAGATATGAGACGACGACGAGTTATTGCCGTTTTGGCGATCGCCATTTTTTTAGGAATTGTATTGCTAACAGGCGCACCACCTCGTGCCCAGGAAGGAGCAGCAGCAGTTGCTAGAGGAAGGGGTGGGGCGGTTGCCTCAGTCGATGCAAGAGCAACTGAAGTTGGAATTGAAGTGCTACAGGCAGGCGGTAATGCAATTGATGCAGCGGTTGCGGCAGCGGCGGCACTGGGTGTAGTCGAACCCTTTTCGGCAGGAGTTGGGGGTGGCGACTTTATGGTGATTTACCTGAAGGATGCCGATCGAGTGATCACATTAGATGGACGCGAACAGGCTCCCGCTTCTGCCAGTGTGGATATGTTTAACGATCCCAACAATCCAGGAGAACTGTTACCGTTTTCCCCCGATCGCATCAGCACCGGACTTGCTGTTGGTGTACCGGGCACCCCTCTAACTTGGGCAGAAGCTTTAAGTCGCTATGGCACGATCTCATTGGCAGAAGCTTTAGAACCTGCGATCGCCATTGCAGAAGACGGTTTTGAAGTAGATACAACCTTTGTCACTCAGCTTGAGCAAAATCAAGAGCGATTTGGTGCCTACATTCCTACCCGATCGCTTTACCTGGCGAATGGGCTGCCCGAAGTGGGTTCAACCTTTCGCAATCCAGATTTGGCAAAAACCTATCGACTGTTGGTTGAACAAGGCGTGAATGCGTTCTATCGAGGTGAGATCGCACAAGCAATTGTAGAAACGGTACAAAACCCTCCTGCACAGGAAATTACACCCTTTGCCGCACTTCCGGGAGGAATGACCTTAGATGATTTAGATGAGTATCATGTACAGGTTCGTCCACCTGTGGCGACCGACTATCGCGGTTACACAATTTACGGTATGGGACTGCCCAGCAGTGGCGGTGTTACTGGCATTCAAACGCTCAATTTAGCGGAAGGTTTTGACCTGGCAACACTCGATCGCGCCCAGGCTTTACACGCCATTATTGAATCCGAGAGGTTGGCATACGCCGATCGCTCTGCTTTTCTGGGCGATCCAGAGTATGTTGATGTCCCTCTTGCAGGTTTGTTGAGTGAAGAGTACACAGCGGAGAGGCGATCGCTCATTGAAAACACTGCCCCACCCGAAGGGATCGAAGCCCGCACCACAGCAGGCAATCCATTGCCCTATCAAACTGATCCTAGTCCCAGCATGACAACCGCCACTCCTGTCGCTCAAATTGGCGATCACGAAGGGCTTTCCACCACTCACCTAACCGTTGCCGATCGCTTTGGCAATGTCGTTTCCTACACACTCACGATTGAGTCTACGGGTGGCTCTGGCATTGTTGTTCCAGGATATGGATTTCTCCTCAACAATGAGTTGACCGACTTTGACCCCGAAAGTCCTCATCCCAACACCCCAGAACCGGGAAAGCGCCCCCGCAGCAGTATGTCTCCGACGATCGCCTTTGCTCCAGATGGACAAGTGATAGCCTTTGGCTCTCCAGGTGGTTCAACCATTATCACAACCGTTCTAGGAATTGCCTTTAATGTATTTGACTTTGATCTGCCAATTGATAAGGCGATCGCCGCTCCTCGTATCTCTCAACGCAATGGAGGCGTAACTCAAGTAGATAGTGGCTTTGAAACCAGTGAGTTAGGGTTAGCCCTGACTGAGTTAGGACATGTGCTGGAACCTGTTGCCGAAATTGGAGCCGCTACAGGTATAGCCATCAACCCTGACGGAACAATGATTGCAGCCGCAGAGCCAACTCGCCGAGGAGGTGGAGCAGCCCAAACCGTCGAACCGTAAAACAGTACAGACCTTATATCCTTATCCGAATGTACTGGCGAAATAAAGAACTTACAGCCATCTTCAGATGAATAAGCTTTAGCGTAGGGGCGGTTCGCAAACCGCCCTTACAGAGTAGACCTCCTGCATGAATCAAAAGGCATGTGCCAATTCATAGTTGAGTAAGCCAGCAATCAGATTCAAGCGCAAGCCAAACCGTTTTCTACGATTGCGATAACGTCCCGAAAAG